>JBBEBL010000139.1:22584-23258 GCA_040882345.1 Chloroflexota bacterium
CGCCCGGACCAAGTGTCCGGGGGGCGCTTGAGGCTACAGGTGCAGCGTGACCGCGTCGTGCCCGGTCCGGGACCGCCGCCGCCGGTCTTCTGCCGTGACTGACCACAACGCGGCGCCGATGCCCATCGTCGCGAGCCCGATGGCGATATACACCACCTGCAGCCAGGCGACGGGCTCGGCCGCCCCGTACTCCGCCAGGGCGAACCCCACGACGGCGATCTCCACGATCTCGAACGCGACCATCGCGAAGCCGGCAACGACCGCGATGATCCCGGCGACCTCGGGCCGCACGATGAGCGCGAGCAGCGTCAGCACGGCCAGGACGCCGACCAGGCCGAGCGCGAATGCCGGGATGGTGTAGTCGGGGAACGGGCCGCCCTCCAGCCACCCCAGCGGCAGCCCGGGGACGACGAAGACCGCGCCGGCGATGGCGGTGACGGCCAGGAATGCCGCCAGCACGAACAGCAGTCCGCGGGACGCAAGATGACGCATGGTCATCCCTCCACCAAGGAGCGTGCGCCCGCGGGAAGCGCCTGAGCAAGGGTCCGTCGGCCCAGAAATCGGGTCCCCAACGGCCTCGATAGGCGGGCGGCTCGCGTGGCGTCCCCGGCAGGATTCGAACCTGCGACCTTCCGCTTAGAAGGCGGTTGCTCTGTCCACTGAGCTACGGGGAC
>JBBEBL010000140.1:0-17650 GCA_040882345.1 Chloroflexota bacterium
GGCCCTCGCCGTCGAAGGGGAGGCCGGACGCGTGCGCGAGCAGGTGACGTACGGTCGCCCCGGGCGGGCCCGGCGGCGGAGCCGCTTCGTCGAGCGTGATGGTGCCGTCGTCGACGGCCGTCAGGACGGCGAGCCCCGTGACGAGCTTGGTGATGGAGGCCCACCGGTACGGCCGGTCCGGGTCGCCGTGCGTGGCGATGACCCCCTCCGGTCCGACGATCGCCGTGGCGGAATGGGCGACACCCCAGCCATCGGTGGCCGCGAGGGTCCGGGCGAGGAGATCGGTCCGCGGGGCGTCCACCCGGGTGATGCTACCGCCCGGCGCCGGCGTCGTCACAGGATCGCCACGGACCCGTCGTAGACTGCCGGCATGCGCTTCTTCAGCTCCAAACCACCAACGCTTCCCTCCCCCGCCGATAGCCTCCCCGGCCGCGCCGACCCCATCGCCCAGCCCGGTCTGCACACCATCCTCGGCACGCCCATCGCCGGCCCGTGGCCGGACGGCACCCAGGTCGCCGTGTTCGGCCTCGGCTGTTTCTGGGGAGCCGAGAAGGCGTTCTGGCAGGTCCCCGGCGTCGTCAGCACGGCCGTCGGATACGCCGGCGGGACGACACCCAACCCCACGTACCAGGAGGCGTGTTCCGGTCTCACCGGCCACGCCGAGGTCGTGCAGGTGGCGTTCGATCCGTCGCGGGTCACATACGAGCAGCTGCTCAAGGTGTTCTGGGAGCACCACGACCCGACCCAGGGGATGCGCCAGGGCAATGACGTGGGCACCCAGTACCGGTCCATCATCCTGACGAACGGCGACGAGCAGCGGGCCGTCGCCGAGGCGTCACGGGATGCGTACCAAGAGCGACTCTCGGCGGCGGGCTTCGGCCAGATCACCACGGAGATCCGCCCGATGGACCGGTTCTTCTACGCCGAGGACTACCACCAGCAGTACCTGGACAAGGTCCCGAATGGGTACTGCCCGAACCACTCGACCGGGGTCCGCCTGCCGGAGGACTTCGTGGTGACGCCGCTGCAGTACGTGGACTGACCCGGTCGGCGCTCCGCCGGCCAGCCCCAAGAGTCGGCCGCATGCATCTACTGCGCCGGGGTGATCCTGCCACCCGGCACGTCGTGCCCGATCGAAGTCGCGTATCTGGGTCCGCGCGGCCGCCCGCCATCAGGCATCATCCCGGCATGACCCGACCCAGCCTGCCCGATGGCCTGATCGAGGCCGGCGTCGTCGCCATCGCCCGACGACTCGCGCCGGATGCCGTGCCAGGCATCGCCGATGCCCTTGCTGCGGGTGGCATCCGCGCCTTCGAGCTGACCCTCAACGACCCCGAGGACGCCGCGCTCCGCGCGATCGAGGCCGCGGCCGCGCACGCGCGAACCAAAGGTATCCCGATCGCCATCGGCGCCGGCACGGTGCTCTCCATGGACGCGGCCGAGCGGGCGCTTGATGCCGGTGCCACGTTCCTCGTCTCGCCCCACCTCGATCCGGCGATCGTCACCTGGGCCGCAGCCCGAGGAGTTGCGATGCTGCCAGGCGCCGCGACGCCCACGGAGGTCCTCGCCGCGTGGCGTGCCGGCGCGGCCGCGGTGAAGGTCTTCCCCGCCTCGGCCCTCGGTCCGGCCTTCCTTCGCGAACTCCGAGGTCCGTTCCCCGACATCCCGCTGCAGCCCACGGGCGGCATCACCGTGGAGAACGCCGGCGACTACATCATGGCCGGGGCCATCGCGGTCGGCATGGGCAGCTGGCTGTTCGCCGGCGGCACGCCCGCGTCCGTCCAGGAGCGGGCACGACTCGCCACTTCCGCGGTATCCGCGGCACGAGGCGGAGCGTGATGCCGGACGGCCGCCAAGACTGACGCTCGGGCTCCGTCGCCGCGCTCCGTGCCGATCATTCACCCCGCGTGAGCAGTCGCGCCCGACGCGCGCCGCCCGCGCCGCCGCGGCCCCGCACTCGCCCTCGGGTTCACCCGTGCTGAACGTCAGCGGGACGAAGCGGGTCCCGACCCCCTCAGGTCGACGGCGACGGCCCACTTCGCACGTCCTCCTTCGGCTCGGGTGAACCGCAAGCACGCAGGGCGTGCCAGACAGCCATCGAGGCGACCGACGCGACGCCTTCGGCCTGCCGGGGTTCACCCGCGGTGAAGCCGCCCGCGGCGGGCGCCCAGATCGCCAAAGGCGTTCACCCGCGGTGAAGCCGCCCGGGGCCTGGGCAGCGGCGGCCGGGACGGCGGCCGCCCGGGGCCTGGGCAGCGGCTGCCGGGACGGCGGCTGGGCAGCGGCGGCTCCAACGCCACAGCCAGGGACGCCCCTGGCGCCCGTCGACATGCGCCTGCAACGCCCCCGCCCCCGCTCGACATCCCCGCGATGACGCGATATCGGCGATGCTGTGCCCCGACGCCGTCACCGCCACGACATCGGAGATCCCAGGTTGTCCGCACATCCGCGACCCGCCGGTCGCAGCCCGTCACGACCCGCACGACCCACGCGCAAGCCGCGCCGCTCCACCCTGGGCTACGTCGCGCTCATCGTGTTCCTGTTCCTGGCCGGCATCGGCGTCATCGGCGCCGTGGCCGCAGTGATCGGCTACAACTACCTCGCCTCTGACCTGGAGGACCCGGCCAAGCTGACCACCTACGTGCTCCCGGAAGAGACGATCGTCTACGACCGGACCGGCACCAACGAGCTGGCCCGCTACGGCGACTTCAAGCGGGAGGTGGTGACCTACGACGAGATCCCGCCGATCATCCTTGACGCCACGACCGCGATCGAGGACAAGACGTTCTGGGAGAACGCGGGCTTCGACCCGCTGGGCATCGTCGCCGCCGGTCTCGACTCCCTCCGCGGTGACAGTCGCGGCGCATCCACGATCACCCAGCAGCTCGTACGCGCCCGCCTCCTGGATACCGCCCTCGTGCAGGACTCCGGCCGGACGCCGGAGCGCAAGCTCAAGGAGATCATCCAGTCCATCCGGGTGACGCAGGCATTCCCCGGCGAGGCAGGCAAGCGCGAGATCATCACCGCCTACCTGAACCAGAACTACTTCGGCAACCAGACCTACGGCGTGAAGGCCGCCTACGAGCGCTACTTCGGCAAGGCCTTCACCGCGGAGAACGTGACGCCGTCGGAGGCCGCGATCCTCGCCGCGCTCCCCCAGTCGCCATCCAACTACGACCTCGTCCGCAACGCCGTGGAGCGCTGCAGCGCGACCGTGGCGGACGGCGAGGAGTGCCCGGCCGCGAGCCGGACGCTGATCGTCCCGATGGACACGAAGATCGTCGCTCGACGCAACGCGATCCTGGATCTCATGGCCGCCGGCGACCGCACGCCCATCTCCGGCACCACGTTCAGCGCCGCGGACTTCCGGGCGGCCAAGTCCGATGAGGTCGTGCTGGCCAGCCAGTCCAGCGCCCGCTGGAAGGCGCCGCACTTCGTATGGGCGGTGCGCGACGAGCTGACCCTGAAGCTGTGTGGCCCGGACGCCCAGACGTGCGACGCCCTTGAGACGGGCGGCCTGCGCGTGACCACGACCATCGACCTGGCCCTCCAGGAGGTCGCCGAGAAGTGGGTCAAGCTGGCCGCGCGTGTCCCACACCGCCGCGATCCGGAAGCCGCCGCGAAGGCGCTCGGGTTCGACGAGTACCCGGACTGGGTCCGCAACCTGGACGACAAGAACGTCCGCAACGGCGCGCTCGTCGCGCTCGACTACGAGACCGGGGAGCTGGTCGCGTATGTCGGCTCGGCCGACTACTACTCGACGGCGGGGCGAGACGAGTTCCAGCCCCAGTACGACGTGGTCGGCAGCGGGTATCGCCAGCCGGGTTCCGCGTTCAAGCCGTTCAACTACGTCGTCGGTATAGATGACCGGACGATGACCGCGGGTACGATGCTCATGGACGTCGGGACGGACTTCGGCGGCGACTACACGCCCCAGAACGCTGACAACCTGGAGCGCGGTCCCGTTCGGGTCCGCAACGCCCTCCAGTTCTCGCTCAACATCCCGGCCGTCAAGGCGATGGCCGTCAACGACCCGGCCCACGTGTTCGACCGTGCGCGCGACTTCGGCATGACCTTCCAGTCGGAGACGACGGACGCCGGACTGGCACTTGCCCTCGGCGTGGCTGAGACGCGACCTGTGGACCTGGTCACGGCGTACGGCACGCTGGCCAACGACGGACGGCGCATCGGCCACACGACGATCCTGGCCGTCAAGGACCGCAGCGGCAGGGACGTCGTGGACCCCTATGTCCCGCCCGAGGGCGAGCAGATCGTCAGCCCCCAGGCGGCGTACATCGTCACGGACATCCTGCGCGGGAACACGGTCCGCGGCACCAACCCGTTCTGGGGCCGGTTCCAGATCCGGGACGCCGAGGGCGCGTATCGCCAGGCGACGCTCAAGACCGGCACGAACAACGACGCCAAGGACCTCAACGCGTATGGCTACATCGCGCCGCCGTCAGCTGAAGGTCGGGCCGCCGGCTCCTACGCCCTCGCGGTGGGGGTATGGAACGGCAATAGCGACAACACCCCCGTATCGACCCCGGCCAAGCCGGTCTTCTCCATCGACGTCTCCACGTATGTCTGGCAGGGCTTCCTGAAGGAGGCCACCGCCGACTGGGAGATCACGACGTTCCAGCGGCCGGACGGACTGACGCGCGTCGCGATCGACCCATTCACCGGGTTGCTGCCCGGCACCGGGACCGAGCCGATCGAGGAGTGGTTCATCGCCGGCACGGAACCGACGCGCACGCTGGAGGCGGACGCGTGCGGCGACAAGGTGCTGGAAGCGATCGGCCTGGAGACCCGCTTCCGCGGCTGGATGGACGCCGACCGCGACTGGATCAGCCGGGCGGAGCGCGGCGTTGGCACCCGTGGCGGGCCGGACGGCACGCGCGTCGCCTACTTCTACAACAACAGCTTCAACCCGTACGGACGGACATGGGGCGCGTTGGTGAGCGAGGGCTGCGGCGAGCCCAGCCCGTCGCCGACCTGCTACCTCGTGCCGACGCCGGACCCGAGCGGTGTGATCCCCTCGTTCGAGGCACCGACACCGGACGGATCCGGGCCCGTGCCCGAGCCTTGCCCCACGGAGACGCCGTCGGAGAGCCCGTCCGAATCCCCGTCGGAAAGCCCCAGCGTGGAACCGACCGAAACGCCGACGCCGGCGCCGACCCCCCCGCCGACACCCGCGCCGACACCGACGCCAGCACCCACCCCGGCGCCGACACCCGCGCCGACACCTGCGCCGGAGCCGGCCCCCACCCCGACCCCGACGCCCTGATCGCGTCGCGCGTCAGGCGCGCGACGCCGGGTTCACTTCGGGAAGGGCGGGTTCCCGCCTCCCGCCAGGACCTGTGCGGCCGTGCCCGCGATGAGCGCGGCGGAGAAGAGCATGGCGACGATCGCGCGGCGGATGGACGTGACTCGGGTCATGTGCCCGTACCTCCAGGTGCGACGGGCGCGTCCTGGGGTGGCGCACTCCGTGGCCGCGATGCTAGGCTTCACCCATGAGCATGTCAAGTATTACACAACATACTCGCGATCCCCGCCTTGCCCGGGCGATCGGACGCGAACTACGGCGACGGCGCGTTGCCATAGGACTGAGCCAGGCTGCGGTGGGCCGGCCGTACACGCGGGCGTTCGTCTCCGCCGTCGAACTGGGTCGCGCGGTCCCCTCGATCCCGACGCTCACCGTGCTCCTCGGTCATCTCGGGGTCGACCTGGATGAGTTCTTTTCAGGGGTTCAACAGCACATGACCGTGCGGTACACTGCCCGTCATGGAGACCGTGAAGAGACGCCGACGCGTCGTCGTTGATGATTCCGCCCTGGCCCAGGTCATCGGGGGTCGTATCAAGCAGGCACGGCAGGCGGCCAGGCTGACCCAGTCGGCGCTGGCCGGCGAGCGCTACACGAAGGCCTACATCAGCGCGCTGGAGCACGGCCTCGCCAAGCCGTCCATGGCCGCATTGAACTACCTCGCGCCGCGCCTGGGACGGACGGCCTCCAGCCTCATCGCGGACGGCGATCCGCTGTGGGACCGCGTGTCGGCGGACATCCGCCTCGCATCCGGTGACGTGCTCACCGCGCTCGACGGCTACGAGACGCTGCTGGCGGATGCCGCAGGGGCCGCACGATCCGAGCTCCAGACGTCCATCGCGCAGTGCCTGTGCCGGCTGGACCGCCCGCGCGAGGCGATCCGTCCGGCGACGGAGGCGGCGGAGGGCTTCGTCCGGGCCGGACGGTCAGCCGACGCGATCGAGGCGGAATACTGGCTGGCCTCCGCGCTCTACCAGTCCGAAAACCATCCGGAGGCGCGGTCCATCGTGACCCGCCTGATCGACCTCGTCAGGAACGGCGCGCCGGTCTCCCCGGACTTTCGTCTCCGCCTGCTCGTCGCCGCGGCGATGATCGAGCGCTCTGGAGGCTCGCCCGTGACGGCCCTCGCCTACCTGGAGGAAGCCCGTGGTCTTGGAGCGGACCTCGATGATCGTCGTCGCGGGACATTCCTTGCCACCCTCGGCGACGCCCACCGCGAGTCCGGTGACCTGGAGGCCGCGATCCGATTCGGACACCAGGCTGCGGCGCTCCTGCGGGCCGCCGAGTCCGACATCGACCTCGGGTATCTCCAGAACCAGCTGGCGCTGACGTACCTCGCGAACGGCAACGCGGAGCGCGCCTCCGACCTGGCCCATCGCGCCCGAGCCGATGCGACGGAGCGGCGGGACGACAGCCTGGCCGCGCACCTCGCCGACACGGAAGCGCAGATCGCGCTCGGCATGGGTGACCCGGAGGCCGCGATATCCCTGGCTGACGAGGCGATCGCGATCGCCGATCGATCGCACGAAGAGCGAGCCCGCCTCAATGCCGTCGTGACCCGGGCGAGGGCGTATTCCGCCCTCGGCCAGCACGAATCCGCCGCGGCCGACTTCGAGGTCGCCGCCGCCCAGGCGGAGCACCTGCCGGCCCGGCGTCGCGAGATCCTGTCGGCGTGGGCGGACTCGCTGGCCGCCCTGGGCCAGCACGACCGGGCGTTCGCCCTGGCACGGGAGGCGCTCGACCAGCGGTGACCCGTCCGGGCACTCAGCGAATCATCCCGGAGTCCGCCGGGCGGCGTCTCGCGCTGTCGCCGATCAGCTTCGACATCATCGTGGCCCTGGCCCACGATCCCGCTGGCCTGCGCCTCACCCCGATGGCGAACGCCATCGGATCGCCGGTCAGCTCCGTCGCGGCGGCGCTGCGCATCCTGCTTGCCAACGGCCTCGCGACCCGCGACCACGACGTGCCGCCGCAGTACGCCCTGTCCGACCACCCGGCCCGGGGATCGCTGGTGGAGGCGTCACTGCTGCTGCCCGAGGCAGCGCACGTCCTGGCCATCCTCCTGCGGACCAGCAGCGCGGTCGCCTTCGCGGCCGTGGACCGCGACGGATTCGTCGCCGGCCTGGACCCGGCCGCGGACCCCGCCGCCCGGGAGCGGCTGCTCCGCTCGCTGGCCACGATCGCCGGTTCGCGCGAGGACGCTCCACGGGTCCAGGTGGCGGACGTGCCGGAGCTGACCCGGCTGACCACGGTGTCCGTCGGGTCCATGGCGCGTATCGCTTCCGCGGTCCTCCTGAAGGGTCGCCGGGAGCTCGTCCTCGGCGGGAGGAAGGCGGAGCCCGTCAGCGCGGAGATCGTCATCCCCTGATCGCGAGGCGGGCTGGACCGGCTGGCCGTAGCATCATGGACATGGTCATCCAGCTCGCCGGGGTCACGGTCAAGCGCGCCGGCCGGACGATCCTTGGGCCCGTGGAATGGACCGTCCTGCCCGGGGAGCGATGGGTCGTCCTTGGTCGCAATGGGTCGGGCAAGACGACGCTCGTGTCCGTCGCCTCCATGAACCTGTGGCCGACCACCGGCTCCGTTGCGGTCCTGGGCGAGCGCTACGGCCGGACGGACGCGCGCGAGCTGCGCCGACGGGTGGGCCTGGCGAGCAGCGCGGTCGAGGCCGCGATGCGACCCGACCTCACGCCACGCACGCTGATCACGACCGCCCGCCACGGGGCGCTGGAGCCGTGGTGGCACGTCTACACGGACGACGACCATGCGCGCGCCGGCGAACTCGGCGAGCGGTTGGGTATCGGGGCGCATCTCGACCAGCCGTTCGCCACGCTGTCCGCCGGCGAGCGGCGTCGGACGTCCATCGCCCGCGCGCTCATGCCGGACCCGGACCTGCTCCTGCTGGACGAGCCGACGGCCAGCCTTGACCTGGCCGCCCGGGAGATGCTCATCCACGACCTGGAGCGGCTCGCCGCGGCACCGCGGCCGGCCGCCATCGTCCTGGTCTCCCATCACCTGGAGGAGATCCCCGCGGGGTTCGGACACGCACTCGTGCTGGCCGACGGAGCGGTCGTCGCACAGGGGCGGATCGGTGACGTCCTGAACGACGACGTGCTGTCGGCGGCCTTCGGCCTGCCGCTCGAGGTGGAACGCCGCGACGGCCGCTGGGTGGCGCGGATGCGCCGCCCGGGATAGGGGCACGACACGCGAATGTCACGATGGGGGCGCAGCATGGGCGCATGGCCACGATCTCCGACCCACCCCCTGTCATGACCGAACGTCCGCCGGATCGGCGCCTGGCCGCCCTCGCGGGCGTCGCCGCCACGGCCCTGGCGCTCGGTATCGCCGAACTGATCGCCGGCGTGCTGGCCGGCACGACCTCACTCGTCGCGGCCGTCGGCCAGGCCGTCATCGACCGGCAGCCGCCCGGGGCGAAGGACCTCGTCGTGGCCCTGTTCGGCACCAACGACAAGCTCGCCCTGGAGATCATCGTGGTCGGCGCGGCCCTGGCGTTCGGCGCCGCCCTGGCGATCGTCGCGCTGCGGACCTTCCCCGTCGCCGCTGCCGGATTTGCCGCGTTCGGGATCCTCGGGTTCGTGGCCGCCGCGTCGGAGCCGGCCGTGAATCTGTCGTTCGTCGCGGCGCAGACGGCCGTCGCAGTGGGGGCCGGGCTCGTCGTCCTGAACGGGTCGGTGGAGCGCCTGGCCCGCCGCTCGAGCGCTGACCCCTCGCCCTCGCCTCGTGGCGCGGACGCCGGCCGGCGCGGCTTCCTCGTCCGGTCCGGCACCATCGGGGTCGCCGGCCTGCTGGCCGGTGTCACCGGTCGATCGCTCATCGATCGCGGACGCCGCGCGCCCGGCGTGGCCACGCCGATCCCGCCCGCATCCGAGGTGGCCGGCCCGCTCCCGGCCGGGGCTGACCTCGCGCCGACCACACCCGGCCTCACGCCCATCGTCGTCCCCAACGAGCGCTTCTACCGGATCGATACCGCGCTGCTGACGCCATCCGTGGATGCCGGTACGTGGAACCTGCGCGTCCACGGCCTCGTGGATCGCGAGGTGACGTTGACCTACGACGACCTCGTGGCGATGCCGATGGTGGAGCAGTACGTGACGATCGCCTGCGTCAGCAACGAGGTCGGTGGCCGCCTGGTCGGCAACGCCAAGTGGACGGGAGTCCGCCTTCGCGACGTCCTGCACATGGCCGGCGTGCAGACCAGCGCGACGCAGCTCGTGGGCCGGTCCGTGGACGGCTGGACCGCCGGCATGCCCACGGCCTGGGTCATGGACGAGGCGCGTGAGCCGATGATCGCGGTCAAGATGAACGACGAGCCCCTCCCGCCGGCCCACGGCTTCCCGGCACGCCTCATCGTGCCCGGGCTATACGGCTACGTGTCGGCGACGAAGTGGCTCACGGGACTGGAGCTGACCACGCTCGAATCCTTCGACGCGTACTGGGTGCCGCTGGGCTGGGCCAAGGAGGCACCCATCCTCACCCAGTCGCGGATAGACACGCCGACCGGCTCCGTCGGCGCGGGTCGCGTGGCGGTCGCCGGGGTGGCCTGGGCCCCGGATCGTGGCGTCAGCCGCGTGGAGGTCGCGATCGATGGGACGTGGCGCGATGCGGAGCTCTCGTCGCCCATCTCCGACGCTACCTGGGTGCAGTGGCTGGTGCGCTGGGATGCGACGCCCGGCGACCACACCATCGCCGTCAGGGCGACGGACGGGGAGGGCATGCTCCAGGAGGAGCGGTCGTCCCCACCGGCGCCGGACGGAGCCCGCGGCTGGCACGCGGTCCGCGTCAGCGTCGCGTGACGGCGGGGTCCGGCACGGCCATCCCGCCGACCGGGCGAATCGGTATAGAGTCCAGCCATGCCGCGACGACGCTACATCTTCGATCCGCCGGACCGGTTCGTCGCCGGGACCGTCGGCGAACCGGGTGACCGGACGTTCTTCCTCCAGGCGCGGGAAGGTTCCCGCGTCGTGTCCGTCGTGCTGGAGAAGGTCCAGGTGGCCGTCCTGGCCGACCGCCTCGGCGATCTGCTCTCCGAGCTGGAGCGGCGCGGCGTAGAGGCCACGGAGATGCCGGAGCCGGTGGACGATGCCGGCGCGCTGGACGAGCCGCTTGTCGAGGCCTTCCGGGCGGGCTCCCTGACCCTCGGCTGGGATGTCGGCGCGGAGCGGGTCCTCGTGGAGGCGCGGGCCCAGGACGAGGATGGCGACCCCGTGGACCCGGACGAGGACGACGACGAGGACGAGGACGGCCCGGACCTGCTGCGCGTGCGCATCACCGCCGCGGCGGCACGCGACTTCGTCGCCCGGGCGACGCGCGTGGTCGCCGGTGGCCGGCCTCCCTGCCCCCTGTGCGGCGCGCCGCTGGACCCGCACGGCCACATCTGCCCGCGCCGCAACGGCCATTACGTCAACTGACCAGGGTCCCGGCCCCGTGTCCCTGCGCCACGCGCTGCTGGTGGACCTCGCCGCGGGCGACATCGAGCTCGTCGGCCGGATCGTGGGCTCCAGCAACAACGCCCTGTTCGTGCGGGTCACGTGCGAGGGTCGCGTTGCCGATGCGATCTACAAGCCGACCATCGGAGAACGGCCCCTGGGGGACTTCCCGGATGGCACCCTGACCCGTCGCGAAGTGGCGGCGTGGCACGTCTCGGAGGCGCTGGGCTGGGACATCGTGCCGCCCACCGTCCTGCGCGACGGGCCGTTCGGCGAGGGCATGGTCCAGGCGTTCATCGAGCCCGACCCGACCGTCGACGTCGTTGCCATGGTGGTCGAGGACGACGAACGACTGCGGCGCATGGCCACCTTTGATGCGGCCGTCAACAACACGGACCGCAAAGGTGGCCACATCCTGCCGGTGGACGGCGGTCGCCACGTCCACGGGGTGGACCACGGCGTGACCTTCTCGACGGTCCCCAAGCTGCGCACCGTGCTGTGGGGCTGGCGCGGCGAGCCATTCGCTCCGGACGAGGTGGCCGGCCTGCAGCGCCTCCACGACGCCCTGGCGGGCGACCTCGGGTCCACCCTTCGCGGGCTCCTGAGTCGGGCGGAGGTCCTCGCGACGAAGCGGCGCGTGCGTGGCCTCCTGGCGGCTGGCCGATTCCCGGAGCCGTCACCGACGTGGCCCGCGGTCCCCTGGCCACCCTTCTGATCAGGACTCCGGTTCACGGATCTCTATCAGCACCGCCCCGGTCACGTTGACGACCTCCGTGCCGTGGTGCGTGATCCGCCAGCCATCGACACTGGCCGGCGGCACGTGCCCATGCAGCCAGAGCGGAGGACGCGCCTGGTCCAACAGCCAGCGGTAGCCGCTGTAGCCCACGTGATACGGGTCCACGGCGCGGTCCCCGATGCCCAAGGGCGGCGCGTGGCTCAGGACGACCATCGGGTGCGCGCGGCCCACGAGCCGGCGCACGGCGCGCGCGCCGGCCACCCTGATGACGTCCGCCCATGCGGTCCGATCGTGCCGGCGGCGGTCGCCGTGGCGGAGCCCGGGCCACTCCAGTGCGACGATCGGCATCCCGGACAGCTCGTGGATCCGTCCCGTGGCGAGCGGCCGGGGAGCCGCCACGGCCAGGGTTCCCTCCCATGACCCGCCGCGATCGTGGTTGCCCCGGATGAAGCTGCATCGCACCCGGAACGCGTCGGCCAGGAAACCGATGTAGTCGGGCTCCAGGTCACCGCAGCCCACGATCGCATCCAGCGGCCCCAGGTCGTCGCGGTTCGCAGCGTGGGCCAGCGCCGGGTCCTGGTCGTCGGACACGGCGAGCCAGCGGATGGGGCGCCCGTCGCGGGCACGGAACGGCCACGGGTCCGGCCAGGTCAGGCTGAGGCGTCGGACCATCGTCGGTCAGGCTTCGTGCTCAGGGTCCACGGTCGGCGGCGCACTGGCCGCCACGCGGCCGCGCAACGCCCGGGTGGCCTCGACCTGGGAGGCGAGTGACCCCGGGATCTCCGTCCGCTGGCCGCCCGGTGGCACGAGTTCGACCACGGACGCATCGATGCCGACCTGGCCCGCGTACAGGGCCAGACCGACGCGGTTGTGTCCGTCGATCACCCAGTACGACCCACCGTACTTGACGACGTCGATCGGGGGCAGGTCTACGAGCGCGTCATGCGCCTGGCGCAATCGCTGCCAGCGGGCCGCCCAGTTCTGGCCCCGGAATGGCCGCAGGGGCAGGAAGTCACCGCCTCGCTGGTCGCCGCCTCCGACCGCGGTGCCGCGAATGTCGGTCACGTCGATCGTCTGCAGGCCGACCTCCACCGGGCGCGCCCGGCGTGCCTCCGGATGGAGGTCCGGCAGCGATGGCAGGGGGTGGCGCGCCAGCCGACGGACACCCCGTGTCCGGGCGCCCGGCAGATCCGGGATCGCCCCAAGGGCGGCCCCCGCGGTCGCCCGCAGGCGTTGCACCCCCGTCGGTCGGGCGTCGTCGTCAGCCATGGGATCCCGAGTGTGCCCTATCCCCGCGCCGGACGCCGCGCCGGACGCCGCGAGTCAGGCACCATACCCACGATGACGACACAGCGACGCTGGAACGGATGGGGCGATCCGTCCGTGGAGGTCGCCCTCCCGGAACGCGCCATCCAGGCATTGCGCCACCTCGTGGGACCGGGAACGCCACCGACGGATGCGACCCTTGCATCGGTGGTGGCGGCGGCGGCGCCGGCGCGTATCCGCGACGAGCCCGGCCTGTCCGTGGACCCGGAGGACCGGGTCCGTCACGCGCGCGGTCAGGATGCGTCCGACTGGATCGCGTTGCGCTCCGGGCGCCTGCCCGCGCTGCCCGACGCCGTCGCCCACCCCGCCAGCGCGGCCGCGGTGCGCGACCTGCTGGACCGAGCCACGGCGGCTGGCTGGTCGCTCGTGCCGTACGGGGGTGGGACGAGCGTCGTCGGCGGCGTGACGGTCGTGCCGTCGGCGCGTCCGGTCGTGGCCGTGGACCTCGCCGGCACGGCCGGGCTTCGCCACCTTGATCGCGCCAGCGGACTCGCCACGTTCGGCGCCGGGACGGCCGGGCCGGACATGGAAGCTGCCCTTGGCCCGCACGGCCTGACGGTGGGACACGCGCCCCAGTCGTTCGAGTTCTCCACCGTCGGCGGTTGGGTGGCGTCCCGCTCGTCCGGGCAGACGTCCATTGGCCACGGCCGGATAGAGCGGCTGTTCGCGGGTGGCCGACTGGAGGCTCCGACGGGCACGCTGGAGATGCCGCCGTTTCCGGCCAGCGCGGCGGGCCCGGATCTCCGGGAGATGGTCCTTGGATCAGAGGGGCGGCTCGGGATCCTGACAGACGTCACGCTCCGTTCGACCGCGCGCCGCGCCCGTGAGGTCGTCCGCGCCTACAGCGTGCCGGACTGGGAGCGCGCCTGGCAGCTGGGGCGGGAGCTGGCCGGCGCCGGACTCCCGCTGGCGATGGTCCGCGTCTCGACCCCGTTGGAGACGATGACGACGCTGGTGATGGCACCCGACGGGCATGCGACCCGACTCCTGCGACGCTACCTGGCGTGGCGCCGCCAGGGTCCCGACGCGTGCCTCCTCCTCGTGGGCATGGAGGGCTCGGATCGCCTGGTCCGCGCCACGGAGGGCGAGGTCGTGCGACAGGTCCGTGCCCGGCGCGGGATCGGCGTCCCGGGTCTCGGGCCGGCGTGGCACCGCGAGCGGTTCCGGTCCGCGTACCTGCGTAACGCGCTGTGGACCGCGGGCTACGGGGTGGACACCGTGGAGACGGCCGTGGACTGGTCGGGCGTGGTCGCCCTCGCGGAGGCGCTCGGTCCGGCGCTGCGGACGGGTCTCGAGGCCCAGGGAGAGCTGGTCCATGCGTTCAGCCACCTCTCGCACCTGTATCCCAGTGGCTCCAGCCTGTACGTGACCTACATCTTCCGACTGGCCGCCGACCCGGACCAGACGCTCCGGCGCTGGCAGCAGCTCAAGCGGCTCGCCAGCGAGACGATCGTTGCCCACGGGGGGACGATCAGCCACCAGCACGGCGTCGGACGCGTCCATGCGCCGTATCTCGAGGCGGAGAAGGGGCCGCTCGGCATGGACGCGCTCAAGGCGCTCGTCGAGCGGCTCGATCCGGCCGGGATCATGCATCGGGGCGTGCTCCTGGACGACGACGCCGGGGGCGTGTCGTGAGTCCCGTCAGCGCGGCGGACCGCATCGTCGCGATCGACGTCGGGACCCAGAGTGTGCGAGCGCTCGTCGTCGGCCCGGACGGCACGATCCACGCCGGCGTCCGCGTGCCCATCGTCGCGTACGTCTCGCCGCAGCCGGGCTGGGCGGAACAGGACCCGGAGGTCCACTGGGCGGCGATCGGGGAGGCGTGCCGGCGGGTCCTCGCCGATCCCGCGGCGCGGCCGGATGCCGTGGCCGGCGTGACGATCACCACCCAAAGAGGCACGGTCGTGGTGACCGATGCGAACGGGGACGCGCTGCGTCCGGCGTTGATCTGGCTGGACGACCGGCGAACACTCGGCCTGCCGCCTCTCGGCGGGGTCGGCGGCATGACCGCGCTCGGGTTCCGGGTGCTGGGCCTGCGGGACACCATCGAGGGGTTCGCCGCTGCGTGCGAGGCGAACTGGCTTCGCGCCAACGAGCCCGAGACGTGGGGACGGATCGCGCACTACCTCCTGCTGTCGGGCTACCTGACCCACCGACTGACCGGTCGCTTCGTGGATTCGGTCGCCGCGCAGGTGGGCTACCTGCCGTTCGACTACCGGCGATCCCGCTGGTCCGCGGACGGCGACTGGCGCTGGACGATCGCCCCGATCCGACCCGAGTGGCTGCCGGAGCTCGTGCCCGCGACCGGTCGGCTCGGCGAGCTGACGCCGGCAGCCGCGGCACACACCGGCCTGCCGGTGGGGCTTCCGGTCATCGCCGCGGCCGCGGACAAGGCCTGCGAGGTCCTGGGCTCCGGCGCGATCCGTCCGGAGATGGCGGCCATCTCGTACGGGACGGCCGCGACGGTCAATACGACGATGGACCGCTACGTCGAGGCGATCCCGCTCATCCCGCCGTACCCGGCTGCGGTCCCGGGCGCCTGGTCGCTGGAGATCCAGATCTACCGTGGCTACTGGATGGTTGAGTGGTTCAAGCGCGAGTTCGCGGCCGCGGACGTCGCGCGCGCCGAGTCGATGGGGGTCGCACCGGAGGTGCTCCTGGACGAGCTCGTGGGGTCCGTACCGGCCGGGTCCATGGGCCTGACGCTGCAGCCGTACTGGTCACCCGGCGTCCGCATCCCGGGGCCGGAGGCGAAAGGCGCCATCATCGGATTCGGGGACGTCCACACGCGGGCCCACGTCTACCGGGCCATCCTGGAGGGACTCGCCTACGCCCTTCGTGACGGCCTGGAGCGGACGGCGAAGCGGACCGGAGTCCAGCCTACCTCGCTGCGGATCGCCGGCGGCGGGTCACAGAGCCCGGCCGCCGTGCAGTTGACGGCCGACGTGTTCGGGCTTCCGGTCGCGCGCGTCCACACGCACGAGGCCGCGGGTCTCGGGGCGGCCGTGGACGCGGCGGTGGGTCTCGGGATCCACCGCGACATCGAGTCCGCGGTGAAGGCCATGGTGCACGTCGGCGAGGTCCGGGATCCGGACCCCGCCGATCACGCGCGCTATGACGACCTGTATCGGTCTGTCTATCGGCGGATGTACGGTCGGCTCCAGCCGCTCTACCGCGAGATCCGCCGCATCACCGGGTATCCCCCGGCCGGTCGCTGATCGCCCGCCGCTCTAGCCGACGGTGCGGGCGCTCTTGACGATCATCGTGTTGGCGAACACGTCGTGCCAGCCCTGCTTGGTGGGGCTCTTGGCCGTCGTGTACAGGAGGAAGATGACCCACGCCAGCGCCGCGAGGCCGATCAGCATGCCGACCGCGGGCAGCGGGTTGAGGACCTGCGCGATGCTGAACGGCGCTCCCAGGGCGATCCAGCGGCGGATGCCCTGATCCATCGTGACGGTGGTCCCGCCCGGTGCCGAGCCGATCTGGAGACTCAACGCCCTCATCCCCACCGTGGCCCGCATGTTCGTCCACGAGTAGATGAAGTAGGCGGCGCTGATGGCGAGGCCGATGGCGGTCACGATGATGGAGGCGAGGTAGTTGTAGCTCGTCTCCAGACCGTCCAGGGTCACGACCGACAGGCCGATGATGCCGAGCACGATGCCCACCACGATGTTGATGATGGCAAGGACGATCACGTCGATGATGTACGCGAAGATCCGGTTCGGCACGTCGCCGTACACCAGTCCGCTGGGCAGCGGTGCGCTCTGTGGAGCCGGTTCCGTCATGAGTCTCAGACCTCCCTCGTGTGATGCGCCGACCACGGTCGACGTTGGACGAACCTGATGGTAGTCCCCCGACGGGCGCTGGCAACCCCGATTAGGTCGAGAACAGGCCCTTGATGCTGGGCTTGTTGAGGTAGTAGAGCAGCGCCCCGTCCACCAGCATGCCCAGGATCAGATCCTCCCAGCGGACCCCGCCCGCGATCTGGAGCCCGGCGATGACCAGGCCAGCGGCCGCGATCGCGACGGCGAGGGCCCAGGCCCAGGGCATCCGTCGCCAGACGCCGACCGCGAAGGTCACGACCATCGCCGCGTAGACCAGGAACGCAGCGGCCACGAGGAGGCGCAGCGGGTCACCGGAGTCCAGCGGCTCGCGGAAGATGGACGTGCCGGCGTAGAACGCCTGGGCGGCCAGGATGGCCGCGAGGAACCCCAGGATGATGCGCGGGTTGGGCCGGTCGTTGCCGGGCGACTCGGTCATCGCGCCAGCGTAGCCGACCAGTGAGGTCCGGCGTCAGCCATGGGACCTTCGGGCCGTTTGACGGATCGGCGACACGGCCGCATGATGCTCACGTCACCGGTCCGCGATGCGGTCCCGGTCGAGCGCCTCTAGCACGGACGCTCCCGGAACACCACCCCGGACCACCAACCCGCTCCGGCCCCCACATCGGGCTGTCCTGAGCGAGCAACATCATCGCTGCCGACGGCTGGAACGCCGTCCGGCGCGCAGAAGGATCAACGCCACACCATGATGAATCGCACCATGACCACGGCCGTCGCCGGCCGGTCCAGCTCCATCCGCCGGATGCGCCGCCGGACCCAGTCCACCTCGGTCTCCAACCTGTACTGCCGCACGAACGGGTGCACCAGCTTCCTTGAGCTGGATACGGACACGGGGGTCGCCACCTGCCCCATCTGCGGGTTCGTCCGCCGCGTCCACTGATCGCGGCCGGGGCGGCGCGGGGCGGCGCGTTCACTCGCGCACCCGCCCAGCCTCGTGGCCGCATATCCAGCCCGGCTCGCCTTGGCCCTGCCCGCCTCG
>JBBEBL010000140.1:17750-23231 GCA_040882345.1 Chloroflexota bacterium
GCACGCGGCACGCGGCACGCGGCACGCGGCACCCCATCCGGCCCGACACCTCGTCCGAAGAGGTTGGTGTACCCGAGCATCACCGGTCACCCAGACCGCAACGGATACAGGAGAGCTGACCCGATGACATCTCGCACTTCGCGCCTCGCCCGGATGGGCACCCTGCTGGCGGCCGGCGCCCTCGCCCTGGCCATCGCCGGTCCCGTCGCTGCCGTCGAAGGCGGCGCCCACGTCCGCGTGCTGCACGGCTCGCCGGATGCCCCGTCCGTGGATGTCTACGTGAACGGCGACAAGGTGGATGCCCTGTCCGGCATCGAGTTCGGCGACCTGACGTCCTACGTGTCCGTCCCCGGCGGCACCTACGCGATCAAGGTCTGCGCCACGGCCGACGCCACCGTCTGCCCCATCGACGTCGCCGCACTGGCCGTGACCGACGGCACCAAGTACACGATCGCCGCCACCAACGTGCTCGCCTCCATCGAGGCCCAGGTCATCGTGGACGACGCCACGCCGACCGAGGACAAGACCCAGGTCCGTGTCGTCCACTTCTCTGCCGACACCCCCGCCGTGGACGTCCTGACGCAGGACGGCTCTGCCAAGGTCGTCGAGAACCTCGAGTACCCGAACGCGACCGACTACCTCACCCTGGACGCCGGCTCGTACGACCTGAGGGTCTGCGCCAGCGCGGACAACACGGTCTGCCCGCTGGATCCGGCGGCGCTGGACCTGGCCGCCGGCCGCTCGTACAGCGTCTTCGCCATCGGCTCGCTGGCCGGTGAGACCCTGACCGCCGCGGTCGGTGTGGACGCCGTTGCCGCCCCCGCATCCGACACGGTCACCACGGCACAGGACGGCGAAACGTCGTCCGGCCTGTCCATGGCCCTCCTCGCGATCATCGGCGCGGCCGCCTTCGCCGGCAGCCTCCGCCTCGCCACGGCGCGCTCGCGCCGATAACCCTCCCCCCGCGGCGACCCACCCCTCCTCGGGTCGCCGCTCCTCTCCCACGACGCCGGTTCCGGATCCGCCCGGGCCGGCGTCGTCGCGTCCAGCGTGACGGGCAAGCTGTCACACCGGCCCGCTAAGGTGCTGTCGTGCAACTGGCCCCCGACGGCACCCTGATCCTGAGCGCGACCGACCTCGTCGGCTATCTCGCGTGCGATCACCTGTCTACCCTGGAACTGGGCCGCGTCGCCGGAATGTGGGATCGCCCGATCCGCCGAGACGACCCCACGATCGAGCTGATCCAGGCGAAGGGTGACCTGCACGAGGCCGCCTACCTGGACGAACTCCGCGCGAAAGGTCTCCGCGTGGTCGAGATCGAAACGGGCGAGCTGCGCACGCCTGACGCCCTCCGGGCGGCGGAGTCCCAGACGCTCTCCGCGATGCGTTCGGGAGCGGACGTCATCTTCCAGGCCACGTTCTTCGACGGCCGCTGGCGTGGCCACGCGGACTTCCTGTTCAAGCGCATGGACCGGCCATCACCGGACCTTGGCACCTGGAGCTACGACATCGGCGACACGAAGCTGGCCCGGTCCGTCAAGGCGGGCGCGATCCTCCAGATGTGCGTCTATGCGGACCTGTTGGAGCGACTCCAGGGCATCCCCCCGGAGTGGCTGTACGTCATCACCGGCGATCGCGTCGAGCATCGGAACCGCACGGCAGACTTCGCGCCGTACTTCAGGTACGTCAGGACGCGCTTCGAGGCCCGTGTGGCCGCGGGCGTGGAGGCTGGCCTTGGCGTCACGTACCCGAACCCGGTCGACCACTGCCGAGTCTGCAGCTGGTATCCCACCTGCATCCAGCGGCGGCGCGACGACGACCATCCGTCCATCGTCGCCGGGCTGTCGCGCCTGGACACGGAACGGTTCGCCGCGGCCGGGATCTCGACGCTGACCACCATCGCCGGACTCGCTCCGGACCTGACCGTGGAGGGCCTGCGCGAGGCCCGGCTCACCCGGCTGCGCGAGCAGGCGCGCTTGCAGCTGCACGAGCGCATGACCGGCGATCGGGTCTGGGAGCTCGTGGAGTCCGACCCGGACGACCAGGGCAAAGGACTGGCGGCCCTCCCTGAGCCGTCGCCGTGGGACCTCTTCTTCGACATCGAGGCGGACCCGTGGGCCACGGATGTCGGTCTGGAGTACCTGCTCGGCGTGGTGGAGGAGGTGGACGGCGAGCCGGTTTACCGTGCCATCTGGGCCCGGGATCAGGATGAGGAACGGGAGGCGTTCCTGACATTCCTTAAGCTCGTCACGGAGCGCCTGGACGCCCATCCCGAGATGCACGTCTACCACTACGGCGGCTACGAGTCGGGCGCCATCAAGCGCCTCATGACCCGGCACGGCGTCGGACAGGACGACGTGGACCGCCTGCTCCGGGGCGAGGTGCTCGTGGACCTGCTCAACGTCGTCCGCCAGGGCATCCGCGGCTCGGTCGAGTCGTATTCGCTCAAGCAGGTGGAGAAGTCCTACATGCCGGTCCGAGAGGGGCCGGTCACCGACGCCGGGTTCAGCGTCGTCGCGTTCGAGACCTGGCTCAAGGAGCGCGACCAGTCGATCCTTGACGGCATCGCCGACTACAACCGCGACGACTGCGTGTCCACCTATCGACTGCGAGCATGGCTGGAGGACTGGCGGCGCCAGGCGGTCGCTCGCTGGCCGGATCGCGACTGGACGCGACCGGTCGCTGCCGATGGCGCCCCCAGCGACGGCGTCGGCGACTGGCTTCGGGACGTCGCCGCGCGCGAGGCGGACCTGCGCGACCGGGCCGCCACGGAGACCGACGATGACGCGGCAGCCGCCACGCGGCTCCTGGCCGACCTGCTGGACTGGCACCGCCGCGAGGAGAAGTCGCAGTGGTGGCGCTGGTACGAACTCAAGGACAAGCTCACGGTCGAGGAGCTGGTGGACGAGCGCGACGCGATCGGAGGGCTCGAGTTCGTGGACGAGTCACCGGGCGAGCGCGGCATGCTCATCCGACGCTACCGCTTCGAGCCGCAGGATCACGGCTTCGGGGCGGGCGCCGCGCCGCTGGACAAGGGCACCGGCAGGAGTGCCGGGACGATCGTGGAGCTGGACGATGAGCTCGGCATCGTCGCCCTCAAACGCAGCCAGCGGTCGGACTGGCCCCACCCGGCAGCGCTCATCCCGATCAAGCCCATCGACTCCAGCCCGCAGAAGCGGGCCATGCTGCGCGTCGCCGATTCGGTGATCGCGGACGAGATGGATGGGGACGGTCCGTACCGGGCGGTCCGCGATCTGCTCCTCCGGCGGCCGCCACGCCGGTCGACGACGACCCACCCGGTGGGCGAAGGCGAGCCGTTGGCGGGCCCTGGCGAGGACCCGGTCCTCGCGGCCCGGCGCATCGGCGTGGCGCTTGATCACGGCGTCCTCCCCATCCAGGGTCCGCCCGGCACCGGCAAGACCTGGTCCGCCGCCCGGATGATCCTGGACCTGGTCGAGGACGGTCGCACGGTCGGCATCAGCGCCCAGTCTCACAAGACGATCAGCAACCTGCTGGAAGCGATCGATGAAGCCCTGGCCGATGGTCCGTGGCGCGCACCGCGGGTCCTCCAGAAGGCGGACGAAGCCAACGACCACGCCGCCCACCTGCCATTCGTGACCCTGGCGGACAACGTCGGGATCGCCGCGGCACTGGCGGCGGGAGAAGTCGACATCATCGCCGGGACCGCCTGGCTGTTCGCGCGACCGGAGTTCGACCAGGCCATCGATGTCCTGTTCGTGGACGAGGCGGGCCAGATGTCCACCGCCAACGTCGTGGCGATGGGCACCGCGGCCCGCGCCATCGTCCTGGTCGGGGACCCGAATCAACTGCCGATGGTCACCCAGGGTGTGCATCCACCGGGGGCCGGCTCATCCGCCCTTGAGCATCTGCTGGCGGGCGCCGTCACGGTCGCCCCGGAGCGCGGCCTGCTGCTGGACACCACGCGTCGGCTGCACCCGGAGATCAACGCCTACATCTCACCGACCTTCTACGAGGACCGGCTGCGGACCCACGGATCCACCGATCAGCAGCGCGTCCATGGGCCGGACACCAGCCTGTCCGGGTCAGGCGTCCGCTGGATTCCCGTGCCCCACGCCGGGAATGGGCCGCGCTCGCGCGAAGAGGCGGACGTCGTGGCTGACGTCGTGGCATCGCTGGTCGGCGGGACGTGGACGAACGCCACGGGAGAGCTGCTCCCCATCGGACCAGACGACGTCATGGTGGTCGCGCCGTATAACGCCCAGGTGGCGGAGATCCAGGCCGCGCTCGTGAGGCGGACCGGGGCGCGCGGCAACGTCGGTACGGTGGACAAGTTCCAGGGCCGCGAGGGTGCGGTCGCGATCTATTCCATGGCCAGCTCGTCGCGCGAGGATGCACCCCGCGACATGGGCTTCCTGTACTCCCCCAATCGACTCAACGTCGCCGTGTCGCGGGCGCGCTGCCTTGCCCTCATCGTCGCCTCGCCGAGGCTCCTGGAGGCCGGCTGCCGGACCCCGGAGCAGATGCGCTGGGTGGGTGCGCTGTGCGCCTTCGTCGAGATGGCCGAGGCGCCTATCATCGGGCGGTGACCACCGCCCACCTGGACCTGCCGGCGTCGGAGATGGACCGACTGCGTCGACGGGCCCTGTGGTCCCTGGTCGCGGGCGTGGCCCTGGGAAGCACCGGGCACATCGCCGCCGTCACGGTCGCCACGATCGTGGCACAGGACATCGCCGGGACCACGGCGTGGGCCGGCGCGCCCGGGGCGACCGTCGTCTTCGGGGCCGCGGTGGGTGCCGTCGTCCTGTCGCAGGTCATGGTCCGCCGGGGCCGGCGCGCCGGGCTCGCGGCCGGCTACGGCATCGGGGTGGTCGGCGCGCTCATCGCCACCCTTGCCGTCATCTGGGCCTCCCTGCCGGTCCTCCTCCTCGGCACCCTGCTCATCGGCTTCGGGAACGCCTCCAACCAGCTGTCGCGCTACGTGGCGGCAGACCTCTTCCCGGCCGACCGGCGCGCCTCAGCGCTGGGCACGGTCGTGTGGGGCGCCACGGTGGGAGCGGTGATCGGTCCCAACCTCGCGGCGCCGGCCGCCGAGCTGGCCGCCAGCTTCGGCCTGCCGGATCTCGCGGGCGCGTACCTCGTCCCGGTCGTGTTCGTGGGGACCGCCACGATCCTGACCATCCTCGCGCTCCGGCCGGACCCGTACGCGCTGGCGGACGTCTCGTCGCGCCACGACCAGCCCGGCGGGGAACGATCTACGGCGGGTTCCCTGCGCAGCGTCTTCGCCCGGCCCAACGTGCCGGTCGCCGTCGTGGCCCTGATCACGGTCCAGGTCGTGATGGTCCTGATCATGACCATGACGCCACTGCACATGACGGATCACGGCCACGACCTTGGTGCCGTGGGCATCGTCATCAGCGGCCACACCTTCGGGATGTTCGGGCTGTCGCCGATCTCCGGGCGCCTGGCGGACCGGTTCGGGAGCGTGCCGGTCATCCTGGC
>JBBEBL010000141.1:0-20570 GCA_040882345.1 Chloroflexota bacterium
CCCGGATCCCGCCGCGGTATGTGTTCGAGGCCGCCGCTCGCGTCCCGCTGCTGCGTCGGCCGCTCAGCTGGGACTGACGACCGCGTTCGCCGCGCCGCGCATGCGGTGGCGCCCGATCGCCAGACCGGTCAGGAGCGCCACGACCATCACGGCGCTGAACAGGTAGAACGGGTAGAGGATGTTCTGCGCAGCCAGCACGCCCGCGATCAGCGACGCCGCGATGAATCCCAGGGTCCCGGCGGCCCCGTAGATCCCCTGCGCCGTGGATGATCGGCCCGGCGGGGAGTTGGCGGCAACGACGGAGTAGAGGGCGGGATTGAGCATGGCGAAACCGGTCGCCTCAACCAGGATCAGCGGCACGGCGAGGACCGGGTCCACGAGGAACGTGTACAGGATCCCGGTGATCGCCGGCAGGATCATCCCGAGGACGATGAACGGCAGCGGGCCGCGTTTGTCCACCATCCGGCCGGCCACCGGCGACAGCAGCAGCACCGGCAGGCCGAACATCGCGAACGTCAGGCCGATGAGGGCGAGATCCGCGCCCAGTCCCTCCAGGAACAGGCTCCAGATGACCTCGTACGTGCCGCTCCCGAAGTAGCCGCCGACGTTGAGGATCAGGACCGCGATGAGACCTCGGTTGAGGAGCCGCATCGGGACACCCGGCGAGACCTCGGCGGGGGCGGTGTCGTCGGCCAGGTCGCGTGCCCAGCGTTCCTCCAGGAATGGCGTGTCTGACGGGAACTCCGTCAGGGCCGGCGCCGGCGTTGCGTGGCGGAGGCGCGCGTAGCCTTCCTCGCGGACGCGCAGCGCGACGCCCACCGCGGCGATGACGGACGTGATGGCGCTGAACACGAACACGAAGCCGATCCCGCCGAAGTGGGAGGCCCCGAACGCCCCGATCGACGGTCCGAGCAGGAGTCCGCCCATCTGGGCGGCGCCGTACAGCCCGAACGCTTCGCCACGCCGTTCCGGCGGCGTGGCGTCCGTGAGGAACCCACGGGCGGCCGGGTCGTAGACGGCGGCACCCAGCCCGGACGTGGCACGCAGGATGACGAATGCGAGCGGCCCGGTGAACACGAGCGGAAGGGCTCCCGCCAGTCCGGTGACGATCAGGCCGACGACCATCAGCGGTACGCGCCGGGTCCGGTCGGCCAGCCAGCCGAAGATGGGCTCGCTGACCAGCCGGGCCGCCGGCCAGGCCGCGATGACGAGCCCGAGCGTGGCGAGGTCGATCCCCTGCTCCGTGAAGTACAGCGGCAGGACCGGCAGCAGACCGCCGAACCCGACCCACACGACGAACTCCGCGACGAGCAGCGGCAGGACGCCACCCCAGCGGTCCAGCCAGGCGGTCAGTCGGTCACGCGGGATCAGGGAGCGCTTGGGCAAGGGTCGACTCGCATGGGGTTCGTGGGCGCGCGAGCGTGCAGCGTAGCGGCCCGCCGGGCGCCATCGCCACGCCGGGACCACCGGGCAGGACGACCGGTATCATGCGCGGACCGCATGATCGGGGGACCACGTACGTGGCCTCGGGCCCTATCATCGGGCGGTGACGCTCGCCCCCTGGCTGGTCGCCCTCGCCCTGGTCGTCGGCCTGCTGGTCCTGATCCCGGCTCGCCGCCTGCAGCTGTCCGGGTTCTCGCCGCGGGTGATCGGCCTGTACGCGCTGGCCCTCTGGCTGCTGGCCATGGCCCTTGCCGTGCGCCCGACCGGCGCCCGCGTCCTCGTGCCGTTCCTGCTGGTGGCCTACCTCGCCCCGTTCGTGGCCGGTCCGGACACGGTCCGCCGCGTCCTGCGCCGTGGCCGGGGCGACCCTCCGACGGTCGAGCGGCCACCGATCAAGGACGTCACCCCGCCCGAGGAACGTGGCCGACCCGACGAGCCGTGACCGGCCTGCTCGTCCTGCACGGTGGCGGGGAGTTCCTGCCCGGTGACGAGCCGGTCCTGCGGGCGATCCTGGAAGGGGCACCGATCCGCGGTCCGATCCGCGGTCCGATCAGGGGCGTGGTCATCCCGACGGCGGCCGCGCGGGGCCGCCCGGACCTCGCGGCGGCGCACGGCGTTGACGCCCTGGAGCGGATCGCGCGCGCGACCGGCATGGCCGCGGCGTTCGCCAGCGTGCCGATCCTGGACGCCGAGTCGGCCGCGGACGCGACCCTCGCCGCAAGCATCGCCCGCGCCGACGTCATCTACCTGCCGGGCGGCGACCCTGACCTGATCCCCGCGATCCTCCCCGGCTCCCCGGCCTTGGCCGCGATGCTGGAGGCGTGGCACGGCGGGGCGGTGCTCGCCGGCGCCAGCGCCGGCGCCATGGCCCTGGCCGGCTCGTGTTGGACACCCAGCGGTCTCGTGGCCGGCCTCGGCGTCGTCCCGGGGCTCGTCGTCGTGCCCCACGCGGACGCCGCATCGTGGGCACGCAACGTCACCCGCTTCGGACCGCATGTCCCGACCGACCTGGGCATCCTGGGCCTCGGCGAACGGACCGCGCTGATCGGGCGACCGGGCGAGACCTGGCGCGTCGTCGGTGCCGGCGAGGTCCGCTGGCAGGCGCCCGGCGCGACTCGACCGGTCATCGCCCGCCATGGTGCCTCCATCCACCTGGATGGTGGCGGTTGACCGCGATCAGCCGGTGTTCTGGAGTCCCGCCGCGACGCCGTTGACCGTCAGTTGGACCAGCCGGAGCACTCGACCGCGGTCCGGGTCGTCCGGGTCCATGGTGCGCAGGCGCGCGAGCAGCCGCACCTGCAGCTCCGACAGGGAATCCACGTACGGGTTCCGCAACCCGATCGATCGCTGGAGGGTCGGCGCCCCATCCAGGAGCGCGGCGCGACCGGTGACGAGAAGGAGCAGCGCCACGGTCCGGTGGTACTCGTTCTCGATGGCATCCCAGCGCCGCCCGGCGTCAGCGTGGGCATCGCGGACCAGTGACGCGTAGCGGCGCGCCACACCCATGTCCGCCTTGGCCAGGATCATCTCGGCGTTGTCCAGGACGGACGACAGGAATGGCCAGGACCGGTACAGCCGGGCGATGGCTTCAAGACCGGCGTCGCCATGCGCCGCCCGGTACGCCTCCAGCGCCGTCCCGAGGCCATACCAGCCGGGCAGGTTGATGCGCGACTGGCTCCAGGCGAATGTCCACGGGATGGCCCGCAGGGCGTCGATCGGCGGCGCAGCATCCACCTCCTGGCGCCCCCTGGCGGCCGGCCGCGACCCGAGGCGGAGGTCGGACAACTCCGTGATCGGCGTGATGTCGCGGAAGAACGCCGCGAACCCGGGGTCGTCGTGGACGAGGCTGCGGTACGCCTCGCGCGCCGTGGCGGCCAGCTCGGCGAGGATGGGACCGCCCGCCTGGATCGCGGTCGCGGCCCGCTCATCGTGCTCCGGCGTGGAGGCGATGAGGACGGCACCCGTGAGCTGCTCCAGGTGACGACGGGCGATGGCCGGGTCCGCGTAGTTCGCGGCGATGACCTCGCCTTGCTCGGTGAGTTTGAGGCGGCCGGAGACGGACCCGGGTGCGCTGCCCAGGATGGCCCGGTTCGCCGGCCCGCCGCCGCGGCCGATGGCCCCGCCGCGGCCATGGAACAGGGTCAGCTCCACGCCCTCCGCCCGCGCGACCTCGACGAGTGCCGCCTGCGCCTCATGGAGCATCCAGGCGGCCGCCAGGAACCCCGACTCCTTGTTCGAGTCGGAGTACCCGAGCATCACTTCCTGACGGTCGCCACGCGACGCGAGGTGGGCGCGGTAGGCCGGGTCGTGGAGGAGCATGGACAGGATGGTCCGGGCCCCGGTGAGCGCGTCGGTGGACTCGAACAGCGGCACGACGTCAAGCGTCGGCAGCCGAGCGTCCGGACCGACCGCGGCGCGCGCCAGGACGAGCACGTCCGTCACGTCGCGCGGCTCGGCCGTGAACGACACCACGACGCGATGCGCGGCCTCCACCCCGAACCGCGCCTGGACCGTGGCGATCGCCCGGAACGTGGCGAGGACCTCGTCCAACGAGACTCCCGGGGCTGCCTCGACCGCCCCGTCGGCCCCGGTCTCCAGCAGGTCCAGCGCGCGCCGATGGACCTCGCTGTGCTGGCGGACCTCCAGCGATGCGAGGTGGAACCCGAACGTGGCGACCTGCCATCGGAACGCGGTCAGCTCGCCCCACGCCACCCGGCCGAGGCCCTCCTCCACGAGGCTCGCCTCCAATTCGGCGAGTTCGGCGTCCAGGGCGGCGACACTGGGATAGTGACCGGAGCGTGCGCCCGTGTCGTCCGTCAGCGCGATGCGCGTGCGGCGCAGCCGCTCCGCGATGAACCCGAAGCGCTGCCGATACGGCTCGCCGGGGAACCGTCGGCGCAGCTGGCGGTCCGTCTCCGGCAGCTCCTCCGCGTCGCGACCCAGGCGCATGGACAGCGTCCGTGGTGTGCCGCGATCACCGGACACGGCGGCGGACACGGTCTGCATGAGCCGCGATGCGACGGCCTCATGGCCGTGCAGGACGTGGTCGGCCTGGATGCGCACGGTTCGTTCCAGGATGTCGGCCGTCACGTACGGATTCCCGTCGCGGTCTCCGCCGATCCAGCTCCCGTAGCGCAGAAAGGGCCGAGCGCGGGGCGGTCGCTCGCCGGTCCGGATCGCCCGACCGCGCGGGGCGTCCAGCGCCGCGTCCAGCGCCCGGTAGAGCCGAGGCGCGACGGTGAACAGCGTGGCATCGAAGATGGCCATCGCCGTCCTGACCTCGTCCAGGGGCTCCGGTGCCACGATGCGCAGGTCAGACGTGCGCCACAGCAGCGTGATCTCCTCGCGCAGCCGCCGCCGGATCTCGCGGTCCTCCGACGGTGTGAGGCGCGGATCGTCCAGCCGCTCCAGCTGCTGGGCGCACCGGCGCAGGGCGACCAGCGTCGTCCGGCGGCGGGCCTCCGTCGGATGGGCGGTCAGGACGAGGTCGATGCGCAACGCGGCCATGACCGCGTCGAGGTCGGCATCGGACCGCCCGGCACGACGCAGTCGGGCGACGGCCTCCGCTACCGAATCGTCCAGGAGTCCGTCGCGGGCCACGCGCTCGCGACGCCGGAGCGTCCGGACGCGGCCGCGGGCCTCGGCCAGGTTGACCAGCTGGAAGTAGAGCGAGAAGGCGGATACCACCGCCTCCGTTGCGCCGAGGTCCAGCTCGTCCAGCACCGCCGCGTGCCTGACCCGCTCTTCGGGGTCGTCGTGGCGGCGGAGGGCGATGGCGCGGCGGCGGATGCGCTCGACCGTCTCGTAGGTCTCCTGCCCGGCCTGCTCGATGATGACCTGGCCCAGCAGGGCCCCCAGCAGTCGGACCTCGCGGGCGAGCGGGTCGCGAGCGCCGGCCGACCCGATCCCGGTGGGCTCGGCCCGGTCCGGCCCGCGCGTCATGACGCCAGCCCCGCACCGCGGTACCGCAACCAAGCCACGACACGGTCGCAACCTTGGATGCCCGCAACCTTTCCTACCCTTGTAAGGTGGCGAACATGGCGGACCGGACGGACAGTCGCATCGCGGACGGCCGCAACGCGGGTGGCGTGCCGGTTCACGTTGGCCACGCCGACGCCTCCCCGTCCGACCAGCTCGACCAGCTCCGTTTCCTCCATCGCGTCGCCCGTCTCGCAACGACGGCGCGGACCTGGGACGAGCTCCTGGAGACGGTCGTGGACGAGACCCGGGATGCGCTCCATGCCGACGTCTCCTCCCTTTACCTGCTGGATCGGGACGGAGCGTACCTGACCCTCGCCGCGACGAATGGCCTGGACCGCTTCCAGATCGGCCGGGCCCGCGTCCCGTTCGGGGAGGGCGTGACCGGCCACGTCGCGGCCACGGAGCGGCCCCTCGTCGTCCCGGACATCAAGGAGGATCGCCGCTTCCTGTGGGTTCGCGGCCTGGACCAGCGCCGGTTCGTGACGTCCATGCTCAGCGTGCCACTCAGCTGGCACGGTCAGGTCGTGGGCGTGCTCAACGTCCAGACGGAGCAGCGCCGCGCGTTCAGCCTGTGGGACGTGGAACAGCTGGGTGCCGTCGCCGACCTGCTCGCCGGGATCGTGGAGAAGGGCCGCCAGCAGAGCGAAGCGGAGGCGCGGGTGGAGGCGCTCAAGGCCATCGACGAGGCCCGCAGCGAGCTGATCGCCCTGGTCACCCACGAGCTGCGGACGCCGCTGGCCGTCGTCCGCGCGTACACGGACCTGCTGGCGGATGAGCCACGCCTCGCCGGCCGCGAATCGCGCGACATCGAGCGACGCAACACCCGGGCCGCATGGCACGGCGCCACCCTGGAGCAGATCGAGCGACTGGACCGCCTCGTGGACTCCATCCTGGCGTCCGTGCGGGTGGTGCCGGAAGATGCGGCGAGCGTCATCCCGGTGGACGTGGAGAGCCTCGTCGCGGAGGTGCTGCACTCGCTGCGGCCGCTGCTGGGCCACCACGGACTCTCGGTCGGTGGGCGCTCGCGCCTCCACGCGCTGGCGGACGCGCCACGCCTGCGCCAGATCGTGGAGCACCTGGTGGAGAACGCGGTCAAGTACGCGCCGGCCAGCACGACCATCACCATCGACTGGGCGCTCGTGGAGGGCGTCGTGCATCTGGGCGTCAGCGACGAGGGGCCGGGCATCCCGGACGAGTGGCGCGAGCGCATCTTCGAGCCGTACGCCCGCCGCGACACCCATACCGCGCGCGGCTCCGGGATCGGCCTGTACGCGGCCAAACGACTCGGCGAATCGATGGGCGCGCGCCTGTGGTGCGAGCCCGCCCGACCGCACGGGGCGCGATTCGTCGTCGCGCTGCCGGCCGCGGTCGCCATCTGACATCAGGAAGCGAGGATCATGAGCACCATGAGCAGTCGACCCCTTCGGATCCTCGTCGTGGACGACGATCCGGCGATGGTGGGGGCCATCACCGCGCTCGTCGGCACGGAGGGCCACCAGGTCATCACCGCGTACGACGGACTGACCGCCGTGAAACGCTTTCGAGACGAGCATCCCGACCTCGTCCTGCTGGACCTGGCCATGCCCGGCCCGGACGGGTTCTCCGTCGCCGGCCAGATGCGCGCCGTGGGTCAGGCGCCGATCCTCATCGTCTCCGGGGAGAGCGGCGAGGCCGCCAAGGTTCGGGCGCTGGGCCTGGGCGCGGACGACTACCTGACCAAGCCGTTCGGCAAGGCGGAACTGCTGGCACGGATCGCGGCCATCATGCGGCGGGTGGACCGGCCCGGTTCCAGCGGAGCCCCGGCCGGGCCGCTGGAGGCTGGCGCGCTGGTGCTGGAGCCCGGTCGTCACGAGGCGAGGGTCGGCGATACGCCGCTCGCGCTGACGCCCACGGAGTTCCGACTCCTGGAGGCGCTGGTGCGGGCCGGCGGCGATATCGTCCCGCACCTCCAGCTGGCCCGTGCCGGTTGGCCGGCAGAGACCGATCCGGACCTGCTCTGGCTCAAGCCGCACCTGGCGCGCCTGCGGGCGAAGGTGGAGGTGGCCGACGGGCCGCATGTCGTGGCGGTACGCGGGGTGGGCTACCGGATCGTCGTGGAAGACGCGGCGCAGGCGTGACGCCGGCCGGGGCGTCGTGGGGAGTGGGGGCCGGCGTCAGACGGCGACGGACACGGGGCGGCCGGCGAGGTCGTGCGCGGAATCGGCGCACGTCACACGGCAGCCGCGGGCGTCCCGCCCGGCCAGCGGATTGAAGTGGAACCACGCGTCGCCGGTCTGGGCCAGGCGACAGCCGCAGGACGCGCACGTGACGGGCGCACCCTGGCCATCGCGAACGGCGAGCGGTCGGGTGAACGTGGGGTCGGAGGGGTGGATCATCGGGGTCACCTTCGCATCGGCCGGGTGGTGGTTGAACGGGCGCTGGCTGGGTGGCGTCATGACCGCTGTCGCGGCCGCACTCGGGAGACGTTTCCCCATCATGGCGCCACGGTAGGCGGCGGACCGACCACCCGTCGTCATCGGCCAGGGATCGGGAGGGTTGCGTGTCGGTAGCGACGCGGTCCCAGCCACCCGGTGACCGAACCAGCGGAGGAACAGTGGATGTCGTGCGATCCGACCCGCTCCGTCGTTCGTTTGACCGCGGGGTGACCGGCCCGACGGAAGAACCCTCGATTCGGGTCCAGACCCGGCGGTTCAACCGTCCGTTCGACCGCGGGGTGACCGGTCCGACGACTTCAGACGACGGCCTGACCGGGCTCCGTGGAGGGCGCGTTCGCCGGCGCCGGCGCAGCGCGCTGGACCGTGGCGGGCCCTGCGACGGTCGCGGCCTCAGGCAGGACCACCGGCGTCACCGGCTCCACGACCCAGATCGCGGCGGCGAGGTCGGCTGGGTCCAGGTCCAGCAGTCGCGCGGCGAGGGCAGACCCGGCGGACCGGTGGTCCGCCAGGAGCGCCGACAGCTCCGACCGGAGATCCTCGCCGTCCGCCCGGTCGCGGACGATGGCGCCGAGGCGCGTCGCCGTGACGTGGTCCGCCGCGATGGCCGCCCGATGGCGACCGCTGGGGTCGTACAGGTACGCTCGTCCGCCAGTCATCCCCGCGCCAAAGTTCGCCCCGACCGGCCCGAGGATCGCGACGATGCCGCCGGTCATGTACTCGCACCCGTGGGCGCCGATGCCCTCGACCACGGCTGACGCCCCGGAATTGCGGACCGCGAAGCGCATCCCCGCCCGGCCCACCAGGTGCAGCCGACCGCTGGTGGCACCGTACAGGACGGTGTTACCGGCGATCGCCTCGCCGGCCGCCTCGGTCCCAAGGTCCGGCTCTGGCACGATCGTGATCCGTCCGCCGGACAGGCCCTTGGCGACGTAGTCGTTCGCCTGGCCCACGAGCCGCAGATCCACCCCGGGCCCCGTGAACGCACCGAACGACTGACCGGCCGCGCCGCTGAGCTCCAGGCGGACCGGCCCGCGCAGTTCTCCGCGCTCCAGGGCGCCGGTCAGCCCGGCACCGAATGAGCGGTCCGCCGTGGACAGGCGCAGGCCGGAGGCGCCGACCGGCCCCTGGTCCCGGAACGCCTGCGTCACGCGGACCTCCAGCGGCGACGCCGGGGCGTGCTGCGCGATGCGGGCCGGGCGGGCGGGGTCGGAGCGGCGCACCGCGTCCGCGTCCCACGGGGCCGCACCGATGACCGGGCCCAGTTCGGCGCGCGCCGCGGCCGAGGTCCGGAGCAGCCGCCGGCTCTCCCCGATGATCGCGCCCAGCGACCGGGCGCCCACCGCCGCAAGCTCGCGGCGCAGGTCCTCAGCGAGAGCCAGGAAGTAGCGCTCGGCCATCTCCGGCGTGCCGGTGAACTTGGCCCGCAAGTCCTCGCGTTGCGTGGCGATGCCCGTCGGGCAGGTGTCCAGGTGGCACTGGCGGGCCATGTCGCAGCCGACGGCCACGAGCGCCCCCGTCCCGAATGCGAATTCCTCCGCCCCCAGGAGCGCGGCGATGAGCAGGTCGCGCCCGGTCTGCAGGCCCCCGTCCGTGCGTAGCGCCACGCGGTCGCGCAGGTCGTTGCGGAGCAGCGTCTGGTGGACCTCCGCGAGACCCAGCTCCCATGGCGCCCCGACGTGCTTGATGGACGACAGCGGCGAGGCGCCGGTCCCCCCGGCGTGGCCCGACAGGTGGATATACGTGGCGCCGGCCTTGGCCACGCCCGCGGCGATCGTCCCCACGCCACGTGACGCGACGAGTTTGACGCCGATGCGGGCCGTCGGGTTGATCGCTCGCAGGTCCGCGATGAGCTGGGCCAGGTCCTCTATGGAGTAGATGTCGTGATGCGGCGGCGGGCTGATGTAGCTCTGGCCGGGCTGGCCTCGACGCAGCGCCGCGATGTAGGCGGTGGCCTTGCGCCCGGGCAGTTGGCCGCCCTCGCCGGGCTTCGACCCCTGCGAAACCTTGATCTCCAGTTGATCCGCCCGCGCCAGGTACGTTGCGGTGACTCCGAACCTGGCCGAGGCGACCTGCTTGATCCGCGCGTCGCGGCGACGCCCATCGGCGTCCGGGACGTACCACGCCGGATCCTCGCCCCCCTCGCCGGTGTTGGCGGCCCCACCGGCCCGTTGGATGCCGATGGTCAGCGCCTGGTGGGCCTCCGGCGACAGCGCGCCGACGCTCATCGCGGACACGACGAACCGGCGGACGAGCGAGCGGGCGTCCTCGACGTCGTCCAGCTGGAGCGATTCCCGGGACCGCCGCACGTGAAGCTCGTCCCGTGGGACAGACGGCGAATCGACGGGCCGGGCGAGCGCGACCCGGTAGCGCTCCAGCGCCAGGTCCAGCGATGCTCCCACGTCGCCGTCCGGCGCCTCTGACGGCAGGGAGCCGGACAGGACCTGGATCTCCTTCGCGATGGAGGGCGAGAACAGGTGGGCCTCCCCATCCGCGCGGAAGCGGGCGAAGCCTGGATCCGGCAGCCGCGGCTCGCGGCCGGCGGCGGTCGGCGGGAGGGCCAGCGCCGCCGACCGGCGACGCAGCTGCCGCGCGGCGAGGTCCCCCAGGGTGGTGCGCCCCGGCCAGGCGGCGGCCATCGGGAAGCAGCGCGCGATGACTTCCGGCGCGAGATCGACGCTGTCCACGAGCGATCCGCCGATGTAGCTCGCGACGGCGCTGATGCCCATCCGGGCCAGCGTCTTGCGCAGGCCCGCCTCAAAGGCGGCGACCAGGTTCGCGATCGCGGCGCCGGGTGTCAGCGTCTCCGCACCGCGCGACCCGGCCAGCTCCGCGGCCAACCCGATCGCGAGCCGCGGGTGGGCGGCGGTCGCGCCCACGGCCAGGACCATGGCCATGGCATGTACGTCCAGGATGTCCGACGCGTCCACCACCAGATCCGTGCGTCCGCGCAGGCCGGCGCCGGTGAGGGCGGTATGGACAGCCCCGGCCCCGAGGATGCTGGGCACCGGCAGGCGATCCACGCTCACGTCGGCGTCCGACAGGACGAGCACATCGACGCCGGCCCCGGCGGCGCCTGCGGCCAACGCTTCCGTCGCCAGCCGGTCCAGGGCGATCCCCAGCCCGTCCCCGCCGTCCGCCACGGACCACGTCGCGTCCAGCGTGCGGACCCGACGGCCGCCGTCCCGCAGGGCGGATCGCAGTCCCGCGAGGTCGGCCACGACGGGGCGCTGGAGCCGGAGCGTTCGCGGACCGCGGGTAGGCAGACCGCCGAGGAGCGCCGGCCGGCGACCCAGCTCCACGCGCATGTCCATCACGATCCGCTCGCGCTCAGGGTCGATGGCCGGGTTGGTGACCTGCGCGAAGGCCTGACGCAGATGGTCGGCGACCGGACGGTCCAGGCGGCCGCGGCCGGCGGTCGGCGTATCGTCGCCCATGCTCCACAGCGGCTCGTGGGCTTCAAGGGTCATCGTCCGGATGTCCAGGCGGGCCCGCTCCGCGTCCAGGCCCACGAGGTAACGGGTCGGATGATCCAGGTCCGCCCCGTCCCGGGCAGCCGCGGCCGCCGCGTCGGGGTCGTCGTCGTGGGTCGCGCGCGGCTCGTCGTGGATCGGCAGGTGGCGCAGGACGTGCGCCTTGGCCTCGGCATCCTCCAGGATCACGTGCCGTGCCGGCTCCACGAGCAGCAGTTCGCCCGGGCCAAGTCGGCCGCGGCGGACCGTGTCGGCGGCGGCCAGCGGCACCGCGCCGGCCTCGGCGGCCGCCGCCACCAGCCGGTCGCGCGTGACGGCGAAGGCCACGGGCCGAAGCCCGTTGCGATCCACGAGCGCGCCGACGCGCGTGCCGTCACCGAACACGATGGCCGCGGGGCCATCCCACGGGGCGAGCATGCCGGCCGTGCGCCGGCGCAGCGTGGCCACGTGCGGGTGCGGGTTCCGGCGCAGGCCAAGGGCTTCCGGGATCGCGGCAAGCAGCGCCGGACCAAGGTCCCAGCCGGTCGTCGTCAGGAGCTCCAACCCTTCGTCCAGCGAGAGGGAATCGGAAGCATCAGCCGACAGCAGCGGACCGGCACCGACCAGCTCCCCAGCGATGGGCCGCATCCCGGCATCGCGGACCCGCCCGCGTACCTGCTCGCGGTTGCCGCGGACGGTGTTGATCTCGCCGTTGTGGGCGATGGACCGGAACGGCTGGGCGAGCGCCCAGGTGGGATGCGTGTTCGTGGCGTAGCGCTGGTGGAACATCGCGTACGTCACGTCCAGCGGCTGGCGCAGGTCCGGGTACAGGTCCCACAGCCGGCTGCCGAGCACGAGTCCCTTGTAGACGATGGTCCGGCACGAGGCGGACGGGACGGACGACCCCGTCGCGACCTGTTCGCCGGCCTCACGCCACGCGTGTTCCAGGCGCCGTCGGGCGACCACGAGCCGCCGTTCGAACGCGTCGTCCGTGATGGCGCGTGGATCGCCCGTGCCGCGGGTCGGTCGGGCGACGAGCGCCTGCACGACGGCCGGACGGGACGCCGACGCCGCCGCGCCCAGCGCGGACGGATCCAGCGGCACGTCCCGCCAACCGACGATCGGCAGGGAGGCGGTGAGAAACGTCGTCTCCACGGCCATCCGGGCAGCGCGCTGGGCCGCGCGGCTCCGCGGCAGGAAGAGCATGAGCACGCCCGGCCGGCGCGCTGCCAGCGTCTCGCCGGCGACCAGCCTGAGGACGGATGCGCTGAGCGGGATGGAGATACCGGCGCCATCGCTGGACGCCCCGTCCGCCCCGAACGCCCCGCGATGGCCCAGGGCGGCCAGCCCGGTGAGGGCCAGCGGCAGGACCCGGTCGCGTGACCGCCCGCCGGCATCCGCGACGAAGCCGACCCCGCACGCATCGTGCTCGTATCGAGGGTCGTAGAGCGGGGCCCGGGGGTCGCGACGGTGGGCGTCCATGTGCAGGTCTCCGGAGGGGCGGCTGCTGGCCGTCAGGACTGGTAGGCCGCCTCGCCGTGCACGGACAGGTCCAGGCCCATCTCCTCGTCCGCGGCCTTGACCCGGATGCCAAGGACCACGTCCACGACCTTGACGATGACCAACGTGGACACGACCGCGTAGGCCACGGTCGCGGCGACCGCGATGACCTGGTTGAGCAACTGCGTGACATTGCCCTCCAGGAGGCCCGTGTAGCCGGCCTGGATCGCCGCCGTGGCGAAGACGCCCGTGGCCAGCGCCCCGAAGATGCCGCCGACGCCGTGGACCGCGAACACGTCGAGCGCGTCGTCCACCTTGAGGCGCTCGCGCAGGAGCGTGGCGCTGTAGCACAGGCCGCCGGCGACGAGACCGATGACCAGGGCACCGCCGACGCCCACGAACCCGGACGCCGGCGTCACGGCGACGAGACCGGCCACGGCACCGCAGGCGGCCCCGACGACGCTGACCTTGCCCTTGTGGAGATGGCTGGCGAGGACCCAGGTGATGGTGCCCGCCGCGGCCGCGGTGTTGGTCACGATGAAGGCACTGGCGGCAAGGCCTCCGGCGGCGACCGCCGACCCGGCGTTGAAACCGAACCAGCCGAACCACAGCAGACCCGCGCCAAGCACGGTCATCGGCACGTCGTGCGGTTCCATGCGATCACCATTCACCGCGCGCCGGCCGATGAGCAGGGCGACGATCAGGGCGGATACGCCGGAGCTGATGTGGACCACCGTGCCGCCGGCGAAGTCGAGCGCACCGAGCTTGAACAACCAGCCGTCGGCCGACCAGACCCAGTGGGCCAGCGGGGAGTACACGAGGACGGACCACAGGACGGTGAACAGGACGAAGGCAGCGAACCGCTTGCGCTCCGCGAAGGCCCCCGTGATGAGCGCCGGTGTGATCGCCGCGAACATCATCTGGAAGCCCGCGAACAGCACGAATGGCACGGTCGTCGCGTAGATCGGGGACGGCTCCAGGCCGACGCCGTTGAAGAAGATGTGGTCGAAGCCGCCGATGAGCCCAAGGCCACCGACGTCCGTCCCGAACGCGAGGCTGAAGCCGACGACGACCCACACGACGCTGACCAGGGCCAGGCCGAAGAAGCTGTGCATGATCGTGGACAGCACGTTCTTGCGACGGACGAGCCCGCCGTAGAACAGGGCGAGCCCCGGGAGCATGATCATGACGAGGGCTGTCGACATCAACAGCCAGGCGGTATCTCCGGTGTCCATCCTGCGGTCCTTCCTCCATCACGTCGTGACGGCCCTTCGCCGGGCGTTGGGGGAAGGCTAGGGAGCCGTCGTCGCGCGGTCGGCCCCGCGGCAGGGCCGAGAAGGTCGCGGTTCGGTGGCGTGCTGACCTCCGACGCGCCGCACGGTTGCGCGCCGGGTACGGTCGCGTTCGTCGGCTACGTGCAAGGTGATCTGGTGGTCCCTACACCCCGGGCACCGCTCCGACGCCGGATACTCAGACGATGCTGAACCAGGCCCTGCGCTTCATCCTGCTGCGGTTCCTGCCGCGCCGCCTCGTGCCGATCCTGACGGTGATCGAGGTCGTGCGGATGATCCGGCGGCTGCGACGCCAGCCTCCGGCAGCGGTCGCCCCGAGGCGGCTGCGAACCTCGGGGGAGACGCCGCCGGATACGCGTTCGACTACGCCCCGACGACCCTGAACGACCCGATCCCGCCCTCGACGTCGATGTCGACCCGGTTGGGTGCCGTGGCATAGTCGGGCGAGGCATAGCCGTCCGGCGTGCGCGGGAAGCGAGCCTCGTCCACGTGCGTGCTGCCGAGCGCCATGCGACTCCTGATCCGTGCCGCCACGCCGGCCGGGATCTCCAGGGTGAGCGAGGCGGCACCGGTCTCGGCGCGGACGTGGGTGGCACCCGCGGCGCGTGGCAGCCGGACGCTGGTCTCGCTGGCGCCCGTGTGGAGGTCCAGTCGGCGCAGGCGCAGGTCCCCTAGATCCAGCGTGGTCCGGGCCGCGCCGGCGTCCACGCGCAGGTCCAGAGGGACCTCCGCGGTGAGACCCACGTCCCACGTGGAGGCGTGGTCCAGCCACGGCAGGCCGAAGGTGGTGTCCTGGCTCAGCTCCACGTGTCCCGGTCCCACGGTGCGATGGACGACGCCGCCGGTGAACGACCCATCGACCAGCGACCCTGGGGCGGCGACAGCCGTTCGAAGTTCGCCCGCGCCGAAGCCGATGCGGACGGATGCTTCCGGCACGCCGCCCAGCGCCAGGTCCAGGCGTTCCTGCGGCCCCCGGCGGCTGGGAATCACCGCGCCGATGAGGAACCAGATCCCGAGGCCGATGACGAGGTAGGGCCACGTCTCGGAGAACCACTCCCACGGGCCCTGGCCCAGGTTGCCGGTCGTGCTCGCGAGCAGGACCGTCCCGACACCGATCCACGCCGCTGGCCAGGTGAAGGCCCAGATCCCGGCGACGCTCGGTCGCCACGACAGCATCGCTTCCACGAGACTCGCGACACCGGCGAGGATGACGAACAGCGGCCACGCCTGGCCCCACGACAGGTCGGCGGCCTGGCGGACCAGGAACACGACCCCGAGGCCGATGAGCCACGTCGCCGCGATGAACGGCCCCCGACGAACCCCGCTCATGGCGCTCCTCCCGCGCCGCGGTCGCGTCCCAGCGCGGAGATCAGGAGAGCGACGCCGAGGCCCACGAGGACGAGCGGCCAGAACCAGTCGAAATCGATCTGGGGGAACCACTCCCGGGCCAGGAAGAACGATCCCAGCAGGATGAGGACGATCCCGCCGATGAGGGAGCCCGGGACGCCCCCAGAGTCGCGTCGCGCCGCGCGTCGCTCTGCCCGGGCCGCCCGACGCGCCGCACGCGGATCCTGGCCGGACGGCGTCGTCCAGCCGGTCGGGCCGGGGGGCGGGGTCGGGCCGGGGGGCGGGGTCGTGCCCGGGGCCGCGGTCGGATCAGCCGCGGCCGTGAACGCATCACCGGTCCCGGCGCCGGCCGCACTCGGCGCGGTGGGTGCGCTGCGCGGATAGACGTCGTCCTCCTCCGGCACGACCAGCGCCATCACGATGTACACGACCAGGGCGAGCCCGCCGGTGAACACCACCAGGAGGGCCCAGATGATCCGGACCAGGGACGGGTCGGCGCCCCACAGGTCCGCCAGGCCGCCGGCCACGCCGGCAAGCATCCGGTCGTCGCGCGACCGGTAAAGTCGATCGTTCACCTGCAGCCTCCATCCGGGTCCAGGGTGAGATTGGCGGCGTTGCCCTCGATGACGAGATCGATGAGGCCCCCGCTACCGCTGCGCGTCCAGGTCTCGCCGTTTCTGGTGAGCCCGCGGTCGCCAAGGTTCTGCGCGAAGGTGAGCTGGTCCTTGACGCGCAAGCGCAGCTCGGCATCGATGGGGACGCACAGCTCGATCGCGCCGGCGTTCGCGCTGATGTCGCCCGCCGAGCCGGCGGCCAACGTGATCCTCGCCCGCCCCGCGTTGAGGGTGATGTCCAGGCGGTCGATGGTCGCCCCGATCGCATCGATGCGGACGTCCGCGGCATTGGCCGAGACGTCGAGGCTGGCCAGGCGCATCCCGTCCAGCTCGATCGTGCTGGAGCCGGCATTGAGGACCAGGTCCATGGCGCGGACCGGGTCGGACGGGAGCGTGATCCGCCAGTCCTGGCGATGCCGACCCGAGCCCTCCGGCGCGCGGACCGCCAGGGACCCGTCGTCCGCGTCAACAGTCGGCGGCCGGCCGCCGTACTCGGCGTGGACCTGCCAATCGACACCCGGCACGGACACGACATCCATGGAGCCGCAGTCCAGGTCGATCGAAACGGTCGCAGCACTGGTGAACGTGCCGCCGTAGTCCGCCTCCTCGGTGGCGCTGCCGGGATTCGCGCAGTCCGTCACCGAGCCGATGATCCGGCCGCCAGAGGCGATCGTCCCGCCGGCCAGCGCGCCGATCGTCAGCGCCGCGATGACGACGCCGATCAGCCCCGCGCGACCCCGACCAAGGAGCACGGCCACGCCCAGGGCGATCAGGATGACCGGCCAGAAACGCCAGGCCTCGGCGAATGCTGCAGGCTGGACGACGCCAGCCCGCACGAGCAGCGGCAACCCGCCGAGCGGGATCAGGAACAGGCCCCAGAACAGGGGGCCGCGTCGGATGCGCATGGATCACGCCCTCGAGACAGCGACCGATCGGGCAGCACGTGGACATCGCACGACGGTCCGATGGTCGGTGTCATCGTGCCATGTGCGTCCCCGCCCGTCCGGAGCCGCATGTCACCGTGCCGAGGGGCCTTCGGCATGCAGGCTCAGTCGTCCGGCGGGACGTCCAGCCAGCCCTCGCGCATCGCCCGCATCGCCAGTTCCGTCCGCGACGTCACGCCAAGGCGCTCGAACAGGCGCGCGAGATGCGTCTCCACGGTCTTGGCCGCGATCCCGATCCCAGCGCCGATCTCGTCGTTGGTCCTGCCGTCCGCAACGAGCCGGACGACATCGTGCTCGCGTGGCGACAGGTGGACGCCGCCGGATCCGGGCCGGACGCCGAACGCCAGCCCGCCGGCCGCGACGCGGCGGATGGCATCGATGAGCTCCGTGAGGGGCGCCGTCTTGAGCACGAATCCCGCGGCACCCAGTCGCAGCGCCGCCTCCGCGTACTGTGGGTAGTCGTAGGCGGTCAGCACGATCACCTCCGGTCGCGCGCCGGAGGGCCCGCTACGCTCCGGCGTCAGCGCCGTCAGGCCGCTCGTCGGCCCGAGCCGGATGTCGAGGAGCAGGACGTCCACCAGGGCCGCCTCGAACAGGCCCACGTCCCGGGCCGCCGCGATGGAGGACGCGACGCCCACGACGACGAGGTCGTCCTGCGCTCGCAGGATCGCCGCCGTCCCCTCCGCGACGACCGGGTGGTCATCGACGATCCCGACCCGGATCAGTGCGCCCGCCATTCCAGCGCGACATGGGTGCCACCCGCCGGCCAGCGCCGCACGTCCAGGATCGCGCCGATCGCCTCGGCCCGCTGCTGCATGTTCAGGAGCCCGAAGTGCCCGGCCTGATCCGCGCCGTTCGCGCCATCCGGGGCGCCGGCGTCGGGCTCGATGCCGGGCCCGGCGTCATCGATGGACAGGCTGGCCCCACCGGGCGTCGTGCTGTAGCGCACGAGGATCGGCGGCCGTCCGTGCTTGACCGCGTTGGCCAGGGCCTCCTGCGCCACGCGGAAGAAGGCCAGCTCGACGTCGGCCGGCGGCCGCGTCCCGTCGGCTCGCTCCAGTCGCACCTCGCCCCCGGCCAGCCGCTCGATACGCAGGACCAGCCAGTCCAGCGCGGGGCCGACGCCCAGGTCGTCAAGGATCGGAAGGCGCAGGTCCCCACAGATGGCGCGGAGTCGATCGGACACGGTGCGGGCGATCCCGGCCCCCTCCTCGTCGCCGGCCGCGTCCAGGCGATGGACGAGCAGCGTCAGCTCCTGGAGCGCATCGTCATGGATATCGGCGGCAACGCGCGCTCGTTCGGCTTCCGTCGCGGCGACCACGAGATCACGCTGGAGGGTCGCCCTCGTGGCGAGGCGCGCGAGGGGGCGGATCGTGAACCGGCCCGCCAGCAGGATGAGCAGGAACCACAGGGTGAGCGGCAGCGGCAACGGCGCCCCGCTGGACGCCAGCGCCACGGCTGGCGTCAGGCCGATCACCGCGTACTCGGTCGACTCCATCAGGCGGCCGCTGGTCGGCAGCGAACCGGGGCCGGACGCCCGCCGGATGGGACCTGCGGCGGCCAGGCCCGGGATCAGGGCGATGGCCCCGATGAGCGCGAGCCGGGTGGGCGTCTCGCCGTACCAGGGCTCCGTGGTGGAGGCGACCACGCCGATGACGACCGCCGCTCCGGCGCACGCTCCGGCCACGATGGTCACGAGTCGACGGTCCTCTGGATCGTCGATCCGCTCGATCAGGGCGTGGGCCAGTGGCAACATCCCGGCCGCCAGCAGGGCCATGCTGATCGTCGCCAGCGGGAGCGCCTGGGTGGCGTCCAGCGGCTTCACGATGAAGGGCATGGCCGTGGCGACGGCGAGCGGGGCCGCCAGCCCGCGCAGGGTCTCACCGGCGCGACCGCTGGCCATCCACCACCAGGTCGCGAGGAGCAGCACGAGGCCGACCACAAGGAGCGGCATCGTCTGCCGGATGCCGTCGAGACCGTCGTCGTAGAGCTGGACCGTGGGCCCGATCTCCTGCAAGACCGGTTGCGATAGCGCGCCGGGTTCGATCGCGCTCAGCGAGATGACCGGCCGCGACAACAACTCGGCGAGCCCGGCCGGGTCGATGTCCGAGACGGTGGGGACGGCCGGTTCGATCCCGATGGGCTCATAGGGCGGCACCTCACCGGTCAAGGGATCCGGAGTCGGCTCGAATTCCGGCCAGACAGAGGTGGGGAGCCGCACCAGCGTCACCCCGCCGAGCTCGGTCACGATCATCCCCGGCCGCAGGCCGTACTGGCTCGCCACGCTGCGTCCCTGGACCTCACTGACGACGACGTACTCGCCCGCGGTCGTCAGTCGGACACCGCTCTCGTAGCGGCCAAGAGCGACGGTCGCGAGGGCCACGGCCAGGGCGATGCCGACGATGATCGCGGCGATGCGATCGCGGGTCGGCGGGTCGATGCGGTCCACGGCTCGGACAGTAGCAGAGGCCTCACGCACGGCGGTATCCGTGGAATCCCTTGATGACGGTCGGGATGAGCCGGCTTGAACGGTCATCCCCGACCCCTATGCTGACCACACCAGGCACACGGATGAAGGGGGAGCTGATGGCCATCCTCGAGACGCACGACGTGGGCAAACGATACGGTCGCCGGAACTGGGCACTGCGCCACGTGGACATCGCCGTGCCGGACGGTAGCATCACCGCGCTCGTCGGTCCCAACGGGTCCGGCAAGTCCACGTTGCTCAAGTCGTGGGTCGGCTTCGAGTCGCCGACGGAGGGTCGAGTCATCGTCGACGGCATCGACCCGCGGCGCGACCGTGGTGGCGCGCTCGCCCGCATCGGGTATGTGCCCCAGGCACCGTCGCTCTATCGCGAACTGACCGTCGCGGAGCATGTCCGCCTCGTGGTCACGCTCCGGCGCTCCTTCGACCAGGCCTACGCGCTGCGGCGCCTGGATGACCTGGCCATCCCGCACACCGCCCGCGCCGACGAGCTGTCTGGGGGACAGCAGGCGCAGGTGGGACTGGCGCTCGCGTTGGGGACGCGGGCGCCGGTCCTCCTCTTGGATGAACCGCTGGCCAGCCTGGACCCACTGGCCCGGCGCGAGTTCCTCCACGTCCTGGTGGACGCGGTGCGGACGGATGGCACGACCGCGCTCCTGTCGTCGCACGTGATCACGGATATCGAGCAGGCGTGCGATCGACTCCTGGTCCTCGGCGGCGGCCGAACCCTGCTGGACCTGCCGATCGCCGGCGCGATCGCGGAGCACCGGGTGGTGGACGCCGCAGCGCCGACGGGGACCGGGCGCGTCGTGGGGATCTTCCCGGGAGCGGACAACGAGCGCCTTGCCCTGGTGAGCGGGCCTGGGGAGGATGACGCCGGGCGTCCGGCGACCCTGGAGGAGGTGGTCCTGGGGCACCTGGCCGCCGGCAGGGTCCGACCCGCCCCTGTCACGGGGGCCCCGGCCGACAGCGGCGAGGCCGCGGCATGAGCCTCCTCGCCGCACGCCTGAGCCTCCGCCTCGGCCGGTTCGAGGTGATCATGTTCGGCGTGCTGCTGGTCGCGGCGGTGGTGGGCGCGCT
>JBBEBL010000141.1:20670-23120 GCA_040882345.1 Chloroflexota bacterium
GGCCGAGCGCTGTTCGTGTTCGCTGTGGCCGTGGCCATCGGGGCGATCGTGGGTCGGGCGCTCCCGGCGGTCATCCTCACCGGGGTCGTCGCGATCGTCGGGCTCGGCGGCGGCGCGGAGATGCACCGGCGGATCCTCGCGACCGAAGCCGTCCCGATGGCCCAGGCAGAGGTCGAACCCGGTGATCTGTGGCTGGATCAGCGGTTCCAGCTGCCGGACGGAAGCCTGGTCAGCTGGGACTACTTCGAGGGCGGCGCGAACGGCCAGCCGTACGACGACGATGGCAACACCCTGTACCCGGAGGTCGCGCTTGCGGTGCCGGGCGAGCGCTACCGGTTCGCCGAGGCGCGCGAGGCGGCCGCGCTGGGAGGGGGATCCGCCGTGGCCCTGCTCCTCGGGGGTATCGTGGTCTCACGGCGCCGACCCGGGTAGCGATCGCAGCGTTGCGAGCCGGGTGGGATTCGAACCCACGACCAAAGGATCAACAGTCTCTCGGGTCTCCGTCCATGGGGTCGTTTGGGGCGCCACCAAGCGCACATCGCGCGCGACCCGCCTCCATGGACTCTACCGCGTGTTGCCGGGTGCTACCGCCGTGGCTGTCAACGTGGCTGTCACAAGCCCAACCGGCGCATCGCATCAGCCCTTTGAGAGTTGCCGAGTGGGCGGTGGCTAGACCGCCCGGACGAGTCTTATCGCCCGCGCCATAGTCGGATGGGCAGCCAGAGCATCCAGATCCCAAACAGGATGAGGCCGCCGACGATCAGCACATCCTGGGGTCCCGCGATCGGCAGCGGGACTGCGCCAGTCAGGCCCGTTCGAATGCCGTAGCCCAAGGCTCCTACACCGGCACCCATACCCACCCACGCGAAGACTCGCCCTTCGGCTCGGGCGACCCAACTGACGCCGATAAGCCAGATAGAGAGCAGCGGCAGCTCGAGTGCGCCCCACAGCCCCACGATGACGGCGTTCTCGAGAGCACCGAACTGCAGGCGTGTCGCGGCGTGGGTCGCCGCATCCGTAGCCGGCGCCTCAAGCAGCCACGGACCGACCGATCCCAGCAGGATTGCTCCGATCGCTCCGATGAGGACAAAGCCGAGGCCTGCAGCAGTCACCAGAGCCGCCAGGCCAAGCGGTCGCAGATGATCGGGTAGCGCCCTGCGCATCCGACCGTGCAGATGGATCACGACCGGCGCCAGCGCCAGGTAGCCATACATGTCGACGATGGCCCCCAGTCGCAACAGGCCGGCCGCTGCCGGGCCCTCGTCGACCAATGCACCGTGATCCGTGAGCAGGGCGACGTTGAAGCCGTAGGCGGCCACTACCAGCAAGCTCGCCAGCCCCTCGAGGACCAGGAAGACGAGCGCGGCCAAGGCGATCGTCCGGCTGCGCCCCGTGAACACGGGGCGAATTATGCTCCGCGTCAGGCCAAGACCACAACCGGGCTAATGGCCTGGACGTGGCTGGGATCCGGGCGCCGCGGAAGGCCCTCGTCGTCACCCTCGCCACCGAATTGAACAGTGGCTGTCAGCGCGACCTTGTGGGATTTGAGGTTGTGACGGGCAGGTAGAGACTACCTACGCAGCTCGAGTCTCTCGAGCGTGGCGCCTGGCCGATAAGCTGTCCGCATGATCCGAAGCGAGCTCGACGTCCTCCTTGAAGGTGGCCTCGTTTGGTTTCTCGGCCCATTGTGGGACCGTGACGAAGTCGGTCAAGTCGGCGCCACCTGAACCACCCGAGCAGCGCCAGCGGGAGGTCGCGATGGGGATGGACGCCGTGCCGGGAAGCGTTCACACGTCGATCCCGCGTCCGTGCGCCCTCAAAAGACGTCCACTTCACCTCAATCTGGGGCGACCACCAACAGAGTTGTCCTCCCAGCCGAGTAGATCGTCGCAGCTTCGTGACGCTTATTCGCACCTCCTCGATCTCGTTCGGCTTGCTGAGAAGGGGGCACAGGGACCAAGCAGGGCCGGCGTCGCGTCGCGCGGCCGGAGAGATCCTGTCAAGGGCCGCCGTGCGAGCGGGCCTACGCGGCGGGCGGCCGCAGATACCGCGAACCCTTGACGGGCGGCCGGTCAGGCCACGATCAGCCTCTTGATAGCGCCCCGGGCGGTCGCGATCAACCGCTCGCGAGGGGTGAAGTGCGTAAGACTGGTCGGAGGAGTCGGGGGGAGCTTTCGTCCACCGGCGCCGCCCAGTTCCACCCGGTTGGACCGGCGTGGCTGTCAACGTGGCTGTCAAGTGTGCGGTCGGAGGCACGTAGCAGGACAAGCGGGGACCCTTCCGCGCGTGGAATCTGGTGAGCCGGGTGGGATTCGAACCCACGACCAAAGGATTAAAAGTCCCTTGCTCTGACCACTGAGCTACCGGCCCAGCACAGAATACGCTGAAGGACTGATTTCACTGAGTACGGGAATCGCACCGAGTCCACCGAGTCCGAGGCCTGACGTTAG
>JBBEBL010000142.1:0-8146 GCA_040882345.1 Chloroflexota bacterium
TCGGCCTGACCGTCGGCCTCATCGTGACGGCGTATACCGGTGCCTCGGTCGTGACGGCCTTCCTGAGCGCATCCGCGATGTTCGGGGCTGCCGCCATCTACGGCGCGACCACGAAGCGCTCCCTGGCGAGCATGGGTGGGTTCCTGTTCATGGCCCTCGTCGGCCTGATCGTCGCCAGTGTGCTCAACCTGTTCTTCGCGAGTGGCGCGTTGACCTGGCTCATCAGCATCGTGGGCGTGGTCCTGTTCACGGCCCTGACCGCGTATGACGTGCAGCGGATCCAGAGCGGCGACCTCGCGGCGCAGACGGGCTCCATGGAGAAGGCCGCAGTGCTGGGCGCGCTGCGCCTCTACCTCGACTTCATCAACCTGTTCCTGTTCATGCTGCGGCTCTTCGGGGGCAGCCGGAACTAGGGGCTCACGAACCCGCGACCGGCACGCCCTCAACCCACCCGGCGAAGCGCAGCCGGCGCGCGCCGCCGTGGTGGCGTCGTGCGACGGGATGACCGCAGGAACGTGGCGATCTGTTCCGCCGGCAGCGGCCGGGCGAACAGGTAGCCCTGACCCAGGTCGCAGCCCAGTTCGCGCAGTCGCTCGGCCTGCTCCGGCGTCTCGATGCCCTCCGCGACCACGCCGATGCCCAGGCCGTGGGCCAGCCCGATGACCGCGTCCACGATGGACCGGTCCGCGGCCTGGTCGAGACCGGCCACGAAGGTCCGGTCGATCTTGATCGTGTCGAGCGGCAGGTGTTTCAGGTAGGCGAGCGACGAGTAACCCGTCCCGAAGTCGTCCAGGACCAGCCGGACACCCAGGTCGCGCAGCGCACGCAGGGCCCGGATGCCCGCCTCTGACTGGTCCATCACGACGCTCTCCGTGATCTCCAGCTCCAGGGCGGCCGGATCCAGCTTCGTGCGAGCCAGGATGGACGCCACGTCGGCCACGAGTTCGGCGGCCACGAACTGGCGCGCGGACAGGTTGACGGACACGAACGGTGGCTCGACGGAGCGACGAGCGGCGCTGGCGTGCCAGCGGCCCGCCTGGCGGCAGGCCGTCTCCAGCACCCACCTCCCGAGCGGTTCGATGAGGCCGGTCTCCTCGGCCATCGGGATGAAGGCGATGGGGGCGACGAGCCCGCGCGTGGGGTGCTGCCAGCGGACCAGCGCCTCGAAGCCCACGACGGCATCCGTCCGCAGGTCCACGATGGGCTGGTAGTGGACGCGCAGCTCACCGTGGTCAAGGGCCCGTCGCAGGTCGCTCTCCAGGTCCAGGCGCTCCAGCGTCTGCGTGCTCATCGACGGCTCGAACAGCGCGTGGCGCAGGCCCGCGTCGCCCTTGGCGCGGACCATCGCGATCTCCGCCTCGCGGAGCAGGTCGTCCGGGGTCCCGCGTCCGGCCTCGGCGATGGCGATGCCCATGGACGCGCTGATGAACCAGTCGCGGCCATTGAGCGGGAACGGTGTACGCAGGTCCGCTGAGATGCGCTCGGCGATGTGCAGAGCGTCATCTCGGTCGACGACCGGGTCCAGGACCACCCCGTATTCGTCACCGCCGAAGCGCGCCACCGTATCGCCGGGACGGAGTCCGTTGACCAGGCGTTGGCCGACCGCCATCAGCAGCCGGTCGCCGGCCGCGTGGCCCAGGGTCTCGTTGATGACCTTGAACCGGTCCAGGTCCAGCAGGATGACCGCCACCGTGGCCGCGTCGCCTTCCGGGTGTCCGGCCAATGCGTGGGCGATGCGATCGCCCAGCAGCTCCCGGTTCGGCAGGCCCGTCGTCAGGTCGTACAGGGCGCCGCGCTGGGCGACATCCACCAGTCGGGCGTTGTCCAGGGCGATGGAGGCTAGCTTGCCGAAGCTCGTCAGCGCATCGATGTCACGCTCCCCCCAGCGTCGCGCGGCGCTGCCCGAGGCGAGGCCGAGCACGCCGACCACGCGCCCGCCGGAGGTCAGCGGCACCCCGACCACCGCGCCGAACAGGCCCATCGGCAGGGTGGGGGCGCGCTGGGTCCACGTGTCGTAGTCATCCACAGACAGCGGGCGCCCGGTCGCGACGATGACCCCGGCGAGACCCTCATCGATCGGCGCGCGGCGGCCAAGGAACCCCTCGAACATGCCCGTTCCCACGCGCAGCTCGAGCGAGCCTCCGTCCGCGTCGCGCAGGTAGATGTAGGCATGCGGGGTGCCCAGGAGGGCCACCGCGCGGCCCACGATGACGTCCAGCAAGCCGTCCGGGTCGTGGCGGTCAAGGAGGGCCAGGGCCGTCTCGTCCAGGGCCCGCAGGTAGGGGTCGGCCTGGGCGCGGTCGCCGCGCTCCCGCTCCCGGTCAATGGGCTTGGCCAGGTACAGCGCGCGGTCCGCGACCGCCACGAGCTCGTCCGTGGTCGCCCCGTCGTCCGGGAAGCAGGCGACGCCGGCACTCGTCGTGACCATCGGACCGGCATGCTGGCCGGCCCGGGTGTGGACGGCGCGCCGGACACGCTCGGCCACATCGTGGGCGACGCGCCGGTCCGCGCCCGGCAGGATGGCCGCGAATTCGTCGCCGCCGTAGCGGTACAGGCGGTCGCCGTCGCGCGTCGCGCGTCGCATGGCGTCGGCGAGGTCCACCAGCAGCGCGTCGCCCGCCGGATGGCCCAGCGTGTCGTTGAACGCCTTGAAGTCATCGAGATCCAGCATCAGGGCGGCGAACGGTACGCCCGCCCTGACCGCCTCGCCCAGTTCGCGCTGGAACGCGCCGTGGTTGTGCAGCCCGGTCAGCGCATCCAGGTCCGCCATGGTCCGGACCGCACCGTGGGTCTCGGCGTTCTGCAGGGCGATGGACGCCTGACCGGCGAACAGCTTGGTCAGCTCGAACTCATTGGCCGTGAACGCGGCCTCCGCCTCGCCCATCCGCCCGATGTTGAGCGTCCCGATGGTCTGGCCGTCCACGAACAGGGGGACGACGATCATCGACTCCGGCTCGAACGGCGTCCCGGGGATCTGGACCGAGCGCGGGTCCAGGTGGGCGGCGTTGGCGAGGACGGCCTCGCCGTGCTGGATGGCCCACCCCGTGATGCCCCGGTCCATCGGGCTCTCGTGGGCCAGGATCTCGTCGGCGAACCGGTCACGGGCGACCACCGCGCGCCGCACGCCGGCAGCCCGGTCGACGCGATAGACGGTCATCGTGTCGTACGGCACGATGGCCTTGAGGGAGTCGGCGATGAGGTCCAGGACGCCGGCCGGCTCCAGCGTGGAGAGCAGCCGCTCATTGACGTCCAGCAGCCGCCGCTGGCCCTCCAGCTGGCGCTCCAGCTCGGCCTGCTGGCGCTTCAGGCGGCCCAGGTTCTCAACGTTCACCAGGGCCAGCACGGCGGATGCCGCGAAGATGGCCAGGGTCACCTCATCGTCCGCGTCGTACCGGTCGCGGCCGACGGCGGAGACGACGATCACCCCCTCCACGCGTTCCTCGTGGACCATCGGCATGATCAGCATCGACTCCGGCTGCTCCGTCGATCCGACGATCCTGCTCCTTGGGTCGGCCGCGGCGTCATCCAGGCGGATGGGCCGGCCATGCTCGGCGACCCAGCCGGTGAGGCCCGTGCCGACGGCGACGCGCAGCGTCTCCGCCTGCGGATCGTCGTAGCCCAGGAACGTGCCGCGGAACGCCACCGGCTCGCACATCCCGGACGCGTGGTCCACCCGGTAGACACGGATGGTGTCGTTGTCCGTGAGCCGCTCGACCGCGTCCACGATCGCCCAGGCGATGGCATCCGCGCTGTGCAGTCCACTGAGCCGCCCGGACAGCTCGCCGATGGACGTCAGGCGATCCGCCAGCGTCCGCCGCGAGTCCGCCAGCCGGGCCCCGCCGATGGCGGTCGCCATGTGGTCGCCGAACGCCCGCGCGAGCGCGCGCTCCTCCGGCGTCCACGCGTACGGCTCGCGGTGGTACAGGACCAGCAGGCCAAGGGGCTCGTCGCCGTAGACGAGGGGCACGTAGCAGATGCTGCGCACGCCGATCTCGCGGTAGACCCGCCGCAGGGCCGGGACGGTGCGCCGCATCCGGCGGTCCAGGACCCGGACGCGACGACGTCGCAGGGCGTCCATCCCGGCCGTGCCCGCGTCTCCGGGGAGGGTGGAGATGGCCGCCACGATCTCCGCGGACAGGCCGCGCTCCGCGGCCAGGGTCAGGGGCGCATCCCGCGCGGCGTCGTAGTGCCACAACCCGGCCCGGTCCACGCCGAACAGGGCGAACGCCTCGTCGATGATGTCGTCGAACAGGCTGGCGACGTCCCGTCGCCCGCTGACGCGGGCGGCGATGCGCCCCAGGGCCTCGACGCGTGTCGGGTCCCGGTCGTGTGGCGCGGTCGGCTTGGCTGAGGCCATGGGTGGGCCGGGCACCTCGTACGAGCCGGCAGGGACGGCTGGGTCCCACGCGTCGGCCTGTAAGGAACGGTACGGTCCGGTGCGCTTGCGGGCGATAGCCCATCGGTACCACCCACGGACGCGTGCGCGCGGGCGTTCGTCAGGCGAAGGCGAGCACCGAATCGACGATGACGTCGGCCGCCGCGAGGTCGTGGTCCGTCCCGATCCCGGTCCGCACGCCGACGACCAGACGTGCCCCGGCCGCGCGGCCCATCGCCATGTCCGCCGGCGAATCCCCGACGACCGCGGCCCGCGATGGGTCCACGCCGAGCGTCGCGCACAGGTGGAGGACGGGATCCGGGGCCGGCTTGTTGGCGACCCCGTCATCGGCGCACACGACCGCCGCCACCAGGTGCGCCACGCCGAGGGCCCGGAGGGTGCGGATGGTCGGGTCCCGATCGTCGCTCGTCGCGATGGCCGACGCACGTCCGGTGGCCCGCAGGGTGATGAACAGCGCGGACAGGTCGGCCAGCGGATGGGCCAGTGTCACCGGGTCGGGTGCGTGCCAGGCCGCCTGCACGGCGTTGTCGGTCGCCTCGTCGCCGACACCTGCCGCCCGTACCACGGCGGCGGTCATGTCCCGCAGGCGCGCCATCGGCGTGGAGATCAGGCCGCCGCCGGGCCGTGCCTGGCGGGTCGCCGCGTCGTAGCCGAGCATCGTGAAGAGCGGTTCACGCAGCCGTCGCTCCGTGGCCGCCTCGAGCCGGTCGGCGAGGTCCTCCGCCCAACCGCTCCACATCGCGTGGAAGTCGATGAGCGTCCCGTCCTTGTCGAAGATGACGAGATCGATCCCGGTCAGGTCGAGACGAGCCGAGGCCGGACCGTCGGCGCCACCCGGGGCCGCTACAGCATCGCCTCCGCGGCGGCCAGGGCGTCCGTATCCCGGCGCACCGCGTCGTGGGCGAGGACGAGGCAGGCGTCCGGCGGGAAGGAGAGCTTCACCGGGGAGCCCGCAGGCGGGACGGCGAGGTTCGGGTTGTTGAACGTGTCCACGAAGACGGCGGTGCCATCGCTGAGCTTCGTACTGACCCGAACGACGGAGCCCAGGAAGGCGATGTCCGTCACCGTCGCCGACAGCTGGTTGGCGCCGTCCGCCGGTTCGCCGTCGATCCCGTCCAGGGTGATCATCTCGGGACGCAGGGCGACCATGACCGGGTCGCCGGTCTGGCCCTTGAGCGACGACGTGGTCCGGATGTGGTCCCCCGCGAGGGTCAGGCCGCCGCCCGCCGGATCCGCCACGCGCGCCTCCACGGCGTTGAGCGTCCCGACGAACGAGGCCACGAACGCCGTGGACGGGAAGTTGTAGATCTCGAACGGGGTGCCGACCTGTTCGATCCGGCCCTCGCTCATCACCACGATCCGGTCGGACAGTTCCAGGGCTTCCTCCTGGTCGTGCGTGACGTACACGGTCGTGATGCCGAGCTCGCGCTGGATCTGGCGGATCTCGTGACGCAGCGCCACCCGGATCTTGGCGTCCAGCGCGGACAGCGGCTCGTCCAGCAGGAGCACCTGCGGCTCGATGGCGAGGGCCCGGGCGAGGGCCACGCGCTGCTGCTGGCCGCCCGACAGCTGGAACGGGTAGCGGTCGCCACGACCCTCCAGGTGGATGAGCTTGAGCAGCTCCCCCACGCGCTGCCGGATCTGCGCCGACGGGTGCTTGCGGACCTTGAGGCCGAACCCGATGTTGTCCGCGACGCTCATGTTCGGGAACAGCGCGTAGGACTGGAAGACCATGCCGACGTTGCGCCGGTTGGGCGGTCGAGCGGTGATGTCCTCGCCGTCCACGTGGATGGTGCCGGCGGTGGGCTGCTCGAAGCCCGCGATCATCCGCAGGGTCGTCGTCTTGCCGCAGCCGCTGGGGCCCAGGAAGGAGACGAACTCGCCGCGGGTCGCCTCCAGGTTGAAGTCCTGGACGGCGACCACCGGGCCGAAGTGCTTCTGGACGCCGGACAGCTGCAGGAAGGTCATGATCTCCTCGTGGTGGCTAGCGCGCGCCGGCGACCTGGATGCGGGTCCTGGAGCTCCGACCCAGCAGGGCGAGCATGGCCATCGCCGCCCAGGTGATGCCGAAGCTGATGAGCGAGACGGCGGCCGGCTCGTAGGCCTTGTTCTGGCCCAACAGGGACAGATACGGCCCGAACGCCGGACGAGCCAGGAAGTTGGCGATGGTGTATTCGCCGATGACGATGGCGAGGGTCAGGAAGGCGCCGCTGAGAAGCGCCGCGCGAAGGTTCGGGAAGATGACCTGCCACAGGATCCGCGGCCAGCCGGCGCCCATGCTCTGCGCGGCCTCCGTCAGGGTCCGCACGTCGATGGAGGCGAGGCCCGTGTCCACGGCGCGGTACATGTACGGGAACGACAGCACGACGTACGCGCCGACCAGCAGGAAGTCGCCACCGAGCGAGGTATTGGTCAAGGCCAGGGGTTCCCGCCCATAGATCCGGATCAGCCCGAACACGAGGATCACCGGCGGGATCACGAACGGCATGAGCGTCACGAACTCCACGATCGGGCGCAGCCGCTGGAGCTTGAGGCGCACCCAGTACGCGGTCGGGACGATCAGCAGGAGGCTGACCATGATCGTGACCAGACCGATCCCGATCGAGTAGGTCAGCGTGGAGGCGAATTTCGGATCGGCGAAGGTCAGTTCATATGCCCGCAGCGACGGGCGGATCTGCGCACCGGTCTCCGGGTCGATCGCAGCGGCCCGGAGCGAGAACTCCAGCGTCGCGAACAACGGCACGAAGAAGTACAGGAACGCGATGATGAAGACGGCCCACGCCCAGAGGGAGCCGAAGCGCCGGCGGCCGCGATTCCGCGGTGACCCAAGGCGCAACCACGACTTCATGACGCCGAGGGGCCCGAACGGCGGCTGCCCTAGGGTCATGACCGCAGCCACCGTTCCGAGCGGCGCTGGAGGATCGTGTAGATCGTGATCGACACGCCCATGATCGCGACCATGCCCATGGCCATCGCGTAGCCGAGCCCCGGGTTGCGCAGGACGTCGCCACGGATCTGCGCGCCGACGAGCACGGGCGCGATCGGGATGGTGCCACCGGTCAGCTGGAAGGCGGTCGCCTGCGCCCCGAACGCATTGCCGAAGAGCAGGATCGTCGTCCCGAGGATGGACGGGAGGAGGATGGGCAGGGCCACATAGCGCCAGTACTGGCGGGGGCTCGCCCCCATGTTCTCCGCTGCCTCACGCCAGTCCTTGCGCAGGCCGTCGATGGCCGGCGCGATGATCAGCACCATGAGCGGGAACTGGAAGTACATGTAGACCAGGGCGAGGCCCAGCTTCGAGTAGATGGAGAAGCCAGCCTGGGCCAGATTGATGCCGAACAGGTTCATCAGCAGCCCGGTCACCAGCCCGGCATTGCCGAGGGTGAACACGAAGGCGAGGGCCAGCGGGACGCCGGCGAAGTTGCTGGCGACGCCGGAGAAGGTCATCAACGCCGTCCGCAGGAACCCGGGCAGACCGCCCAGGATGACCGCGTAGGCCAGAAGGAAGCCGAAGAACGCGCCGCCGACTGCGGTGGCCGCGCTGATCTCCAGGCTGTTGCGATAGGCGACCGCGACCCGGGGGTCCGTCAGGTCGGCGTAATTCTGGAGGGTGAAGCCACCATCCAGCGTCTGGAAGCTCCCGATGATCAGGAAGGAGATCGGGAGGAAGAGGAAGGCGATCGCGACCAGGAAGAACGGCACGACCCCGAGCCACGCGAACGAGGTGCGGCGGGGGGGGGGGGGCGGGGG
>JBBEBL010000142.1:8156-18308 GCA_040882345.1 Chloroflexota bacterium
CGCGCCGGGCGTTCGCCCGGCGCGTCGCTCCCTGCGACTCGTGCGGTCATGACGTTCCCGTCAGATCGCTGCGATCGATCGGACTATTCGACGACGTCGACGCCGACGACGGCATCCCACTGCGCGGTGATCAACTCCTTGGCCGTATTGAGCTGATCCAGCGACGGGAAGACCGCCCCGGCGACGTCCGGGAGCTTGTCCCCGAGCTCGGCCGGGATCTTGCCCTCGGCCTTGAGGTTCTCGTAGCGGATGGGATAGCAGTAGCCCTTCATCCAGATGAGCTGGCCCTCGTCGCTGTAGAGGAATTCCTGCCACAGCTTGGCCGCGTTGGGATGCGGAGCGTACGCGCTGATGCCCTGGACGTAGACGCCGGCGAACCGGCCCTGGGTCGGGACGACGACGTCGATGTCCGGGTTGCCCGCGAGGGCGTCCTTGTTGGACAGCGCGTTGTAGTTCCAGCGGATGGTGATCGGCGTCTCGCCCTGGGCGATGGTGCCGGGCTTGGCGATCGTCGGGACGAAGTTGCCCGCGGCGACGAGATCCTTGAAGAAGTCCAGGCCGGGCTGCGCGTCATCCAGCGAGCCGCCGTTGGCGAGCGCCGCGGCGTAGACCGTCTGGATGGCCTGGTTGGAGGAACGCGGATCGCCGGCGAGGGCGACCATGTTCTTGTACTCGGGCTTGAGGAGATCGGCCCAGTCCTGCGGCGAGTTGGCCACGACGGCCTTGTTGACTTCGAAGGTCAGGACGCCGTAGTAGTCGCCCCACCAGTACCCCTCGGGGTCCTTGGCCTCATCCGGGATGGTGTCCCAGGTCGCGACCTTGTACGGGGCCAGCAGCCCCTCGTCCTTGGCCTGTGGCCCGAACGACAGGCCGACGTCCAGGACGTCGGGTGCCTGCGGGCCCTTGTTGTCCTTGTTGGCCTTGACGGCCTCCAGCTCGTCGTTGGAACCCGCGTTCGGGTCCAGCTCGTTGACCTCCATGCCGTACTTGGACTTGAAGGTGTCGATCATCTCGCGGTAGTTGCACCAGTCGTCCGGCAGCGCGATCGTGGTCAGCGTGCCTTCTGCCTTGGCGGCCGCGATGAGGTCCGCCATGGGGTCTGCGGGCGCGTCCGAGCCCGGCGCCGTGGTGGCGCCGCTGGTCGGCGCGGTGGTCGCGCCGCCGTCAGACGAGCAGGCCGCGAAGACGATGGCCGAAGCGGCCAGAAGCCCCGCCCAGCGGGTGAGTGTTCGCTTGGTGGTCAAATCCGATCCTCCAGTACGTGAAACGGGAACTGATGTGGCGCGTGGACCCGGGTCCCTCCTCGACCCGAGGCTCCTCCAGCCTGCCGTCGGCAGGCGGTCCTGTAGTGCGCGCATACCACCGCCACGGGCGGCGGCCGTCAAGACCATGTGTCGGCTTCGTTAACGGCGCGTGAGCGGCACGATATCGTGCAATCGCCCTTCCGGGTAGCCCCTTTCGACGTTGGCCACGGAACTATACTCGTCGACCATAGGTCGCACGTGCCCGCGCGTGACCATGGGTCGGAGGGCCAGTCGATGACGTCTGAGGCGGAAGCCGAGACCGACATCCGGACGTTGGCGGACCCGCTGCAGGAGTCGCTGCGGATCGTGGACGCCGCGGAGGCCCGCGGCCTGCGGGTGCGGCTCATCGGTGGCATGGCCGTCCGCGCCCACGCCCCCGGTTGGACCGCCCGGACCCGTCGCACGGAGGTGGATCTCGACTTCGTCGCGGCGTCTCGCGACCGCGCCAGCCTGTATGCGATGCTCGAGGAGGAGGGGTACACGCCCGACCGTCGCCATAACGCGCTCTTCCGACACCAGGGTTACTTCGTGGACGCGCCACGCAACCGCCCGGTCGACGTCCTGTTCGACCGGCTCGACATGTGCCACCGGATCGAGTTCGCGGACCGGCTGGCGGCGGCGTCCCCGACCCTGCCGCTGGCCGAACTGCTCCTCTCCAAGTTGCAGGTCGTGAAGATCAATCGGAAGGACATCCTGGACGCCATGATCCTGTTGGCCGAGCATCCATTGGGACCGGACGACGGCGCTCCGGACGCCCGTCACGGCCTCGCGATGTTCAACGTCCCGCGCATCGTCGCCCTCACGTCGAGCGATTGGGGCTGGTGGCGAACGGTCACGGGGAACCTGGAGAAGCTCGCAAGTTATCTCGCGACCGAGCACACCCCGGAGGATGTCGACCTGGACAACGGGCGCTCCGTCCTGTTCGACCCCGCGACCCAGGTCGCCGCCCTGCAGACCGCCATCGCCGAGGCGCCCAAGTCGACGCGCTGGAGGCTGCGGGCCCGGATCGGTGAGCGCCAGCCATGGTACCGAGAGCCCGAGGAGATGGGCCACGACTAGGAGGACGCGGATGAGGGGAGGACGCGGATGAGGATCTTCTTCGCCACGGATATCCACGGCTCGGATGTCTGCTGGCGCAAGTTCCTCAATGCTGGCGCGTTCCACAAAGCGGACGTGCTGATCATGGGTGGCGACATGACGGGCAAGGCGATGGTCCCGATCGTCGTCGGGGCGACCGGCTGGGAGGTCACCCTCCAGGAGCAGCGCATCACGCTCACGACGGAGGACGAGGTCCAGGCCATGGAGAAGCGGATCAACGACCGCGGGTACTACCCGGTCCGATTGACCCGCGATGAGGTGGATGCATGGTCGGCCGATCCGGCCCGCGTGGACACCCGGTTCAAGGCCGAGATGCTGGCGTCCGTGGAGCGTTGGATGGCGCTCGCCGATGAGCGCCTTGCGGGCAAGGCGATCCGCTGCATCGTGTCGCCGGCCAACGACGACATGTTCGAGATCGATCCGATCATCGATGCCGCGGCGCTCGTCGAGCTCGGTGAGGGCAACACCATCGAGCTCGAGCGTTTCTCGCTGGTCTCGACCGGATGGGCGAACCCGACCCCGTGGAAGACATATCGCGAGTTGCCCGAGCCGGAGTTGCGAGAGCGCATCGATGGCCTCGTCGCATCCGTCGCCGACCCGCACCGGGCGATCTTCAACTTCCACGCCCCACCCTACGGTTCCAACCTTGACGCGGCACCGAAGATCGACGAGGACATGCGCTACGTCTCCGGCGGTCAGGCTCTGGTGCCGGTCGGGTCGCACGCCGTGCGCGACGCGATCGAGGCGTACGGCCCCCTGCTCTCATTGCACGGGCACATCCACGAGGGGCGCGGCGCCGTGAAGATCGGCCGGACCCTCGCCGTCAACCCCGGCAGCACCTACGAGGACGGCGTCCTCCAGGCGGCGATCGTCGATCTGGACACGCGGAAAGACGAGGTGAAGCGCTATCTGCTGATCAACGGCTGACGTCTTCGATCTGTAGGGAGAGGGAGGTATACATGGCATCGATCACGCCGAACGACACCGGCGGCGCCCCTGCGGCGCCGGCGTTGTTCCTCCGGAACGCCACCGGCCTCGTCAAGGGCTGGTCGGGCTTCGACGCGTTCGTCTACTCGTTCATGTCGGTCAACCTCGTCACGCTCGGCATGTTCTTCAGCTTCCTCGCGTTCGGCTGGGTGGGCGACGGCTCGCCGATCGCGGCGATCCTGATCTCCGCCGTCGCGGTGACGTTCCTGGCCATCGCCTACGCCGGGCTCATCGCCGTCATGCCGCGCGCCGGCGGCGACTACATCTGGCAGAGCCGCGTCCTGGACGGACCACCTGGCGCGTTCGTCGGCGCGGTGGTCCTGGGCGTCGCGGGGTATCTCGTCGGCGGCGCCCTGGACATCGGCGCGGCACCGGCGATCGGTGCCGGGGTGGCCGGTCTCGTCATCGGGATCCTGCTCGGACTCCGTCGCGGCGGGATCGGGTTCGTCCTGGCGGCCACGGGCTGGTGGTTCATCCTGGCCCTGTGGGCCCCGATCTACGGGGCGATCCTGACGGTGGAATTCGTCCAGCCGCTATCCGCGCTGGCGGGCTGGGGCGAGGGCGTCGACTTCTTCGGGACGTCGGACGGCGTATTCGCCGTGTCCATGGCGGTCATCATCCTGGTCACCTTCCTCGTCTCGCTCGGCATGGCCGGCTACGCCCGGATCCAGCGGGCGAGCTTCGTGTTGGGGCTGATCGCGCTCGCGGTCATGTTCGTGCTCATGCTCATGTCGTCGCAGGCCGACTTCCAGGCCGCCTTCGATCGCGAGGCGACGAGCCTGTTCGGGGTGTCCAACGCCTACCAGACGACGATCGACACCACCGCCGCGTATTACGAGGCGCCATTCGCGGGCCTGGATCCGCTCGCCTTCGGGCCCGGGACGCTGCTCCTCGTGCCGTTCATGATGTTCTGGATCCTGTACCCGAACTGGGGCGCCACGCTGTATGGCGAAGTGCGGGGCTCCGGAGACTTCCGCAAGGTCCTCAACGGGATGCTCGGCGGGATCTGGGTCACGACGGCCCTCGCGGTCGCGTTCATCCTGCTCGCCGCGAACACCTTCGGCTGGGAATTCTTCCAGGCAACCAATGCGAACTTCGCCGACACGTACTACGGGGTGGAGGGCGCACCGGAACCGGTCCTCCCGATCTGGAGTTACCCGCCGCTGCTCGCCTCGTTCCTCATCGACAACCGGATCGTCCAGATGATCCTCATCGTCATGTTCGGGGCGTGGTTCCTGGGCTGGGCCGGCACCCTCTTCCTGTCCTCGACGCGGATGATCTTCGCCGCGGCGTTCGACCGGATCCTGCCGGAGGCGGCCGCGCGCGTGTCCGACCGTGGCGTGCCGTGGGTGGCGCTCCTGCTGATCATGGTCCCGTCCGTGATCCTGAGCTGGTTCTACGCGTACAACGCCGACTTCGTCCAGCTGACCCTGGACGCCTCGCTGGTCATCGCGGTCACGTTCCTCGGAAGCGCGTTCGCGGCGACGATCCTGCCGTGGTGGAAGAAGGACCTGTACGAGAACTCCCCGGTCGCGCGCTACTCGATCGGCGGCCTGCCGCTGCTCAGCCTCGCCGGCGGGATCACCACGCTCTTCCTGTGCTGGGTCCTCTTCGAGTGGCTCACCAACGGCCTGTACGGGATCGGGATCGGCAACACCCAGTCGATCATCTTCCTCGGCATCCTCTACGGGGCCGCGGCGATCCTCTACGTCGTCGCCCGCCTGTACCGCAAGGCGCAGGGGGTCGATCTGGAGGCGATCCACGCCGAGATTCCCGCGGAGTAGTCCATCCCGACCGGGTCCGGCATCTCGCCGGGCCCGGTCGATCACGTCAGCCTCCGAACCAGCCCGTTGGCCCCGGTGCCGTGTTCTGCCAGATGTGCTTCGCCTCACGGTACTCGTCCAGGCCCGTGCGGCCAAGCTCCCGTCCGATGCCGGACTGCTTGAAGCCGCCCCATTCTGCCTGTGGCAGGTACGTGTTGTAGTCGTTGATCCACACCGTCCCGTGGCGAAGCCGGCGGGCGACCCGCTGCGCGCGCGAGGCGTCGGACGTCCAGACCGCGCCGGCCAGGCCATAGGTCGTGTCGTTGGCCATGGCGATGGCCTCGTCCTCCGTGGTGAATCGCTCCACCGTCAGGACCGGCCCAAAGACCTCCTCGCGGATGATCCGCATGTCCGCCCGGACGTCCACCACGACCGTCGGCCGGTAGTAGAAGCCGTCCTGGAGGTGCGGCTCCGTCGGCCGCTGGCCGCCGGCCACCACGCGCGCCCCGTCCGCGCGCGCCTCGTCCACGAACGCCTCCACCTTGGCCCGATGCTCGGCGGAGATAAGGGCGCCGGCCTCCGTCGTGTCGTCGCTGCCGTGACCCAGGCGGATGGCGTCGGCCCGCCGGGCGAGCTCGGCGACGAAGCGGTCGAAGATCTCGTCCTGCACGATGGCGCGGCACCCGGCGGAGCAGACCTGGCCGGAGTGGACGAAGGCGGCGGTCAGGGCGTTGTCCACGGCGGTCTCGAAGTCGGCGTCCGCGAACACGATGTTGGGGCTCTTGCCGCCGAGTTCCATGGCGATCTTCTTCATGTTGACCGCGGCCCCGTGGACCAATGCCCGCCCCGCCTCGATGCCGCCGGTCAGCGAGATGAGATCAATGTCCGGGCTGTCCGCGAGCGCCTGGCCCACGCGGGACCCAGGGCCCAGGACGAGGTTGACGACACCGCGGGGCGCACCCGCCTCGGCGAACAGCTTCGCGAGGTGGATGGCCGTCAGCGGCGTCGCGGAGGCGGGCTTCATGATCACCGTGTTGCCGGCCGCGATCGCGGGGGCGACCTTCCATGACATCTGGAGGAGCGGGTAGTTCCACGGCCCGATGAGGCCGCAGACACCCACCGGCTCGTAGACGATGCGGCTCAGGGCGTTCGGGTCGCTCGTGTCCACGAGGCGGCCGGCATCCTTGTCCGCGAGATCCGCGTAGTAGCGGAAGACCCGGACGACGTCACCGATGTCCCAGCGGGATTCGCGCATCGCCTTGCCCGTGTTCAGTGTCTCGAGGCGCGCCATCTCGTCGGTGTCGCGCTCCATCAGGTTCGCGACCCGGTCCAACAGGGCGGCGCGTTCGGCGGTCGGGCCGGATGGCCAGTCGGTGGTGTCGAAGGCGCGGCGCGCGGCGGCGATGGCCGCCTGGACCTGGTCGTCCGTGGCGACATCCACCTCGACGGCGACGGTCCCGTCGGACGGGTTGACGACGCTGGCACGGGTGCCGTCGGCGGACGCGACCCATTCGCCGTCGATGAACAGATCTGGCACGAGAACCTCAGCGGTGCGGGGGCGGATGCCGAGGATGCGCCCCTCCGCCGAGCCGGTCAACGCGCGTCGCGCCGAGCGAGCCGGACCGGGAGCGGCTTGCGCGGATTGACGTCCGTGAGGCGTGAGGCTAGCATCACGCATCATGGCAGGACGACGCACCACGATCATGGTCGATGAGGAGGTCCTGGCGACCCTTGGCTTCGAGGCGAAGCGCAGGGACGTCGCCCTCGCCGAGGTGATCCGCGAGGCGATCGACCACAAGGTGGCGGAACTGCGCTCGAGCCGACGTCCCCGGGTCGGCGTCACCCGCTCCACCGATGGACGGCGGGCGTCGGAGCTCACCGCGGAACCGGTCAGCGAACCGCCCAGCTGAGGCGTGGCGCTCATCCTCGACACCGGACCGTTGCTGGCGGCGCTCGACGTCGCCGATCCCGATCACGCTGTGTGTGCTCGCCTGCTGACGGACGCGACGGAGGACCTCGTCGTCCCGGAGCTCGTCCTCCCGGAGCTCGACTACTGGTGCTCGCGGCGGTTATCCGTCGATGCGTGGATCGTCTTTCTGGACGACGTCCTCGCCGGCGCCTATCGGATCGAGGCACCGACCCACACCGACCTCCGGCGCTGCCGCGAGCTTCAGACGAGCTACACGGACCTGGGTCTCGGCATCGTGGACGCGAGCATCGTCGCGCTGGCGGAACGTCTCCGGGAGCCGAAGGTCGCCACGCTCGACCGGCGCCACTTCGCGGCGGTCCGTCCCATCCACGTCCCGGCGTTCGAGATCCGCCCGTAGGGCCACCGCCTGAGTCGGTCCGGCGCGTCGTCAGCAGCTTGCAGATCCAGGCGCATAGGTCCCATCGAGTCCATCGCTCAGCCGACCATCACGGGTCGGCCATGGTCTTGAGGGCCGACCACCATCCCTTCGCGGTCTCGACATCCGCCTCGGACACGATCATGTACCGCCAGCGCACCCTGACCGACTCGTCCGCCGAAACGTGGTTGGCCCAACGGCGCGCGGCGTCACGCTTGCCCCTGACGTCCGGCGACGCCATTTCCTTGTTCATCTTGACCTCGACCACCCAGTGGGTCCCGTCGGCGTCGATGACGATGAAGTCCGGGTTGTACTCCTGCCCCGCCGAGTTCCACAGGATCGGCAGATCGCCCGTGTGCAGCCGGACCCAGCAGGCGACGCTGTCGTCCTCATCGACCATGTTCGCGACCGTTCGCTCCGGCCGCGAGTCGAACCACGCGATGGGGAAGAGCGATCGCTGCCAGCCCTCGTACGCGACGCTGCGACTGAACCCTCCATGACGGTCGCCCGAGACGGGCCGGTCCGTCGCCCGCGCGGGCACGAAGGCCTTGAGCTCGACCACCTCGTGGAACGACGGCGCCGCCATGTAGGTCCGCTGTTCCTCGCTCACCAGCCGGACGAGGCGGGCCCCGGCGCGACCCATGTTCGCGGACAACAACTCGGTCGCCTGGTCGCCGAGGCCCTCGAAGAACGCATCCATCAGCGGTACGGCCGCGGCCCGCTCCTCCCGGCGAGCCGGCACCGCCGGCGCTCCGAGGACGATGTCGACGAGCTGCGTCCGCAGGTCTCCCGCATCGAACAGGGTCGGATTGGACCGGACCCGGTCGGCCGCTCCGGAGGTCACGAGCTCGGTGTGCTTGATGCCGTCCGGCCCGGTGACGATCCGGGCGCTGACGAGCGTTCGAGCCAGCTCCCCGTCGGGGTCAGACGCGAGGGCCCGGCCGAGCCTGCGGAACGGATCGGTGTCGGTGATGTCGGCCAAGGAGAAGTGACTCTCGACCGCGGACATGCGCAGGACCGGGACCATGATCCGCGGGGCGTCGGCACGTGGCCTGATCTCCTGGCGGAGGGTCAGGACCCCGGCGTCGACCTGCGTGGTGCGCGCCTCGATCGTGGTCACGAGCGGACGCGACTCCTCGTCCACCACCAGCGGGGGCGGACCCCCGTCGGTCGGCACGATCGGAGCTGCACTTGTCTCGACCCGCTCGGTGACCACGACCTGCTGACCCTGGGCATTGAGCCGCAGCGCTGCCCGCGTCCGGTAGTCGACAAAGGCCTGGTTGAGGACGCCGGCCTTCTTCAGGAGCTCCTCGTAGCGCTCGTGGGCGACGACCTCCAGGGTGTCGAGGATCTCGATCCCGGTGTACGTCCCGAACGGCAACCGCATCCCCCGTCCCAGGGTCTGTTCGGTCAGGATCTCCGACACGCTCGAACGCATCGAGGCGATGACGTACACGTTGCGGACGTCCCAGCCCTCCTTGAGCATGCCGACCGAGATGATGATCCGGACCGGTGACGCCGGGTCCTCGACCGCCGCCAGTGCCGCGAGGGCCTCGTCCGGCGCCTTCGAGTGGACGACGAGGATGGTCTCGGCGAAGCGGCCGCCGAAGAACTCCGACGAGCGCAGGATCGCGCCGTACTCGTCGGCGTCGGCGATGTCCTTGGCGACCACCAGCATGACCGGGTTGACCGGCTCGACGCCGGTCCTGGCCGCGTAGACCGCGATGGCGTCTGCCTTGGCATCGAGCAGGGTGACCCCATCGGTCAGCTTGGTCAGCGGGTCCTTGCGATCGTCCTTGCGCCCGACGATGACCGGCGTTTTGACGAGCTTGTCGGCGATGGCCGCGGCCAGCGGGTAGCGGTAGATGATCTGCTCGGCCGGAGTCTTCTTGTCGGGCGTCGCGGTCAACCCGACCAGGACCCAAGGTCCCAGGTCACGGACGGCCTTGGAGAACGCCGGACCGTAATAGGTGTGGTGCTCGTCGGCGAACACGACCAGGCGATCGACCGCCTGGAGGTGCGCGTAGAACTCGGTCCCGAGCCCCTCCTGGAACTTGTGCGTCCGGCGACCGACCTTCGATTCGGGCTTGATGAGCGACTGGACCGTGAACAGGTACACCTTGATCTGGCTCGGGTCGTCCATCGCCGCCCGCATGACCGGGGTCGCGAAGTTGTCGGCCGTCACCACGACGGGTCGGAAGCTCATCGGCCCGAGCAGGCTCTTGGGGTGGCCCGGTGTGAGGTTGTCGCGGGTCTTCTCGAGGATCGTACGCCCAGGTGTCACGATGACGAAGTCGCGGACCCCCTGGGCGATGGCGAAGAGCTCCATGGCGCCGGCCAGGATGTACGTCTTGCCGACGCCGGTCGCCGAGTCGATGACCGCCTCGAACGGCGGCTGACGCTCATCGACGTCGTAGTGCTGGGAGACCTCGGCGGCGAGCGAGCGAACGGCCTCGGCGTTCGGTTCGCGCAGGTCGAGACGCGCGGCGATCTCGGCGATCGCGTCCTCGAAGACTTCGAGCGTACCCACGGCTACGCGGGGACCTCGGCGGAGGCCTCGGGCGGGGTCGCATCCCCGAGGTCGAGCCGAAGCTGACGAGCCGACCGATACTCGTCGAGCAGGGCGGCCGGGATCTTGCGCAATGTCGATCCCGG
>JBBEBL010000142.1:18408-19527 GCA_040882345.1 Chloroflexota bacterium
CGGGCCTCGGTGTCGATGCCGGTGCCGCAGATGACGATCCGCTCGCGCTCGCCGAGGGCGCTCGCGAGCAGACGGACGACTCCCTCGTTCACGACGCCGTCGATCACGGCCAGGCGGGTGCGACCCTTCCGGCCGACGAACGGCGGCGCCACTTCGTATTCGAAGCCGAGCTGAGCCGCTGTCGCCTCGGCCAGCTTCCCGTTCGTCATCCCGTCGGCGAGGAAGACCATCCCGCCATCGACGTCGAACATCGACGGTGCGACGTCGAGGACGCGGAACCCTCCTCCACCCTCCCAGCCGGCGAGCGGAGTCACACCGCCTGGGTCCGCTCCGTCAACGACCTTCGCCAGCCGGGGCTGCGCGAACTGTCCGATCGTCGAGGCCTCGCGCTCGATGGCGACCCACCGCCGATCCATCTTGTGCGCAACCGCCGCCGTCGTGCCTGAGCCGACGAAGGGATCGAGTACGGTGTCGCCTGGTCGGGAGGCGATGTGGAGCACTCTCTGCATGAGACGCTCAGGCTTGGGCGTTGAGAAGGCGAGACCCTCGAACAGGGCCTTGATCTCATAGCTGCTGGTTCGAGTTGAGCCGACATCGGCATGCGGCCAGAGGGTTTCCGGCGGCCGGAAACGCTCCAGTGGCATAAACGTACGGAACCACGCTGTCCATCCGTCCCGTCCATGGATCCACTCAATTCGGTCGGCATCACGCTCGACGCGTTCGCGGCTCCACCGCCACCTTCCATCGCCGCCGTCCGGGAGCCGAGGCCAGACTTGAGTCCCGTCGGGCGCTGTGAGCGGAAAGTAGAGCGTTGGTCGCGCTGAGCGAGAGGCATCGCCGCCGCGAGCACGCAACGGGTTGATGTAATAGCGCCGGCCCTGGTCGTCCACCTTGTTGTAATGGGCGCCCTCGTCGGTGGCGACCAGCGGGTTGACGGTGAAGGCCGCTGAGGCTCGATACACGAGGATGGTGTCGTGACGGACCGAAAACGACTTCGCGTCCATCCTGGGACTGTCGGTCTTTTCCCAGATGACCGTCGCGACGAAGTTGTCGCGCCCGAATACCTCGTCCATCATCACCCGGCAGTACGCGACCTCCGAGTCATCGAGGTGGACCCAG
>JBBEBL010000142.1:19627-23014 GCA_040882345.1 Chloroflexota bacterium
TCGAGCAGGCGGACTTCAGCGACCCGATAGTCGGACGGGGCGACCCACTCGTAACTGCCGTCCTCATGCGCCAGTAGACGCAGGTGCTTGTTCGTCCAGGTCAGCTCCAGCCGGCCCTCATGTCCTGCCAACGACGCGTAGCCCTCCCTCTCACGAACTTCGCAAGGGTACCCGCGAGCGATCGGTGAGTGTGAGTGAATGCCCATGTGCTAGTTTCGCGGAAGCAGGAGGCACCCGTGACGATCGACCATGCTGCCGAGCGACCAACGTATACGCCATCCGAAGCGGCCCGCTACGCCGGGTTCTCGACGCAGAGCGTGGCGCGTTGGCGCGCTGGCTACACCTACCCGACGCAGCGCGGTCCGCGTCGCAGCGAGCCACTGACCAGCGGCCAGACACATGGCCTTCTCACCTTCAACGAACTCGTCGAGGTCGCTGTCGTGGCCGCCGCGCGACGCGCAGATGTTTCGATGAAATCGATCCGGGCGGCGCTCGGAGTTGCACGAGACCTGTACGACGTGGACCGCCCACTCGTGACCTTGCGCTTCAAGCACGATGGCAAGGACATCTTCATCCAGGAGATCGAACGGGCCAGCGAGGCTCGCTACGTGAATCTCAGCCGCCACGGCCAGATCGCGTGGGACCACATCCGAGACGTCCTGCGCGACCTGGACTACGAGGAGGACGTGGCGGTGCGCTGGTGGCCGGTCGGTCGCGACACGCCGATCGTCATCGACCCACGAGTCTCGTTCGGTCGCCCGTACGTCGCGAGCAAGGGTGTGTCGACCGACGCCATCCGCAGCCGGTTCGTGGCTCGAGAGTCGATCGATGACATCGTGGACGACTTCGATCTGACCGAAGAGGAGGTCGAAGCCGCACTGCGCTTCGAACTACCTGCCGCTGCGTGAAGCTTTTCATCGACCGTGATCTGGGCAAGCGCCTCGGTTACGCGCTCCGAGCGGTACGGATCCCAGTCGTACTGCATATCGAACGCTACCCGACCGCGGATGCCGAATCGGTGCCCGATAGCCTGTGGATCGCCGAAGCCACGTCGTCCGGCGAGATCATCCTGACGCGCGACGGCCGGATCCGCCGAATGTCCGCCGAGCTCGCGGCCGTGGTCACCGCCAACGCGAGTTGCTTCGTGCTCGAGACAGGCAACGCCACGCCGTTGGATTACCTTACGAGCGGTGATGGCCGCCTGGTCCCGGATGGCGGAGATCGTCGATACGGAGTCGCCACCCTTCATGTACGGCATCTCCAGGACGGGTCGGGTGACTCGGCGGTATCCGTAGGCGGCGACGACGTTGGACGGCGTCAGCCCGGCTGGCTGGCGGTCTCGGGCTGCCTCCCGAGGCCCAGCCCGATCGCCGGGGAGAGACGGGTGGTCGCGTCGAGCAGTTCGGCGACGAGGACGCGGATGCGCTCGTCGTCCAGCCTCGAGAGGGGGACGTTCAGCCCGAGCGCGGCGACGCACGTCCCGTGTCCGTCGAGGACCGGGACGGCCACGGCGCCCGCCTCGGGGAAGAGCTCACCGCGATTGATCGCGTAGCCGCGCTCCCGCGTCTCCTCCACGACCCGCTCGAGCACGGCGGCGTCCGTGATCGTCTCCGGCGTGTAGGGATCCAGTCGCGTCCGCAAGTACGCCCGGAGTGCCGGTTCCGGCATCGCCGCCAGGAAGACCTTTCCGGCTGCGGTGGCATGGAGCCGGGCACGCTGGCCGCTCCGAGTGAAGGCGCGCACCTCGTGCGTCCCGTCGATCTTGTCGATGAACACGACGCTGTCGCCGTCGCGGATCGCGAGGTCCACGCTCTCCCCGGTGGAGGCGACGAGGTCCGTCATGACTCGCCGTGCCTCATCCCGGACATCGATCGTGTCCAGCACGCGCGTCCCCAGCTCGAACAGCGGCAGGCCGAGTCGGTAGCGATGCGTGGCCTCGTCGTGGTACAGCCAGCCGACGTTCTCCAGGGAGCGGGCGACGCGCCAGCCCGTGCTCCGGTCCACGCCGAGCTCGGCGGCCAGGTCCGCCGCGGAGATCCAGCCGCGGGCGCCCACGATGGTGAGGGCGGCAACGATCCGCTCGACGCTTGACCGGGGCTTGCGCTCGTCGTGTACCATCCTGTGAAGTGTCGCAGAGACGGCAACATCGTTGCAAGTTTCGCAACGAATCGTGTGGAGGACCCAGGGACATGAGCACGCTGCCGGCGCGCGCCAAGGTGGTCATCATCGGGGCCGGCATCGTCGGCAACAGCCTCGCGTATCACCTCGCCAAGCTGGGCTGGCGGGAGATGGTCCTACTGGACAAGGGCACGCTCCCCAACCCCGGTGGCTCCACCGGCCACGCGTCCAACTTCATCTTCCCGACCGATCACTCCAAGGAGATGACGGCCCTCACGCTCGACAGCGTCACCCAGTACCAGGAGCTCGGCGTGTTCACGCAGAGCGGCGGCATCGAGGTCGCGCGCACGCCGGAGCGGATGCAGGAACTGAACCGCCGGATGGCATCCTCGCGCTCATGGGGCATCAAGTCGGAGTTGCTGGATCCGGCCGGCGTGAAAGCCCTGGTCCCGTACATCGACGAGAGCATCATCCTGGGCGGCTTCCACACGCCGACGGTGGGGGTCGTGGACTCCCTGCGTGCCGGCACGATCATGCGCGAGCGCGCGGTCGAGATGGGTGCCCTCACGATCTCGGCGGCGACCGAGGTGACTGCGCTGGACGTCGTGGACGGGCGGATCACCCGGGTCCGGACGGACAAGGGCGACATCGAGGCGGAGACCGTCGTCGTGGCCTGTGGCGTCTGGAGCCCGCGCATCGCCCGCATGGCCGGGGCGTCCATCCCGCTCAGCCCGGCCGTGCACCAGATGATCAGCGTGGGACCCGTCCCGCAGTTCGCCGACACGGTCGGGGAGATCACGTTCCCGATCGTCCGCGACATGGACACCAACATGTACGAGCGCCAGCACGGCGGCGACCTGGAGGTGGGCTCGTACGCGCACCGGCCCATCCTCATGGATGCGGACGACATCCCGTCCATCGCGGCCAGCGCGCAGTCGCCGACGGAGCTGCCGTTCACCCAGGAGGACTTCGACCTCCAGATGGAGCAGGCCCTGGAGCTCGTGCCGGACATCCTTGGCGACGAGCGGGTCGGCATCCGCTACGCCATCAACGGCCTCCTGTCGCTGACGCCGGACGGGATGCCCATCCTGGGCGAGACCCCTGAGGTCAAGGGCCTCTGGTCGTGCGCCGCGGTCTGGATCAAGGAGGCCCCCGGCATCGCCCGCGCCGTCGCCGAGTGGATGACCCACGGCTGGTCGGAGATCGACCTGCACGGCAGCGACATCGCCCGCTTCTACGAGCACCAGAAGACGAAGGCGCACATCGACG
>JBBEBL010000143.1:0-22395 GCA_040882345.1 Chloroflexota bacterium
GTGGCGTCGGGGCGTTCATGGACGACGCCATCAACGAGATGCTCGGCGTCGACGGCGTGGAGGAGGCGGCGCTGTACATGCTGGCCGTGGGTCGGCCGGCCTGAGGCGCGCCCGCCATCGCTCTCGGCGGTCAGGCAACCGGTGCGGGGAAATGCCGATGCGTGCGACGCTCAGCTGCAGCCGCTCGTCGACCCGCAGTTCAGGCACTTGTAGCAGCTTCCGTTGCGGACCATGATGCTGCCGCAGTCGGCGCAGCTGGGCGCGTCCGCCTGGGTCTGGAAGCTCACCTTGGTCGCGCCCAGGTTGAGCGTGATCGCCGAGGTACCGCCCCCGCCGTTGGACGCCTTGCCGTTGCCGTTCGCGGCGTGGCCGCTGGTGGCATGCCCGTTGGTCGCGATGACCGCCAACTCTTCCTTTGCCGGCGTGGACTCGGTCGCGACGGCCGTGGCCTCGGGCGACTCCTGGTCCTGGTCGGCGACCGGCTCGACGGCCGGCGCGGGATCGGGGGCCGGGACCGCGCTGGAGGAGCTCAGCACGGCCACCCCGGCCGCAAAGGGATTGGCCGAAGCTGATGGCGCCTCATCCACGACCGCTGAACGGTCGATCAGGCCGAGCGCCGCCTTGTCGTCCTCTGGCAGGAAGCGCGAGCCGAGCCAGCGGAAGATGTAGTCCACGGTGGACTTGGCGATCGGGATCTCCTGGTTGCCGGTGAAGCCGGACGGCTCGAACCGGACGTGGGCGAACTTGTTGATGAGGTCCTTGAGCGGCACGCCGTACTGGAGCGAGACCGACACGGTCGTGGCGAACGCGTCCATGAGCCCCGACACCGTGGAGCCTTCCTTGGCCATCTTGAGGAAGATCTCGCCCGGCTGGCCGTCCGGATAGAGGCCGACCGTGATGTAGCCCTCGTGGCCGGAGATCTCGAACTTGTGGGTCACCGCCGTGCGCTCCGACGGGAGTCGGCGTCGATGGGGGAGGGCGGCCTCCGCCTGGGCCCGGGCGAGCTGCTGCTTGAGCTCCGCAACGACGGCCGTGTCCACCACGTCCCCGTCCTGCTTCTTTGACGTGGACAGCGGCTGGCTACGCTTGGAGTTGTCGCGATAGACCGCGATCGCCTTCAGGCCGAGCTTCCAGCCCTCCAGGTAGACGATCTCGATCTCCTCCGCCGTGGCCGCTTCCGGCATGTTCACGGTCTTGGAGATGGCGCCACTGATGAACGGCTGGATGGCGCCCATCATCCGGACGTGGCCCATGTAATGGATGGACCGCGTGCCGTTGGCGGGCTTGAAGGCGCAGTCGAAGACCGACAGGTGCTCCGGCTTGATGTGCGGGGCGCCCTCGATCGTCTCGCGCTCTGTCAGGTAGTCGAGGATCTCACTCGTCTGGTCGGCCGTGTAGCCGAGCTTCTTGAGCGCGGCCGGGACGGTCTGGTTGACGATCTTGAGGAAGCCCTCACCGACCAGCTTCTTGTACTTGATGAGCGCGATGTCCGGCTCCACGCCGGTCGTATCGCAATCCATCATGAACGCGATGGTGCCGGTGGGCGCGAGGACGGTCACCTGCGCGTTGCGATAGCCGTGCTGCTGCCCAAGAGCCAAGGCCTCGTCGTAGACCTGCTGGCTGTGGCGCAACAGGTCCGCGGGTACGCCCTTCGTGGGGATGCGGTACGCGGCGTCGCGGTGCTTGCCGATGACCCGCAGGAAGGGCGTCTCGTTGACCTTGTACTCCTGGAACGGGCCGCCGTGGTCGCGGGCGATGATGCTCGACTGCTTGTAGGCCTCGCCGTGCATGATCGCGGTCAGGGCCGCCGCGTAGTTGCGGCCTTCCTCCGAGTCGTAGGCAAGGCCACGGCTCATGAGCAGGGCGCCGAGGTTGGCGTAGCCGAGGCCGAGCGGTCGGAACTTGTGCGAGTTCTCCTCGATCCTGGGCGTCGGATAGCTGGCGTTGTCGACCAGGATCTCCTGGGCGGTCAGCGTCACCTTGGCCGCGAACCGGTAGGCCTCCGGATCGAACTCGCCGTCCGCGTTGACGAACTTCATCAGGTTCAGCGACGCCAGATTGCAGTTGTGTGCGATCAGGCCCTCGGCGACTAGGGAGTGAGTGACCGGTTCGGTCACGTCATAGACGGTTTCGATCCCGTCGGGCTCGATCGACACGACCGTTGTCGCACGCGGGTTCTTCAGCGCTCCGGCGAAGGGCCGATCCAGAGTGGCGTCGACCTTCACTTGCTTCTGGTCGGACAGAGAGAAGCCGACGAGGGACATGAACGTCCGAGCTGCCTGGTTGTAGATGTGGAGCTGAGCCTGGGGATTTGCTCGTCCGGCCGGATGGATCCATGTGGTCCGGCTGACGATCCCGAGATCCGAGAGCAACAATTGCACCGACCGGACGAGGTTCGGCGCCGAGGACGCCAGCATCACTTCAGGTTCCGTTGCGGATACCGCCTTGCGGATCGTCCCGTCGGCAGAGAAGAGCCCCTGGAGGTAGGCGACTTTGAGGTCGTCGGCAACGTTGTGGATCTCGGCCGGGACGTCCTTATGGATCGCCGTGCCCTGGGCCATGCCGTAGCGGTCCTCGAGCATCCGGATAAGGGCGCCCGACTTCGACGCTACCTGCGTGACCCCGTTCGGTGCTGTGGCGAGCGTGGTGGAACTCCTGGACCGGCGTGCCGGAAAGACCCCATCGTTGGTGAGGAGGACTCCCTGCCGCATCGACCGCTCCACCTCGTCGACAGCCGACTCCTGGGAGCGCGCTTCTCCCAACATCCGGTTGAACTCCGCGGTGAGCGCCTCGGCGGTCCCGGTCTCAGTCGGCCCGAACACGAGGGCTGCCGTGTCCCTCGAGAACACGCCGTCTCCGGTCATCCAGCCGAGCATCTGCCAGCGCCGGACGTCGTCCGGGGAGGACTCGAACCGAATCGGATTGCCCGACTCGCGAACCTCGATCCGGTCTACGCCCGCCTCGAGCTCGTCGACCTGCTTCCAGTCCCCCGCGCTGGTGAGGAATTTGTGGTCCCCGGTGGTCCGAATCGATCGCCCGTCCTTCAGCGTCATCCGATAGACCTGCCGGTCCCCGACGAGCGACACGAGTGCGGGTCGGTGGGCGGTCACCCGGCGATGGTCGTGCTCGCCTTGAATGTCAGTCGTGACCAGGACCTTCTCACCACGCTCCTGGGCCCGATAAAGGTCCTCGACCGTCCGGAGGCCGCCCGGGGTGCTGATTCGCGTCTCGGGCGCGAAGCAGGCCGTGTCATTCAAGAACATATATTCCGAACAAGGGTTACTTGCGTGGATGCGATCCGTGTTGGCCGAGGTGTGCCAGTCGTTGATGGTCGTGTCGTACTGGATGCCGGGGTCGCCGCAGACGTGCGCCGCCTCCGCCATCTTGCGGAAGATGTCGCGCGCCTTGAAGGTGTCCATCGGCGCGCCATCGACCACGGCGTGGGTCGTCCACTCCTGGTCGTTGACCACGGCCTGCATGAACGCGTCCGTGACGCGGACGCTGTGGTTGGCGTTCTGGAAGGCGACGCTGCCGTAGGCCTCGCCGGTGAAGGAGGGGTCGTAGCCGGCCTCGATCAGCGCCCAGGCCTTCTTCTCCTCGTTGAGCTTGGAGTCGATGAAGTCCATGACGTCCGGATGGCCGGCGTCCAGGATCACCATCTTGGCCGCGCGACGTGTCTTGCCGCCCGACTTCACGACGCCCGCGAAGGCGTCATAGCCCTTCATGAAGCTCACCGGCCCGCTGGCCGTGCCGCCGCCGGTCATCTTCTCGCGGCTGGAGCGGATGGTGCTCAGGTTGGAGCCCGCCCCGGAGCCGAACTTGAAGAGCATGGCCTCCGTCTTGGCCAGATCCATGATGGACGACATCGTGTCCTGGACGGAGTTGATGAAGCAGGCGCTGCACTGCGGCTGCGCCTCTATGCCCACGTTGAACCAGACGGGGCTGTTGAAGGCCATCTTCTGGTGGAGGATCAGGTGGGTCAGCTCCGCCTTGAAGGTCTGGAGGTCCGCGTCCGTGGCGAAGTAGCGCTGGGTCTCCGCCCAGGCCGCGATCGTGTTGACGACGCGATCGATGAGCTGGCGGACGCTGGTCTCGCGCTCCGGCGTGCCGAGGTGGCCGCGGAAGTACTTGCTGACGACGACGTTCGTGGCGAGCTGGCTCCAGAAGTCGGGGACTTCCACGTCCTTCTGCTCGAAGACGCTCTTGCCGGTCTCGCTGGAGATGCCGGCCGTGCGGTACTCCCAGGTGACCTCGTCGTAGGGGTGGATGCCGGGCGTGGTCCAGCGGCGCTCGAAGGTCAGGCCCTTCACCTTGGTCCTGCCGTCCGGCTCCGTGCCATCGAAGGAGGCGCCCCAGGGGCCGGCCGCGCGATGCGCCGGGGTCTTGCTCCTGGCGGTGGTGCCGCGTTCCATGACCGGGACCGTGCTGCCGTTGGCTCGAGCCATCTGCCTCTCTCCTCCACGCCCGACGGGGGTCCCGTCCTGGCCTCGTTCGGTAGCTGCCGCTACGCCGTTCGTCGTCCGTACCGGGATGTCCTGGGGCGGCGTCTCCGATCGGCGGATAGTGCCGATGGCTGGGCGTCGTTGGCGCTCTCGGTGTGCTGGCGACCCGTCGAATGCTACGCGGTCCACGACCCTCCGTCAAGCCAAAACCACCATATCTTGGGGAGCGTTGGGCATTCGCACCACAACATGTAGTGTTTGTGCGATTCGCGAGGGCGTCCACGCTCGGCGGCCTGTGGTCCACGGCGAATGGCCGGTTGTCCACACGATCCGTTTGGACGTCCACCGGCTGTGGGGCAGTGGTCCACGGCGTGTCCACAGAACGGGTGTTCTGATGCGAAGGCCGCGTGCCGGGCGGCGCAACTGCCACCGGGGGACCACTACGGTCGATTAGCCGTCGCGAGGCGGCATAGCGCGCGTCGGGAGACCGCTATGTCTTGATGACGGTCGATAAGGGCGCCGCGGGCGGCCTTGATCGGCCATAGCAGTCCCCGGCTGACCGTAACGCCGCGGCCCCACGCCGCCGTGGCCTCGAACCCCGCCCGGGCCTGGGCCCAGATAAGCCGCGGTGCATGCCCCAAGGCCAGACTGGCCGCCATGGATGACGTCCGAGTCGGAGCCGCGTTCCGTGCGGTTCGCATCAAGCGACGATGGCGCCAGGCTGATCTCGCGGCACGGTCCGGGTGGTCCGCGGCGACCATCTCGCGTATCGAGCGCGGTCACCTGGACACGATCGCTCTCCGCGCTCTGCGGGCCGTCGCGGCCGCACTCGACATCCGGGTCGACGTGACGGCGCGCTGGCGCGCCGGCGACCTGGACCGGCTGCTCAACGCCAAGCACTCCGCGCTGCACGATGCCGTGGCCTCGATGTTCCGTGACGATCTGCCCGAGTGGGTGCTGGCGCCGGAGACGTCGTTCGCCGTGTACGGGGAGCGCGGGATCATCGATATCGTGGCCTGGCACCCCGGCCGCCGGGCGCTCCTCATCATCGAGCTCAAGACGGACATCAGCGACGTCAACGAGCTGGTCGGGACCGTCGATCGCAAGCGGCGGCTGGCTCGGGAGGTAGTCAGAGAGCGTGGCTGGGATCCGCTCACGGTCTCGACCTGGGTGATCGTCGCTCCGGGGCGAACCAACCGTGCCCGGGTCGCGGCCCACGGCGCCATGCTCCGTGCCGCGTTCCCGGCCGATGGCCGCACGATCCGAGGCTGGCTCCAGGATCCGGTCGGGAGCGTTGCTGCGCTGTCGATATGGCGATCGGGGCGGACCGCCGGCCGGACCATGACGCCGGTCCGCCGGGTACGGGCACGGGCACGGGTGCGGGTCGGGGGCCGGGCGGCCGGGCGGCCGGATAGGGTCGCTGCCGCCGGGTGGCCGCTACACCGTCCACGGCGGGTCTCCACCGCGGCGTACCATCGAGGCCGCCATGACACTGCGTGACGAGATCCTGGAGCAGCCTGACGTCGCCGCCCGGTTCTTGCAGCGCGCACCGGACGCGGTCGCGCCGCTCGTGGACGCGATGCGGGCGCACGCGGTGGATCACGTCGTCATCGCCGCCCGCGGTACGAGCGACCACGCGGCGATCTACGCCCAGTACGTGCTCGGCATCCGGCACGGGCTGTCGGTCGGCCTGGGGACGCCGTCGGTCATCTCGCTGTACGGAGCCCAGCCGCGGCTGGACCGGAGCCTGGTCATCGGGATCAGCCAGTCGGGCGCGTCGCCGGACGTCGTCGGCGTCGTGGAAGCCGGCCGCCGGCAGGGCGCCCCGACGCTGGCCATCACCAACGACCCCGACTCCGCCCTCGCGCGGGCGGCGGCCACCTGCATCGACCTGGGAGCCGGCCCCGAGCTCGCCGTCGCGGCGACGAAGACGTACACGACCCAGCTCCTCGCGATCGCGTCCCTTTCCGCCGCGCTGAGCGGGGACGCGGGCGACGCGCGCGATCTTGCCGCGATCCCGGACGCGATGGCCTCCGTCCTCGCCCTGGAGCCCGACATCATCGCGATGAGCGCCGACCAGGCGGAAGCGGATCGACTCCTCGTCCTGGCCCGCGGCTACGAGTACGCCACGGCACGCGAGTGGGCGCTCAAACTCAAGGAACTCGCTCGCGTCTTCGCCGATCCATACTCCGCGGCCGACTTCGAGCACGGGCCGCTGGCCCTCCTCGAGCCGGGCGTCCCGGTGCTGGCCGCCGTCCGGCCCGGGCCGGCCCGCGACGGCGTCGTTGCCCTGCTCCGGCGCCTTCGAGACGACCTGGATGCGGACCTTGCCGTCGTTTCCGATGACGAGGAGGCCGTGCGTCTGGCGCGCTGGCCGCTGCGCATCCCGGCGGGCACCCCGGAGTGGCTGGGCCCCATCGTGTCCATCCTGGTGGGCCAGCTCCACGCGCTGCACCTGACGCGCGCCCGCGGCCTTGACCCGGAGGCGCCGCGCAACCTCAACAAGGTCACGCGGACCCACTGATCGCCTGAAACCTTTCGGCGGCGGCCTGCCTCGGATGGGTATCGAGCCCGTCCGTCGCAGGAGTCGCCACCGTGTCCCGTCCCGCGTCCCGCATCGCGCTCCTCGCCATGTCCGTGCACCTGTTCATTCTCGCGGGTGCTGGTCCTGCCGCCGCCAGCGACGACGTGGTCGGGATGCCGGACGTGACGATCACCATCGGGGCGAGCCTCAGCGATCGTGACGTGACCGTCCGATCCGGGGCCATCGTCCGGTTCGTCAACCGCGACGGCCAGCGGCATCGGATCCGGTCGCACGGCGGCCCGGATGACTTCGACACGGGGAACCTGGAGCCCGGTGAGACGTACCAGACCCGACTGACGACCGCCGGCACCTACCTCGTGCGCGACGAGCGCGACCGCGACGACGCGGCATATCACGGGCGGATCGTGGTCGGCGGCAGTGACTCCGGCGGCAACGCTCCCGTGCGCCCGGGCGAGGATGTCCCCTCCAGCGTCACGGTCGAGATCGGCGACGACTTCTTCGCGCCGACCATCGTCCGCATCACGGCGGGCGGTTCGGTGACGTTCCGCAATGGCGGGGAGGACGAGCACACGGCCACCTCCGTCGATGGCGGCGGCATCGACAGCGGGACCCTGGCGACCGGCGCGTCCTACCGCCGGGCGTTCACGACCCCCGGGACGTACGCCTTCCTGTGCATCTTCCACTCCGACATGCGCGGGACCGTCGAGGTCGGCGGGGCGGCTCCGTCCGCGCCTGCCGCGACCCCGCCCGTCGCGGAAGCCCCCGTGGCGCCTGACGCACCCGTGACACCCGAGGGACCCGCGACCGTCAGCGTGGACGCCATCGACTTCACCTATGGGCCGGAGTCCATCACGATCGAGGTCGGTGACCGGGTCACCTGGACGAACCGCGGCGACGCCCCGCACACCGCGACCAGCGAGGAGGATTCATTCGACAGCGGGATACTCATGTCGGGCGAAGCGTTCACCCATCGATTCGACACGCCCGGGGTCTTTTCCTACCTGTGCACGCTCCATCCGGAGATGCGCGGCTCGGTGGTCGTGACGGCCGCCGGAGCGGCGGCGCCGCAACCGACCGTGCAGCCGGCACAGGCCGTCGCGCCGCCCTCGGCGATCCCCGACGTCCCCGTGGTCGCCGCCGATGTGGTCGAACCGAGGAGGTCGGCGGATCAGACGGCGCTCGCCGGTCTGGCTGCCGCGATCGTCCTGGTCGCGGTCGCAGCCGGCCTGTTCGCCCGGCTCATCGCCGGCACCGTGCGTCACCCGGGCTGACGAGTGGCGGGTGAGTCACCGGCAAGTCGCAGGCAAGTGGGCCCCGCCACACTCCGGGCATGGACCAGATGCGCCGACTCGGGGAGAGGCTGCGGGCCGTGCGCGTCCGTCGCGGCTGGCGTCAGGCTGACGTCGCGACGCGGGCCGGGGTCGATCGGTCGCAGATCTCGCGGCTGGAGCGTGGCCACCTGGAGCGCATGCCGCTCGGCACGATCCTGACGGTCGCCCGGGTGCTCGACGTCCACATCGCCGTGACCGCGACATCCCGGGGCGCGGACCTGGATCGACTGGTCAACGCCCGACACGCCGGTCTTCACGAGTCGGTCGCGCGGTGGTTCGCCGCCGAGCTGCCCGACTGGCTGCTGGATCCGGAGGTCACGTTCTCCATCTATGGGGAGCGGGGCATCATCGACATCCTGGCGTGGCACGCTGGCCAGCGCGCCCTGCTCGTGATCGAACTCAAGACGGACGTCGTCGAGGTGGAGGATCTGATCGGCAAGATGGACCAGCGGCGCCGCCTGGCTTGGACGATCGCCAGGGAGCGCGGGTGGGATCCGCTGACCGTCTCAGTCTGGGTGATCGTCGCGGGCGGGCGCACGAACCGGGCGCGCCTGGCCGCGCATCGGGCCGTCCTGCGTAATGCCTTTCCGGCGGATGGACGGAGGATGCGCGGCTGGCTGCGATCGCCGGTGGGTGCGATGGCCGCGCTTTCGCTGTGGGATCGGTCCCACGCTGGCGTCGCGCCTGGGGGATACGCCGCGCGACACCGAGTGCGGCGTCCGAGGTCATGAAGGATGTGCGTGCCAGCCACCGTATGGCCGTTTCTTGGTGAGTGGGCGCCTTACTCCGGTCGCGATCGCGACGTTATGTGCGGGGAGAGCACGCTACGTGGTCTGGGGCAGGTTCCGGGTGGCAGGGTCTGCCATAGCGTGGCTCCGGTGCACATCGTTCAGGTTTGGGCCGGGGTCATCGGGACGGGTGAGGCCGACCGATCGCGCCGCTCGTGCCGCTCGTGCCGCTCGTGCCGATCGGATCCCGACCATGAATGATGTGCGTCCCAGCCACCGTATGGCCGTCTCCTGGCGAGCGGGTGCCTGACTCCGGCCGCCATCGCCACGTCATGTGTGGGGAGAGCACGCTACGTGGTCTAGGGCAGATCCCGGGCGACACGACCCGACTAGAGTGGTCCCCTTGCACATCATTCCGGTTCGAGGGGCCGGGGCGGAACTGGTGCCGTCGAGCGGCGGTACTTGGAGCTACAACCCCGAGTAGGCGTGCAGGCCGCTGAACCAGAGCGACCCCGAGTACGTCACGAGCACCATCCCGAACCCGACGACGAGCAGCAGCGCGGCCGGCCGGCCCGCCCACGACCGCTGGTTGCGGGCGTGCAGGTAGACGGCATAGATGAGCCAGGTCACGAGCGCCGCGGTCTCCTTGGGGTCCCAACCCCAGTAGCGTGACCAGGCGATGGACGCCCACCACGACCCGAGGATGATCATCGTGGCGAACACCGGGAAGCCGATGATGACCGCGCGATACGCGACCTCGTCCAGCACCTTGTGCGACGGCAGCCAGGCGAACCGGTCCGACTGCCCCTGGGCGAGATAGGCCACGCCGGCCGCGAAGGACGTGGCGAAGATCCCGTACGAGATGACGGCCATCCCGACGTGGATCGTCAGCAGCGGCGCGTTCTGGAGGGCCGGCACGAGCGGCGAGATCTCACTGGGCAGGGACGAGGCATACAACAGCAGCGCGAGCGCGACGCCCGTCGGCAGGAAACCCAGCGATCCGATCGGATAGCGTCGCGCCAGCACGGCGTATCCGGCGATGATGGAGAACGAGAACGCGACCGTGAATTCGAACATGTTTCCCCACGGACCTCGCTCCACCACGATGCCCCGCAGGAGGAGCGACGCACCAAGGGCGGCGACCGCCGCCCACGTCAGCCAGGTCGAGGCGCGTGTCAGCGGGCTGGGGGAGGCGGCGAGCGTCGGTCCACCGTCGGCGGCGCGCTGTCGGGAAGCCACGAACGAGCCGGTCACGACGCCCGCGTATGCGGGCTGCCGCCCCACCGCGGTCGAGGCACCGAGCGCGGCGATCGCCCGCCGTCCGTTTGCCAGCATCACGGCGTGGCCGACGTGGGCCGCGAACCCGAGCGCGACGAGGATGACCCCGATGGAAAAGAGTGTGGATGACAGTTCAGCCATGGACATGGACTCCGCAGACGCGTGGGGTGGGAGGCTGGTGCCTCAGGCCACCGCGGCGCCGCCCGGCCTGGGTCCCGACGACGTCCGGACCGCGACCGCGCGCGGCTTGACCTGGAGGACGAGACCGCAGTTCGTGCAGGTGTCGACGGCCGCCTGGCGCCCAAGGCCGCACATCGGGCAGGTCACGGCGAGGTCGTCCCCGCACGTGTCGCACCGGGTGGTGCCGGACGCGAAGATCAGGCCATCACGGCGGCAGAACGGCAGACCGGCCGGGAAGTCCGGCCGGCCATCGGCGTCCAGCCCGGCCTGCCGCGGACCCTCGACGAACGAGACTTTCGTGCGCGGTCGCGTGATCTGGTAGCCCAGGATGCCGACGATCGTGAACGTCACCAGCGGACCGACCACCCCCAGGAAGATGAACACGGGGAGCAGTCCGATCAGGGCCCCCCAGTCGGGGAGGACGAATATGGAGGTGATGTCCAGGATCCCGGTCCAGATCCCTTCCAGGGTGTCGCTGATGCTCACGGCGGCATCCTACCCGACGACGGCCGACGCCGGCACGGGTTGCCGCGCTTGACCGTGGCGCCGCGGCCGGGCTTCCATCCCGGGCGATCCGCGGACTCCACGGATCCGCCGGCTGCGCTGGCCGGCGGTCGTCGATTGCCGACCGAGGGCGACGCCAGGCGCGGCCGTTCCAGGCGACCCAGCAGCCAGGCCGACCCGGCCGTCCGTGCGCCGCGGCGCCGGAGCTCGGCGCGCAGGTCGTGGTCGTCGCTCACGACGAGCACGCCGGCAGCGGCGGCCGACCCGGCCGTGGCGCGGACCTCCTCCACGAGGGCCACGAGCACCTCGTCCGCGGACCGCCGTCCAGCGTGGCGCACGATGAGGCCGCCCGCGACGCGCTCACCGCGCATGCCTCGATCCGGCGCACCGTCGAAGACGATCTCGATGCCGACGTTCGGCGGGATCGCCCCGCGCAGGCGACCGATGAGCGCGGCCGCCGGTGCCGGACCGCCGCTCCGGGTCATCGCGTGGAGCAGGTTCGTCCCGTCGATGAGGAGTCGGTCCGTGCTGGTGAGGGGGTCGCGCGGGAGGCTGGTCACCGGCCCATCGTACGCGTGTCGGCCGCGACCACCCCGCGCGACCGCTACGATCGGGTCGTGAGTCTGTTGCTGCTCGTGGATCTCGACGGCGTCGTGTACCGCGGCGCCCTGCCCGTCCCCGGGGTCGCCGCCGTTCTCGCCGACCGCGCCCGCCGCGGCGATGACGTGGTGTACGTCACCAACAATTCGATGCACTACCGGGCCGATTACGTCACGCGCCTCGCGGCCATGGGTGCGCCCATCGCGCCGGACCGGGTGGTCTCGTCCGCCCGGGCCACGGCCCTGCACATCGCCCGTCACGAGCCGGGCATCCGCCGGGTGCTGGTCCTCGGCGCGAGCGGACTCGAGCGGGAGCTGCGCGACGAGGGTCTCGACGTCGTGACCGCCGGGCACGCCGCCACCCGTATGCACCAGGAGGGTATCGATGGGTGGGCGGCGGCCGGCGCACCGGACGCGGTCGTCACGGGACTGGATCCGAACCTTACCTACCTGCGGCTCGCGGCCGCGGCCGACTGCGTCCGCGCCGGGGCCCGCTTCATCGCGACCAACCGCGACCCGGTCTACCCCACGGAGCGTGGCCTGCGTCCCGGGGCCGGGAGCGTCGCGGCAGCCCTGGAGGCCACGACCGGGGTCACGCCGCTGTCCATCGGCAAGCCGGCGCCCCATCTCCTGGAACTGGCCGCGGAGGCGGTCGGCCGGGACGCGGGCGAGGCGATCATGATCGGCGATGGGATCGGGACGGACCTCGCCGCGGCGCGGGCCGTGGGGGCTCGCTGCGTGTTCATGCTGACCGGTGTCACGACCCGCGCCCAGCTGGACGAGCTACCCCCGGACGAGCGCCCGACCGCGATCGCCGAGGACGCGGACGACCTCGCGGCCATCCTGGACGCCCTGGCCACCTCGACCTGACCGGCAACCGGGCGGCCCCTTCCGGCGTCGGAGCGGCATGACGAACCGAAACCGCCTGGCGGTGATCCCCCTGACCCTGGTGAGCGTCCTCCTCGTCGCCTGCGCTGGCAGCGCGCCATCCGCCTCGCCGGGCGGCATGGTGGACGCGCTCGGTGACTGGCAGCTCAGCGCGGGCGCGCTGGATGATGCGCCGATCCCGCTGGTCCCTGCCAACCCGATCACGATGACCGTGGAAGGGACGCGGGTCGGCGGCCGGGCCGCGTGCAACCTGTACGGCGGCGACATCACCATCGTCGCGGGTGAGCTCCGTTTCGGCGACATGGTGATGACGGAGATGGCCTGCGACGAGCCCGTCATGCGCTCCGAGTCGGCGTTCCTCGCCGCGATGGCACGGGTCCGCGGCGCCAGCCGCGACGGCGATCGACTCACCCTGGTCGGTCCCGGCGTGGAGCTCATCTGGGACCGCCTTGAGCCGCCGCCCGCCGCGGCGTTGGTCGGCACGACGTGGATCCTCGAGACGCTCATCGCGGGCGAGGTCGCGTCCTCCGTCCAGGGCCAGGCGACGCTCATGCTGCGACCCGACGGGACGCTGGCCGGGTCCACGGGCTGCCGCGACTTCGTGGGGTCGTGGACGGACCAGGGTGATGGGACCGTCGCGCTGGAGCCGATGATGGACGCGATCGGCTGCACCGACCCCCTCGGGACCCAGGACCGGCACGTGACCCAGGTCCTGGGCGGCCGGCCGCAGGCGATCGTGGACGGTCCGCAGCTCACCCTGACCACGGTCGCTGGCCTGGGCCTGGTCTATCGGGCCGAGGGCCCGTAGGGGCCGACCTCCGGGACGCCGCCCGCCCATGCGTCGAACGACTCGCGTAACGGCATGAGGGTCGCCTCGTCCGCGAACGCGACATCCAGGGCGTGCCGGTTGATGGCCCACGCCTCCGGCAGCGATAGTCCGATCATCTCGACCGCCTTGACGTACTCCTCGGTCAGCGAGATGTCGGATACCGTGGTGTCGTCCGTGTTGAGCGTCACCGGGACGCCTGCACGGTGCAGCCGGGCCAATGGGTGGTCGGCGATCGTGGGCACGATGCCGGCCTGCCAGTTGGAGGTGGGGCACAGGTCCAGCCCCACGCCGCGGGCGCGCAGCTCCGCGCACAGCGCGTCGTCGTCGATGGTGCCCGGGCCGTGGGCGATCCGCTCCGGGTCCACGCCGAGGGCCCGGCGCACCTGTGCCGCCCCGCCCCACTCGCCGGCGTGGACCGTGATGCGCAGGCCGTTGGCGCGCGCCGCTTCGAATGCGCGGGCGTGGTCGAGCGGATCCGGGAACGCCGCCTCGGGGCCGGCAAGGTCCCAGCCGGTCAGGCCCTGGTCGATGAACCGCGCGGCGGTCTCCGCCAGCCCCGCGTTCCCCTCCGGGTCGTGGGAGCGGAGCGCGGTGCACGTGAGGCGGACGACGACGCCCGTCCTGACCGACGCCTCCCGGGCGCCCGCGCACACGGCCGCGATCCCGTCGGCCAGGGAGAGGCCCCGTGCGATGTGCAGTCGCGGTCCCCACCGGATCTCGACGTAGCGGACGTTGTCCGCGGCCTTGGTCTCGACCAGCTCCGCCGTGACCCGGTGCAGCGCGTCGGCATCCTGCATCAGCGCGATCGGGAGGTCGAAGGCCTTCAGCAGCTCCGCCTGCGTCGCGCACGGCATCGGCGCGATGAGCGCCTTCGACATCCCCAGCCAGTCCCGGGGAGCGTCCACGCCGCGCGTCGCTGCCAGCTCCAGGGCCGTGTCGATGCGAATGGACCCGTCGAGATGGAGGTGCAGTTCCGCCTTGGGCATGGCCGCCAGCAGCCGGCGACGGGCCTGCGCGTCAGGATCTGGAGGGAGAGACATCATCAAGCCGATGCTACGATGCCATGCCGGGTCGGGCCGGTCCATCCGGAGCACCCGGCCCCGAGCCAGCAAGGACCCCGCCATCATGTCCACCATCCTCGTCACCGGCGCCAGCGGCTTCGTCGGAACGCACGCCGTCCCGGCCCTCATCGACGCCGGCCACCGCGTCGTCGCCCTCGTCCGTACGCCCACCGCCGGGGAGATCGTCCGCGAGCGCCTCAGCACGACGCAGCGCCCGTCGCTGGAGCTGCGGACCGGTGATGTCACGCGACCCGAGTCACTCCCACCGGCGATGGCCGGCGTGGACGCCGTCCTCCACCTGGTGGCCATCCCGCGCGACTACCGCGGCGGCGCCGATCTGCGTCTCATCAACACGGAGGGCACGCGCGCCGTCGTGGAGGCGATGAAGACGGCCGGGGTCGCGCGGCTCGTCCACATGGGGGCCATGGGCGTCGCGGACGATCCCGCCCTGCACTATGCGAGCTCCAAGGCCCGGGCGGAGGCGCTCGTGCGCGACTCAGGCCTTGACTGGACGATCCTCAAGCCCTCGCTCCAGTTCGGTCCCGGTGACGGGTTCTTCAACATCGTCGCGGACCTCGTGCGCATGTCGCCCGGCATCGTGCCGGTGCCCGGCGACGGCAAGTCACGCTTCCAGCCGATCCACGTGGATGATGTCGCCCGGGTGGTCGTCGGATCGCTGGCGGATCCGGCGAGTGTCGGCCGTAGCCTGGACCTTGGTGGACCGCGCTACTGGACGTATCGCGAGATCACCGCGGAAGTGCTCCGGGCGCTCGGCAAGCGCCGCGCGATCCTGCCCATGCCCGTCCCGCTCATCTCGCTCGTGGCCAGGACGGCCGAGTTCGCGCGCATCCCGTTCCCGGTGGCCACCGATCAGCTCCGCCAGCTCCGGCTGGACAACATCGGAGCGCTGGACGTCATCCCGACGCACTTCGGGTTCCAGGCGCGGCCCATGGAGGGTCAGCTGGGCTATCTCCGCCAGAAGCGACGCGAGCAGCTGGCCGGAGGCGGATGACGAAACGGATGAGCCGGCTCAGACCGCTGCTGACCACGCTGGCCTGGCTGGGGGCGGCGACCGTCATCGCCCTTGGCGCCGCGGGCCTGGTCACGGCGATGGACGCGCCCCAGGGTGGGGCCGATCGCGCGGCGTCCACGACCCGCGGCGACGCTCGGGTCATGGCCGCGCTGGATACGGTGCAGGCGGAGGTCGCCGCGCTGGACGGCACCGTTGAGGCTCTCTCGACGCAGGCGCGCGGTGCCCTCGCCGCGCTCGTGGGCCAGGACCTGGACACGGTGGAGGGCGCCATCGCGGCGGGTGACGGGCTCCTCCTGGATGTCCAGGTCCGCGTGCTGACGATCCGCTCCGCTCTCGCGGCGGTCCCGCTCGTCGGGACGCCGGAGGGGCGCTACCTGGTGTCGGATGGCGTTCGAGATCGGTACGGGCGGCTGGCCGAGGCCACGACGGCGGTGGACGGCCTGGATGCCGCGTGGGCGCGTCTCACCACCGGATCGCTGGCCGCAAGCCGGCTGTCCGCGCTGCTGGATGCGCACGACCAGGCGGTGCTCGCGGCCGCGGAGCAGGGTCGTGACGCGGACTATGCGGCGGCCGTCGAGACGCTGGACGCCGCGGACGCCGCCATCGCGGACGCTCGTCGCCTGCGCGATGTGCTCAGCGCGACGGTGGACATCTCCGTGCTGGACGAGTGGCTGGACCGCAACGCCGCCTACGATGTCGCCCTGCGCGGCCTGTACGTCGCGCTCGCCGACGTCGGCGGCCGCGTGACCAGCGCTGTCCGCGACGCCATCGACGCGGAGCGTGCCGCGAAGGACCGACTGCCGCCGGACTCCCGCGGCCTGATCCTGATCATGGCGGACATCGGGCGGGGCGGGATGAATGGGGCAGTCATCGCCATCGAACAGGCCCGCGGGGCCCTCGCGGCGGCCATGGACGAGTCAGCCGGCCCATCGCCCGCCGTCGCTCCCTGACGGACGGCGGGACCGCTACACTCCGGCCACAGCGCAGCCCCGGTCGCCAGCCCACCCGATGAGTCCGGCGCGACCGCGCACCCCGGGAGGACCCTTAAGCATCGTGCAGATCCGTGTCGTCACTGACCAGCCGTGGGACGTCAAGGCGGACGTCCTCGTCCTTCCCATCGCCGCAGATCCTGCCTTCGACGGTCCGCTCGACGAGCTCGATCGGCGAGCCGGCGGCGAGCTCCGAGCCCTGGTCGAGTTCCGCGAGCTGACCGGCAAGCGCTTCGCGACCTCTTTGGCGGGAGCAGGAGAACTGCCGGCCGGCCGCCTGCTGGCCGTGGGCATCGGTGACCCCGGCTCGGTGGATCGCGAGACCGTCGTCCGCATCGCTGCATCGGCGGAGCGACGTTTGGGTGGACGTGCGGTCCGCTCCATGGCCATCTGGCTCACGCCGCTCACGACCGCCGCGGGCCTGGCCGGCGACGCGGACCTCGTGGCCCAGCTCGTCGTCCGTGGCGTCGTCGAAGGGTCCTACGACCCGAAGTCGATCTATCTCAAGGACCGCGGGGCCACCGACGGCGCGTCCTCGCCGCTGCGCGGTGACTGGAGCGACATCTCCTCCCCGCCGATCCTGGACGAGTTGATCCTCGTGCTCCCGGGTGGGGACGTCGGGGCCGTCACCGCCGCCGCCGAACGGGGCCGGATCATCGGCGAGGGCGCCAACACCGCGCGCAACCTCTCCAATCGGGCGGCCAACGACGTCTCGCCGGCGGTCCTCGCGGACGAGGCCCGCGCGATCGCGGAGCGCCATGGCCTGTGGATCGACGTCATCGAGCCGGACCGCGCGACCGAGCTCGGCATGGGCATGTTCATGGCCGTGGGCAGAGGCAGCGACAACCCTCCACAGATGATCGTCATGCGCTCGGGCGGGGAAGGGGAGCGCGATGCGCTCGACCGACACCTCGCCATCATCGGCAAGGGCGTGTGCTTCGACACCGGTGGCATCTCCATCAAGCCGTCCGACCGGATGGAAGAGATGAAGATGGACAAGACCGGCGCGTGCACGGTCATCGCGGCCATGGAGACGGTCGCACGCCTGGCGCCCGGGACCCCCCTGCTGGCGGTGGCTCCGGCGGTCGAGAACATGCCGGGGCCGCACTCCACGCGGCCCGGCGACATCGTGACCGCGCTGAACGGCAAGAAGGTGGACATCACCAATACGGACGCGGAAGGGCGGCTCATCCTGGGCGACGCCATGACCTGGGCGGAGCGCCTGGGTGCCACGCACCTGGTGGACGTGGCCACGCTGACGGGTGCGGTCTCGCGAGCCCTGGGCCACCTGGTGAGCGGCGCCTTCGGGACACCGCAGCCGTGGTACGACGAGGTCGTGGCCGCCGGAGTCCGGGCCGGCGAGCGCTACTGGCAGCTGCCACTGGTGGACGAGTACGTCGCGGAGATGGACTCGTGGTACGGCGACCTGCAGAACGCCGGGAGCGCCGAGGGGTCGCTGGTCAAGTCCGCCCTGTTCCTGCGCGAATTCGCGACCGTGCCGTGGGTCCACCTGGACATCGCGGGCACGGCGTACTACCGCAAGGCCCTGCCATTCGCCCCGCGCGGCGCGACCGGTGCCTCCCACGCGACCCTGGTGGAGCTCGCGCTGGCGGGAGCGCGCGCCGGCTGAGCCGGGGCGCGGCCGCGGGGCGAAGCATGCCCACCGCATTCGACCTCTCCGCCGGCGTCGCGATCCTCCTGGCCGCGCTCGGCGGGGCGCTGGGCGGTGCGGCCGACCGCTTCGCCACCCGCTGGCCGGAGCACGACGAGGAGCACCCGCCGGGACGCGCCGTGGATTGGCGGACGCTCGTATGTGTCGCGGTCGGCGGGCTCGCGGTGTGGCTGCTGGTGCGACGCTTCGGCGGAGAGCCACTGGGCCACGGGGCGGACCCGCTGGCGCTCGCCGTCTTCGGGGCCTGGTTCACGACGCTGGTCATCGGGCTGGCCACGGACCTTGATCAGCGGCTGCTCCCGGACGTCCTGACGCTGCCCGTCATCCCAGTCGCCGCCGTGTACGCCGTGAGCGGGTCGAACCCGCTGGTCGGCGATGCGTGGGGGCTCGCGGTCGTGGCCGCGATCGCGATCCCGCTGGTCCTTTACCTGCCGTCCATCCCATTCGGGGCGGGCGCGTTCGGGATGGGCGATGTGAAGTTCCTCGCCGGGATGGGTCTCCTGCTGGGCGGCGAGCGGGCGCTCTCCGGCACGCTCGCCGGCCTCCTCCTCGCCGGGGTCGTCCTGGTCGTCCTGCTCGCGACCCGTCGCATCGGTCGGCGAACGTACGTGCCGTTCGGGCCGTTCCTGATCCTCGGCGCGCTGTGGGGTGTGTTCCTGCCCTGAGTCGGGGGCTCGGGGGTGCGCGGGTGCCCGGCGGGTCCGCGGCGCCCTTCGGCGACTCCTGCGGCCGGGCCAGGCCTCACGGCTCCCGTCCGCTTCGTCGTCGGTGAACGTTTCGCCGCGAGCGCCCGGTGAGGTCTCTGCGAGTTCACCGGCATCGAACGTTTGCACCCCCTGGGTCGAGATCCCGCTCGTCGCCACGAACCGAACGACCCGGTTGGCCCGATCCATTCGCCCTCCGTGAACGGCTTGCACGCAGCGGCCGCGCCGAAGTTCGGGTCCGTCGCTTCGGCCTGCCGACGTTCACCGTCGGCAAACCGGCCGGCACTACGGGCTGCTGGCGCGCCGTCGTTCCCCCGTGGCGAAGCGGCGGGCGGGGAACCCGCACCCGGACCGCCCGGCCGGCCAGCGGGAGGGCCGACCAGCGAGAGGACCCGCCAGCGGAGGACCAGTCCCTCAAGCCGGCCTCGCCACCGCTCGCGACGTCCCCCGACCACCCCGGACCATCGGCCCATTCGACCGACGTTCGTGCCCGTCTACACTCGACGGAGGGTCGGACTGGACCGGGCGGGGTATGATGCCCGCAAGCCGGAACGAGAGTCGTCCTGAGGTCAGTGCCCGTCACAGGACGGCGACCGCCACCGGCGGGCCGCCCCGTCCGCCCACGCCGAAGCCGAGCGAAGGCGTGAACCCAACGGAGTCAGCTCGCACGATGACGTCGCCAACTTGATGCGCCACGAGGCCGACCGATCCTCATCCCGCAAGGGACGGGTCGTGAGCGGATGGTCCAGCCACCCCGGGCCCCGCCCGGTGATTCGCTCCCGCCGCGTCCTCGCGTTCCTCCTCGTCCTGCCGATGGCCCTCGGGATGCTGGGCGCCCCGGCGAACACGCCCATCGCGCACGGCGACGAACTGGCGGATGCGAAGGCCAAGCAGGCGCAGCTGAAGAAGGACGTTGCCGCCCAGAAGGCGCGCGTCGCGGAGTTGAGCGCGCTGCAGGGCAGCCTGTCGGCGGAGATCAAGAGCACCAAGGCGGAGCTCCGGTCCATCGGGGCGGACCTCACCTCCGTCCGCAAGCGGATCACCAAGCTGGAAACCCAGATCGTGGAGGTCCAGGCGGTCTACGACGAGCTCGTGGTCCAGGTGGAGACGATGGACGCGGAACTCGTGCGCGTCACCGCGGAGGAGGCGACCAAACGGGTGGAGCTCGGCGAACGCCGCGCGATGCTCGCCGAGCGCGTGCGCAACGCCTACGACACGGACCGCACGTCACCGCTGGAGACTTTCCTGTCCGGCGGCACGTTCACGGACCTGCTCGCGGAGATGAGCTACTACATCGACGTCGCGGAGCAGGACCGCGAGCTCGCGCTCCAGATCACGAAGGACAAGGAGACGCTCGCGACGCTCCACGAGACCGTCGCCGCGACGCGCCAGCGCACGAACGAACTGCGCCAGGAGACGGCCGCCCAGAAGCGCAAGCTTGATCTGAGCCTCGAGGAACTCAAGGAGACGCGCGCCGAGCTCAAGAAGCTCGAGAAGGCCGTCGCCAAGGCCCTCAAGCAGCAGCAGGCCCGGTACGCTGCGCTCGCGCGCAACAAGGCGAACGCCGCGGCCATCATCCGCAAGGCGGCCGCTGAGCAGAAGGCGCTGGCCCGCAGGATCGACACGATCATCGCCAAGCAGGTCCAGCGCGGGAACATCCCGTCCGAGTTCAACGGGACGATGCGCTGGCCCATGGACAGCTTCACGGTCAGCGGCAACTTCGGGTGCAGCTCGTTCAGCTGGTACGCCCCTGGCAACGGCTGCGCGCACTTCCACAACGGTATCGACCTCGTCGCGCCGTACGGCACCAAGGTCAAGGCGGCCGCGGCCGGCACCGTCGTCTACGTCGGCTGGAACTGGGCGGACGGGAGCGATCCCGCCTGGATCGTGATCATCGCCCACTCCAGCAACCTGCGGACGTGGTACGCCCACCTCCAGCCAGAGCGGCCGGTCAAGGTCGGGGAGTCCGTCAGCAAGGGCCAGGTGATCGGCTACGAGGGCAATACCGGCCGGACCACCGGGGCCCACCTCCACTGGATGGTGGAGTTCAACGGGAACTTCGTGAACCCCCGCCTCTTCCTCTAGCGCAAGTGTTCACCCTCCGTTGACGGTGTGTCGATCTTTGCGACGCACCCCCCGTGCTAGCATCGATGCTACCGACGGCTGAGGATCCACTACGGGAGGCAGGATCGTACCGTGAAGCGGACCATGGCAGTGATCCTCGCGGGTGGTGAGGGCGAGCGACTCTCCATCCTGTCCCAGGAGCGGGCCAAGCCGGCCGTGCCGTTCGGTGGCAAGTACCGGATCATCGACTTCACGCTGTCGAACTGCGTCAACTCCGACATCGACGACGTGGTCGTCCTGACCCAGTACAACCCCCGCTCGCTCAACGACCACATCGGTCTGGGCCGGCCATGGGACCTGGACCGCAACCGCGGTGGCGTGAAGCTCCTCCAGCCGTACATCGCGCGGGGCCGCGTCGCCGAGTGGTACCGCGGGACTGCGGACGCCGTGCTCCAGAACATGAACGTCATCGAGCACGACCCGTCCGACACCATCGTCCTGCTGGCCGGCGACCACATCTACAAGATGGACTACCAGCCGTTCATCGCGGCCCACCGACGTCGCCGCGCGGACGTGACCATCGCGGTCCGCCAGGTCCCGCTCGCGGAGGCGTCGCGGATGGGCATCCTGGCCCTGGACGACGCCGACCGCGTCATCGAGTGGCAGGAGAAGCCCAAACAGCCCAAGAGCGACCTCGCCTCCATGGGCGTGTACGTCTTCTCGAAGAAGGCCCTGCGTCGCTTCCTGACCGAGGATCGCGTGGACTTCGGCCGCCACGTGATCCCGGCCATGCTGGACGCGGAGGCCCGGGTCTTCGGCTACCGCTATGGCGGCTACTGGCAGGACGTGGGAACCATCCAGTCGTTCTGGGAGGCCAACATGGCCCTCCTCGTGGACGACCCGGAACTCGACCTGTATGACAAGGGTTGGGTCATCCATACCCGCTCGGAGGAGCGTGCGCCGGCCAAGGTCGGGCCCACGGCGCAGGTCCACCGCTCCCTCATCAGCCACGGCTGCGTGATCAACGGCACGGTCGTGAACTCCGTCCTGTCGCCCGGCGTCCGCGTGGATGTCGGGGCGGTCGTCCGCGACTCGATCATCATGTTCGACACGGTCATCCGCTCCAGCGCGGTGGTGGATCGCTCCATCATCGACAAGGAGGTCGTGGTCGGCCCGGGCGCGATCGTCGGCGAGGGACCGTATGACGACCGACCCAACAAGCAGGAGCCGGGACGATTGAACACGGGCATCACGGTCGTCGGGAAGCGCGCGGTGATCCCTCGCGGCGCCCGCATCGGGCGCAACGTCCGGATCGCCGCGGACATCCGCTCGACGGATTTCGTGAAGAAGGTCATCCGCAGCGGCGAGTCCGTGGAACCCAGGCCGGGCCCCCGGCGCGTCCACGACCATGGCCAGGGTGCGCACGAGCACGTTGATGCGGCCGGCGGCGGCGCGGCGAAGGGGCGCGGCAAGCGCTAGTCCATCGTGTGGCGCGCCCGCGGCCCGCACCCGCGGCCCGTGTCGGCGGCTCGTGTCGGGCACTTGGGC
>JBBEBL010000144.1:0-7814 GCA_040882345.1 Chloroflexota bacterium
AAGACGATGACCGGCGCCTTGCCGCCACCCTCCAGCGAGACGCGCTTGTAGGTCCGGGCACCCAGCTCCATGAGCCGCCGACCGACCTCGCTGCTCCCCGTGAAGCTGATCTTGTTGACCCGCGGATCCGTGGCCAGCGCCTCGCCGAGCACGGCACCGTCACCGACCACGCCGTTGGCGACGCCCGGAGGCAGGTCCGGGATCTGCTCCAGGAGCTCAAAGATGGCCATCGAGGACGCCGGTGCGTCGCTGGCCGGCTTGAGCACGAACGTGCAGCCCGTGGCGATGGCGGCCCCGATCTTGCGCAGGGGCAGGTCCACCGGGTCGTTCCAGGGCGTGATCAGCGCACAGACGCCGACCGGCTCCTTGAGCACGAGGTTGAGCAGGTGGCCCGGTGCTGCCGTCGTGACCTCGCCGTGGATGAGTCGAGCGGCCCCGGCGTAGAACAGGATCCGGTCGATGGCCGGCTCCAGCTCCCGCTCACGGACGTAGCGGATGGGCTTGCCCATCTCGCGCGCGACGAGCTCCGCGATCCAGCCCGACTCCTGGCGCAGCAGTCGAGCCAGCTCCATGAGGATCGCCGAGCGCTGCTTCCCGGCCCGGTCCGCCCAATCGGTCTCGTCGAACGCGCGGCGGGCGGCCGCGACGGCCCGATCCACGTCCGCGAGCCCCGACCTGGGCGCGGTCGCCACGACTTCGCCCGTGGCCGGATCCAGGCTGTCCAGAGTGGCACCGTCCGCGGCGTCCGCCCACGACCCGTCGATGTAGTTGCGGACGAGTCGGGGGGCCGAGTCGGCCACCCTGTCGGTCACGGTCATCTGGCTTCTCCGATGGCTTGGATGGTCACGTCGACGGCGGCGTCGAGCTGTGCCTCGTGAATGGTCAGGGGCGGGCAGATCTTCAGGACGTTCTCGTGGTGGCCGGCGGCGGCGATGTGGACGCCGCGGCGGAAGGCGGCCTGGCGGATCGCGGCACTCCGCTCCCGGTCCGGCGTGCCGCTCGCCCGGTCGGCCACGATCTCCACGCCGATGAACAGGCCAAGGCCGCGCACCTCGCCGACGTGCGGTTCGCCCGCCAGCGCGTCACGCAACCGGGCGGTGACCGCGGCCCCGAGCCGAGCCGAGCGCGCCGCCAGGTCCTCTCGCCGGAACACGGCGAGGGCCGCCTCCCCCGCCGCCAGGTTGACCGCGTTGCCCAGGAACGTGGAGGTGTGGCTGCCCGGCGACCAGTGGCTCATGTGGGATGCGCGCCCCACCACCGCGGACAGCGCGAGCCCACCGCCGATCCCCTTGCCGACCGTCATCAGGTCCGGCACGACGCCCCAGTGGTCGGCCGCCCAGGCGCGCCCAGTGCGGCCGAACCCGCACTGGATCTCGTCGAAGATGAGGACGATGCCGTGCCGGTCGCAGAGCTCGCGCAGGCCGGTCAGGAAGCCGTCCGGCGGGACGACGATCCCGCCGTTGCCCTGGACGGGCTCGATGGCGATGGCGGCCACCTCGCCGACCCCGGAGGCCGGGTCCTCCAGCGCGTGGCGGACGAGCGCGAGCGCCGCCTCTCCGACCGCCTGGGGGAGCATCTCGCGCGGCGCCCCCGGCCATCGATACGGGTACGGGTACGGCAGGAAGTGCGCCTCGGCGTCGCGTCCGGCCCGGATCCGGAACGAGGCCTTGCCGTTGATGCCCACGATCCCGCCGCCTCGACCGAAGTACCCGCCGGAGAACGCGATCACTTCCCGGCGTCCGGTCAGCGTGCGGGCCAGCTTGAGGGCGGTGTCATTGGCATCCGACCCGGAGATCCCCAGCAGGACGCGGTCGAGGCCCGCGGGCGCGAGGTCCACGAGTGCCTCCTGGAAGCGCACCCGCACGTCACTGCCGAAGGCGGAGGAGACGTGGCTCGCCTGGCCGGCCTGGGCCGTGATGGCCGCCACCACGTCCGGGTGGCTGTGCCCGATCGTCGCTGCGGCGAAGCTCGCGGACAGGTCCGTGAACTCGTTGCCGTCCGGGTCCACGAGCGTGGCGCCCGCCGCTCGCTCCACGATGAGCGGCGCGTCCGTCCCGCTCGTCCGAGGCCCCGCGCCTTCCACGGCGCGCAGTCGGTGGATGACCGCCCGCGCTCGCGGTCCGGGGTAGTCGATGTCGCTCACGACATCTCGTAGACGTGCCGCCCGCCGACGACGACCGGGACCCCGTCGAACTCGATGGTCGGCTCCATCACCATGCCGTCCAGGTGGACCTCGCACTCCACGAGTCCACCGTACTCATTGGCCGAATCGCCCAGGGCGATGTGGACCGTGCCGAACGCCTTCTTGGCCTCCGTGATCTCGTCCGCGATGCGGGCCGCCGGGTTGAGTCCGATCCCGATCTCGCCGATGTTGTCGGCGTCCTTGATCGTCGCGACGATGGTCCGCAGGCGGTCGGCGGCCTCCTTCCCGTGGATCTCGACGGCGCGGCCGTCGCGGACCACGATGGTCACGGGATCGATCAGCGCCCCGAGGTCGGACGCCACGCGCTCCCAGACCACGACGCCGTTGGACGTGCCCTCCAGCGGCGGCAGGGACACCTCGCCACCGGGCAGCGCTGACACCTCTCCCGGGTTCCGACAGATCCCGGTCAACCAGGCCATGGGCTCGCGTCCGGTGACGCGGGCGCGCAGGTCCGTGCCGGCGGGGGACGTGACCCGAACCTCGTTCGTGACGCGCCACAGCGCGGCCAGCCGCTCCGCGCGGGTCCGGATGGCGAAGAAGTCGGCGGTCATCGCCCCGTTCCGCCAGGCATCACCGCGATAGGGAGCGTTGAAGTCGCCGCGGGCACCGGCCCGCTGCGCCGCCGCCTTGGCCGTCGTGTGGTACAGGGACGTGCTGGCGGCGCACAGGACGACGTCCGCCGCCGCCATGGCCGCGGCCGCCGGTGGCGGCGGTTCCGCACCGCTGCGGGCCCTTGGCGCGAAGGTCACCACGACCGGGTCAGCGTCCAGGTCGCGCGCCGCCCGTGCCAGCTCGCGCGGGATCTCCGGGTCCGTCCGCTCGTCCACGACGATGGCGAACCGCTCGCCGGGACGCAGTCCCAGGTAGTCGGCCACCACGCGCTGCGCGGTGGACGCCACGGAGTGGCCGTTCGCCTCGGTCGTCCCGCTCGTCACGAGGTGGGGCCTTCGGCCGCGCCCGGCGCCTCAAGGTCCACGAGCCGCCAGCGGCGCTGGACCTCCGCGGCCTCCGCGGCGTCGTGCTGCTCGTGGCGCTGGTAGAACCCCACCCGGCTGATGTTGTACTTGCCCTTGCGCTGGAGGTCGGCCAGCGTCTCGGCCGCCTTGAGGGCCAGCAGGTTCGGGTTGAGGATGGGCAGTTCACGGTGCCGGCCGGTGGTGATGATCCCCTGCTCCAGGCAGCCGGCGATGATCGTGCAGCCCAGGATGATCACCTCGGACTGATCCTCGTCCAGCGCCCGCAGGCAGGCGGCGGCGGCATCATCCGCCACGGCGACCGGGTCATTGATCATGTCCGTGATGTACCAGTCGATGCAGCGGACGGCGCGGCAGTTCGTCGCGCCGTGCAGGCGCACGACGTCCTCCAGCCAGGGCACGGCCTTGCGATGGTCGGTGATCACGGTGAACCGATGCCCGAAGTACGAGGCGTGGTTCATCGCCGCCTCCAGCGGGCCCACCACCGGGATGTCCACGAGCTCGCGGGCGACGCGCACGCCCGGGTCGTAGCAACAGCCGACGACGACCGCGTCGTAGCCATCGGCCTCCAGGCGCCGGACGGCGTCGAAGATGGCGAGCTCCATGAGGTGCTTCGGGTAGTAGTAGTCGATGTTGGCCGGGACGCCGTCGAGATGGATCACGTCCACCTCCGTGCCGGTCGCCGTGTACGGGACCAGGGTGTCCGTGATGATGGCGTCGAAGGCCGCGGTGCCGAACGGATTGATGAACGCGATGCGTCGTTCCATGCCTGCCTCCGTCATCCGCTGATGGCCTGTGGGTCGACAGGTGTCCCGTCGCTGGATCGGGTCACGAGGGCCGAGAAGCGGGCCATCGCCTCGCGGGTGAGGGCGGATGCGACGCTCCGCATCAGGGTCTCGCCGAGGCCTGCCATGGGCCCCTTGAAGGTGAAGGTCGCGTCGTACACGAGGATCGTCCCGATCCCATCTGGGGTCAGGTTCACGACTCCCCGGCCGCTCACCCGGCCGAGGCTGCCTCGCGCCTCCACATCCAAGGCGCAACGCCGCGGCGGATCGAGGTCTCCGAAGTCCACGCTGCCGGTGAAGACGCCCCGAAGGGCACCGATCCCCGCGGCGAGTGTCACCTCGAACCGCACCGGATCCACCTGTTCCAGGCGTCGGCAGCCGGGCAGCACCTGACGCATCACGTCAGGATCGAACATGGAGGCCCAGACCCGTTCGGGCTCGGCCGGGATGGTGAACGAGTCGCGGAACTCCATGCCTACCAGACGCTCTGGCCAGCCTGGATCTGCAAGCCCTCCCGGACCGCGCGGAACGGCTCGAGCGGGATCACCGGATCCTGGCCGGTCACGATCGATGCGACGAGATCCCCCGTCGTAGGACCGGCCCCGTTCCCGAAGACGTGGCCGGAGGCGATCACCAGGCCTTCGACCTGGGGCACGCGGTCGATGATCGGCAGGTTGTCCACGGTGAACGGCAGGACGCCGCCCCATGCCCGGGCGAACCCGGCGTCCCGCAGCTGTGGGACGTGGTCCATGAGGATCTCGTTGATGAGGCTGACCCCGCGCAGGTCAGCGTCCCAAACGAAGCCCGGGTAATCCATCGAGCAACCGAGGAGGTACGAGCCGTCGGCCTTCTGACAGAAGCCCTCCAGGAGGAGCATGTCGTAGCGCCATTCGACCTCGTTCATGAACAGGCTGTCGTCGAAGGACGGCAGGTCCTGGAAGATCGAGTACTGCTTCAGCGCAGTCGAGCCGTAGATGACGTGGTCGGTCCGCGTCGGCATGGGCAGGGTCTGCACGATCTGTAGGCGCATCGGATGGATCGGCACGTCGATGCCGACGGCCGCGGCCAGCTCCGGGGTCCAGCCGCCGGCCGCCAGGACGACGTCCCCGGCCAGGATGGCGCCCTCGGACGTCTCCGCGCCGATGATCCGGTCGCCGTCCCGGAGGAGGCGCTCGACCCGGACCCCCTCGCGGATATCGGCCCCCAGCCGGGTCGCGGCGGAGGCGAAGGCACGGACCCAGAGGGTCGGTTCGACCTGGGCATCGAGTTCGCAGAATGTCGCGCCGATGACGTCATCCGACAGGATCGGGGCGCGCTCCCGGGCCTCAGCTCCCGAGATCAGCGACATCGGGAGGCCATCGGCGACTCGCTGGGCCACGAACTCCCGCATGACCGCGGTCTGTCGTTCGTCGGTGTAGAAGACCATGCCGCCCTCGGTCCGGAGATCCACGTTCTCGCCGAGCTCCTCGACAAGGTCCGGCAGGCGGGCCCGGGTCGTCATGACCAGGTCGAGCTCGGGTCCGGGCTTGCGCGTGTGGACCCAGATGAATCCAAGGTTCCGGCCCGTCGCACCGAATGCCAGGCTCTCTGCCTCCACGAGCGTCACCTGGACGCCGGCCCGGGCGAGGTAGTAGGCGGATGCGGCGCCCACGATGCCGCCGCCGATCACGAGCACGTCACATCGTTCGCGCACGGTCGATCACTCCAAGGTTGCTGGGGGTCCGTGGCCCGGACCGTACCAGCGCGGTGAGGGCTCTCGATATGGTTCTTGCCCACGAACATCGAGGCTAAACGTTGGTTGCAGCCCACCAACATCGTCTGGCACTGCGCTCGGAGTCCGGCGTGCCGCTGGCCCGGTCAGCGACGATCTCCACGCCGATCCCGCGCCGGAGGATCGGGGTCCACGCCCCGTGGCCACGACCACCTGGTCGGCGGCGATGGGCCCCGCGTCGGTCACGACCCGTCGATCCGACCGTCCTACACCACGAGTGCCCGGACGGCCGTCCCTTCGAGGATCCGAACGCCGGCGCGCTGCGCCACGTTGCCGAACGCCCGCACGTACCGACGCGGGTCCATCTGTGCATCCAGCGGGCAGTCGCTCGCGCCGATCACCGTCTCCGGCAGGATCGGTGTCAGCGAGCGTGCCGCCGGGCCGTCCAGCAGGCGGATATCCACGCCGTCTGCCTGACGCTGGGCCACGAAGTCCGCCATGAACGTGGCCCGGTCCTCCCGGTCGAAGTAGATCGGCCCGTCCTGTGACCGCACGGACAGGCCACGTTGCACCAGGCGATCGGCCGTGGCGCTGCCGACGATCCCGCGGCCGCCGACGAGGACATCCGGAAAAGTGGTCACGGGGGCTCCTTGGTCTCGCCGACGTGCCGACGATCAGGAGTCGGACCGTAACAGCCGTCCGGGAACACCAGGTATGTGGGTGCATCACAGTTCCACGAGGTATCTGTCGTGGCGTAGCCATCAACCCACGCCCACCGGCGGCGTTATCATGGCGCGATCCGAGTGCCTACCCCGGGGGCCCGCCAGGGGATCACGCCGATGGCTACCGTCCTGCCATCCCCAGCGACCACGCTCGCGCCCGACGATCTTCCGGGCGCGCTGCGAGCCGCGCTGGACGCCGCTCGATGGTGGGCGATGGATGGGGCCACCACGCATCCAGACGATGACCCTCCGCCCGCGGCCGTGGGCATCCTGGACGGGCCGGAAGTCGCCGAGCTGCTCGTGGCACCGGGCGTGGACTCGGAAGTCGCCGCCGACCTGGCGGTCCGCCTGATCGCTGCCGGCAACGGCTCCGGTGAAGGAGCCGCGGTGGACGGCCGCACTGGCGCCGTGTGGTGCGGCCGCTGGACGCCGCTGGGAGACGGGCGGCAGGCGTTCGCGCTGGCCCGCTCGCCGGGTCCGGTCCCGCGATCGGCCGACGGTGATGACGGCACGGTCACGGTCGTGTCGGCGGCGCTCCTGGCGGTCGTGCGAGCGGCCCTGCTGGCGACGGACCGCCGGCGCAGCGAACAGCTCGCCCAGCTGCAGACGACGGCCCGCCGCGTGACCGAATCCCTGGAGCTTGCGACCGTGCTGACGTCCATCGTGGAGGACGCGAGCTCGCTGCTCCACGCGGACAGCGGCGACATGCTGCTGTGGGACCGCGAGCAGGCCACGCTCCGCGTGGTGGCCGTCTCCCGCTACGGGACCGACATGCTGGGCCTGGAGCTGGAGTTCGGTCAGGGCCTGAGCACGCAGGCGATCCTCACCCAGCGCACCCTCTGGGTTGACGATTACGCCACGTACGAGCACCGGGCACGGCAGCTGGACCACTACGACTTCGGGGCGGTCATCTGCGCGCCGCTCCTCTTCCGCGGTGAGGCGATCGGGGCGATCAACCTGCATCGCAACCAGGGTGGTCCCCGCTTCGGGCCGGCCGACGCCGACCTCCTCGCGGCCTTCGCCGGCCACGGCGCCATCGCCATCGACCACGCCCGCCGGTACGAGAACGAAGTCCGCCTGGGCCGCGACCTCGCGACCTCCAACCGGGAACTGTCGCGGTCCCTCACCGTCCAGCAGCGCCTCGCCGAGCAGGTCCTCCTCGACGGCGGCCCGGCGGGCATCGCGGCGGTGCTGGCGGGCGACCTGGGCCGCTCGGTCGTCATCATGGACCGCATCCGGCGCGTCATCGCGGGGGCGTCGCCCGGCGGCGGCGACGCATGGCAGGCACTCGCGGAGCGGTCGCGGTTCGGCGGGCCCGCGGGCCGTGGCCCGGCAGGGGAGTCGGAACCATTCAGCGTCGCGGTGCGCGTGGGGCGGGAGGTCGCCGGGCACCTGGTGCTGTCCGCGGAGGAGGACCTG
>JBBEBL010000144.1:7914-14539 GCA_040882345.1 Chloroflexota bacterium
CCGCGCAGCATCGCGGTCGTCCATGCCGGGACGCTCGTCATCCTGGCCGCCCACCCAGGGCGAGGCGATCTGGATCCGCGGGCCCTCGCCATGGACATCCAGAGCTGGCTCCGGGGAGGCGACCCGGCGGCGCCGACCCCCGTGTCCATCGCGCTGGGTGGCACCTGCCGGCGCCCGGACGACTATGCCCCGGCGTTCGCGACCTCTCGCGAGGCGCTCGACCTCATGCGCAAGTTGGGACGTCACGGCGCCGTTGTGGGAGCTCGCGAGCTGGGACCGTACGGCCTCCTGCTGCGGGCCTCGTCGCGCGAGGACCTGGAGACGTTCGCGCGGGACCGCCTGGCGCCGCTCCTGGAGCACGACACCCGCCACGGCGCGGAGCTCCTGCGGACGCTGCGGACCTACCTGGAGGAGGACCGCGTCCAGCGACGCGTCGCGGAGCGCTGCTTCATCCACGTCAACACGGTCGTGTACCGGATCAACCGGATCCAGGAGCTGCTCGGCGCGCGTCTGGACGACGCCGCCACGGTCTTCGACCTGACCCTGGCCCTGCGCATCCTGGATCTCATCCATGAACCCGCCGCGCGACCGTCAGCGGATGTCCTCCGGGGCCTGGGCCCAGGCGATCCGCGGTCCGATGAGCGCTCGGACCTTCCAGCGCATCGACTTCGGCGCCGACCCAAGGATCCGCCGGATTGATGTCGCTCGATCGGCGGCCCGCGTATGGAGGTCGTCAGGTATTCCGGCCCACCGTTCGACAAGGTGGGCGAGGTTGCCGTCCACCGTGCGCCACCAGCCCCAATCGGCGGCGCACACCTCCACGAGCCGCTGGACGCTGATCCCGTCGTCGCCAGTCTGGTCAAGATCGTGATCGGCGAACAGGGCGCACAGGTCCAGCATGTCGCGCTCGGTCAGCTCCACGATCTGGAGCTTCGTCAGGATGAGGTCGGCGAGCGGCAGCGTCCAGCGATCCACCGTCAGACGACTCGCGAACGGCAGGTCGTGGCACATCCGGAGGGTGTCCACGAAGACGTCGATCCGCCGGCCGTCCGGGTCGTGGAACAGCAGGCGCTCCGATCCGTTGAGGGTGTTGAAGCGGCGGGCGCCTTCGTATCCCAGGTCCTCCAGCAGGCGTTCGATGGGTCGCCGGTCGGCCAGGCTCACGAGGTCGATGTCGTGGTAGCTCCGCGTCGGCCGGAGCGCCGCGATGCTGGGCGCGCGCAGGGCGACGCCGATGCCGCCGATGGCTCGCAGGGCCAGGTTCGCCGCTTCGGCCGCGCGAAGGATCCGTCGGGTCTCCGCGACGGGATCCGCGAGGACGGCGGCAGGCTCCTCGTGCGGCTCGCTCATCCCGCGGTGAACACGGCGTCGCGCAGGCCATTCCGGGCGGAGACGCGCAGCAGCACGCCGGTCAGCACGCCGTCCTGGTACTGGCTGCCGGAGTTGAACCCCACCGTCCGTCCAAGGCGGTAGCGCCCGCGACCCTCGTGGATGTGCCCGTGAAGCGCGATCGTCGGCTGGCGCTCCTCGATGAGCGCTCGGAGGGCGGCGCTGCCCACCGGCGCCATGCGTGGGTCGCCGCTGCCGTCGTACTGGACCCGCAGACGGGAATCCAGGACCGGCGCCTCGTCGATGCCCGTCGCTCTCGGCGGCATGTGCAGGTTCCAGATGGTGACCCCCCGGTCCGGCAGCCCGGTGACGGCTTCGCGGACCCGGCCCGCCAGCTCATCGTCCGGTAGTTCGCGCGGCGTGTGCCACGGCGTCGGCGTGGACTCGCCTCGTGATGCCATGGCGATGCCAGGTGCCAGTTCCGTGACCTGACCCTGCACGTCCACCAGCGTGCGGGACGTGGCGAGGAGGCCGTCGAGCTCCGGCGGGTCGTCGTTGCCGGCCATCACGAGGGCCCTGATCCCGCTGTCCGCCAGCCGCTCGTCAGCGAGCCGCAGCCAGTCCTCCATGGCCGCCAGTTTGAGCCGGGTGAACGTCTCCCGCTCCCGGTCCGCCGATGCCCGGATCTCCGCCACCTCGTCCGGCGTCGTGACGAAGCCGTACGCGCCCTCATCGCGCGCGGCCCGCACGAGGTCGTCCACCTCCTGGCGGGTCTCCAGGCGATGCTGGCGCTCCTTCCAGGTGGCCATCCAGCCCTGGCCGCCGGTACCCGGGACGATGGGCAGCAGCACCTTGCCGGTCAGGTCCCCGCCGATGACGAGGACGTCCGCCCCGTAGAAGCGGCCGGCGTTCAGCCACTTGCGGAAGCAGACGTCCGAGCCATGGATGTCCGCGACGTAGAAGATCGTCAGGTCGCCCCCGGACGTCACTCCGGCGGGATCTCCCGGAACGCCGCGTCGATAGGCAGCCCCTGGCGCCGCCGGTACGCCCGGATGACGAAGAACAGCACGAGCGGGATGGCGAACTGGAGTCCGGTCGTCAGAAGCTGCTGCGGGCTGTTCAGGAACAGCAGGTCGTTGCTCAGCATCAGGTACAGGCCGAGCGTGAAGTAGACCAGGCCGACGGCACCGCAGATGGCCATCACCGGGATGCCGGCGACCCGCCAGTCCACCGGGCTGCCCTCCAACAGGGGTCGCGTCCGGGCCAGGAACGGGAAGAGGAGGCCGCACAGGGACACCAGCCAGAACACGCCGTAATAGGCCAGGGCCGGCGTCAGGAACTGGAACACGCCGATGTGATACAGGATCAGGAAGGCCTCTCCGATGATGGCCACCACGATGACCGCGACCCACGGCGAGTTGTAGCGGGGGTGGACGTCGGACAGGCGCTCCGGAGCGAGCCGGTCGAACGACCAGGCGAACATGGCCCGGGTCGCGATCATCATCGCCGACGGGATCCAGAAATAGCTCCACAGGACCAGGCCGGCGCCGACCAGCAGGAAGATCGCAAGGTTGTCGATGAGGACACCCGCGTACAGCATGAACACGGGGTAGAACTCGATGGGTTCTTCCCCGGTGTAGTTGTAGCTGAGCCAGGTGAGCGCCTGGTTGAAGTCCGTGCCCACGCTCCGTGAGATGGCGAGGAACAGGACGAAGGCGATCCCGGCGTACAGGAGCATGCCCCCGACCGTGGCCCGGAGCTGCGTCTTGACGGGAGTCCGGACCTCCCCGCCGATGTAGGTGGATGCCCAGGCGACCAGCCAGATGATCGGGATGATGCCGAGCGTGTCGCCGATCGTGAACCCGGTCGGCATGCCACTCTCCGCGGCGAGGGCGAGGGTCCCGGCGTAGTCCGGGATGCCGGTCGCTGCCGCGTACCGATCGAAGCCCGCCTGGAAGGCCGTCGTCGTGGCGAACAGGAAGACGATCAGGAGGAGGATCCCGGTCACCGCGCCGATGACCCAGTTGATGTCCTGGAAGCGCAGGTATGCGCGCAGGCCGCGGATGTTGAGGGCGGCGACGAGGACGATGAACAGCGTGCCGAAGACGAAGTGCGTGTTGGGTTCGCTGGCCCACGCGCCGATGCCGGCGATCACCTCGTTCCCGCTGACCGCGCCGTACGAGCTGAACAGCGGTCCCAGGACGAACTGGGCGATCCAGTAGCCGCCGATACCGACCCAGAACGACTGGCTGGTGGCTGCGGCGAAGCTGGCCATGAAGCCGATCGCCGGGTGGAGCGTCCGCGACAGGAAGACGTACTCGCTCCCTGTGCGCGGCATGATCGCCGCGAACATCCCGTACAGCAGATTGAAGAAGATGGCCATGGAGGCGGCGATCGGGATGGCGATGAGCAGGTTGCTCTGCGGGAAGACCGCCGGGTGGGCCCAGTACGTGAACATGATGTAGACGACGCCGATATTGGCGACGTTGAGCAGCAGCATCCGCCAGGGCGAGCCGACCCGGACGAACCCGGACGCCTCGCGGCTGAAGATCTGCCCCGGGGCGCTACCCGTGGCGGCGGCGCTCGTTGGTGCGGCGACGGCCTCGCTCATCCTGCCCTCCTCGTCACCCGCCGGCCTTGGGCGGGCGGCCGGGTGCTGGCGGCGGACGCTACCGGCCCATCGGCGGCCCAACAATGGGGTCGGGCACCAGTTCCGTACCCCGGCCATTGTCGGCCGGCCACGGGGCGGGCTACTGGGCCGTGAGCCCCGCGTCCACGACCACCGCGGCGCCGGTCATCAGCCGCGAGTCGTCAGAGGCCAGGAACGCCACGACGTCGGCCACTTCCTCCGGTGTGCCCTGGCGACCCATCGGGACGAGGACGTCGAGGAACGGGGCGATCGCCTCACGCCCGCCGGCTCGCTCTATCGCCGGGTCGTTGAACGGCGTGTCGATCCAGCCGGGGCAGATGGCGTTCACGCGGATCCCATCGCGGGCGTGGTCCACGGCCATCTGGCGCGCGAGCATCAGCACGCCGCCCTTGCTCGCGCAGTACGCGGCGATCCCGGGTTCGCCCACGAGCCCGGACGTGGAGCTCATGTGGATGATGGAGCCGCCGCCGCCTCGGATCATCACGGGGACCACGTACTTGGAGCACAGGAACGGGCCGGTCAGATTCACCGCGAGGGTCCGCGCCCAGTCCTCCAGGGACAGTTCCGTCACGGAGCCCGGGAGGAGGACGCCGGCGCACGTGAACAGGATGTCGATGCGGCCGTGGGCTGCCTCCGCGTCGGCGACCAGCGCGCGCACGCTGTCCTCGCTCGTCACGTCAACGGTCTGGGCCAGCGCAGTCGCGCCAGCCGCCTCAAGCGCCAGCCGCAGCGCGTCCAAAGCCGGCGCATCGCGGTCGGCGACGACCATACGAGCACCCTCCGCGGCGAACCGTCGCGCCGTGGCCGCGCCGATCGCCCCGGCGGCGCCCGTGATCAGCGCGACGCGGCCGTCCAGTCGACCCATGCTCCGATGGTAGGGGCACGTCGGGGTCCGGCGCCTGTAGTCAGCCGACAGTCCGCGGTGCCAGCCGTTGGTTGCCGTCGCTGGTCGCCGGCTCGTTCTTCGGTTCGACCACGGGGTGACTGGCCGGTCGTCCGGTGACTGACCCGAAGAAAGAACGGTGGTCGTGGCACGCTCTGGCCCGTTCCGTCGTCCGGTCGATCGTCGGGTGACCGAACCGACGACGGAGCCCCCATCCGACCCGACTCTGCGCCGTTCGTTCTTCCGTTCGACCACCGGGTGACCGGTGGGCACTCCCGCCCCGGCGTTACGGACTGAGCGCGACCGACTCGCGGGCGACGAGTTCCAGCGCACGAGCCAGTGGCGCGTCGTCCATCGTGGCGACCTGGTCCGGGCGCATCCCGCGCAGGTCGTCCGGCAACAGCGGACTGGTGCCCTCGGCAAGCGCCACCGGCACGTCCGGGGCGATGCCCTCGTGCCAGATCCGCCGGCCGGACGGAGTCAGCCACTCCACGGTGCCGATCCGCAGGGCGGACCCGTCCGACAGCGCGAACTCGCCCAGGACCGTGCCCGTGCCGTAGGTCGTCTCGCCCACGATCGTCGCTCGCCCGGCGTCCTGGAGCGCACCAGAGACGATCTCCGAGCTGCTGGCCGTGCTCGCATCCACGATGACCACCAGGGGGAGGTCCGTCGCGACGCCGCCGGGCGAGACCTCGTTCGGCTTCTCGTTGCCGTCGGCGTCCCGCTCCACGTAGACGACGCCGGTCCGCAGGAACTGGCTGGCGATGCCCACGGCCTCGTTGACGTATCCACCGGGGTTGCCCCTCAGGTCCAGGACGATGCGGTCGGCGCCGGCGGCGCGGGCGTCGGTCAGCGCTCGCACGATGTCGTCCGCGGCGCCACTGGAGAACTGCTCGAGGCGGATGAGCGCCGCCGTCGTGCCGGGCACGAGCACCCACGACACCGGCTGGATCGGGACGTCCGCCCGGACGATGTCCATCGTCCGCTCGGGGCCCGTGCCGTCAGCGCGGACGGTGATGGTCACGGTCGTGCCCGCCTCGCCGCGCACCCAGGTCGCCACCTGGTCGATGGTCTGGTCCACCGTGGAGCGTCCGTCCACGGCCACGATGACGTCGCCGACCAGGAGCCCGGCGGCCTTGGCCGGGCTGTCGGGGAAGACCCCGACGATGCGCGGCAGACCGGCGTCGTTCGGGTCGATTCGGACCCCGATCCCCACGTACGAGCCGGACAGGGCGTCGTTTCGGTCGGCGCGCTCCTCCGGCGTCATGAAGTCCGTGTGGCCGGTGTCGCCGACGGCGTCGGTCATGCCGTCGATGGCGCCGTAGATGAGGGCCCGGTCGTCCAGCTCGCCGCGGGCCACATACTGCTGGTGGATGGTGTCCCATGCCTCTCGGATGAGGCCGAACTCCGTCGGGGCCGAGGCCGCCGGTCCGGTGGTGGGATCCGCGGTGGCGGTCGCCGTCCCGCCCGTGGCGCCGCCGAGGACCCCGCCGATCCCGATCCCGACGCTGAACGCCACGACCAGGGCGAGCGCGATGACTGGCCGCAGCAGCATGGAGCGGCGGTCGGGTCGTTGGGGCGGTGAGGTCGGTGTGAGCGTGGTCGGATCGGTGGGTGTCATCAGGGCGACAGCATGCCGCACATCGGTTCAGGACGGGCAACGGTCCGGTGAAGGTTCGTACGCCGTGTCACGCGTGGATCCGGTCACCCCAGGACCGAGCCGACGGATCCGGTCACCCCACGACCGAACGGACGACGGAACC
>JBBEBL010000144.1:14639-20142 GCA_040882345.1 Chloroflexota bacterium
CCCAGGACCGAGCCGACGGATCCGGTCACCCCACGACCGAACGGACGACGGAACCGACCGATGACCTCCCTCGTTCGTCCTTCCGGTCACACCACGACCGGACCGACGGAGGAGAACCCGCGCCCGACCGTTCCTCCGCTCGTTGGGTCACCCGGTGACCGGGGAGCCTGACTGACGCACGCCATTCACCGTCGGGATGAGCGAGAGCGGATCTCGTTGAGTAACACCCGACCATCGTCCTCGTCGAGGCCTTGAATGGTCTCTCCGGTCACACCAGCACGCTCGAGCTGCTGTACGAGCCACAGTGGAAGCGAGTCCGGGGCGAGTACCGGTTCGGGTGACGGTCGTTCGGCGGGCTCCTTCAACCGAATCACGTTCCAGAACTGAGGGTCGCTGACCCTGAGCTGGTCGGAAAGGATCGCCTTGAAGCGCCCCGGGCTCATCGTCTTCTTGCCCGATCGAGACACCCTGGTGATCAAGATCTCCCCATCGGGCAGCGTCTTCTCGAAGTAGTCGTGGTCGGTCGACCGCTGGACATCGTGCTCCCAGCCGTCGTACTTCAAGAACGCCCGGACTTCATCCCAGTCTGGTGTCCTCAACTCGCGCCGACGACCGTTCGCTCCGTCGCCGGCTCATCGATCCCCAGAACCAAGCGTTGCTCGTCCTCCCCACTGAGTGCGAACCGGAGCAATGACAAGGGAGGCACACCGCGGCCGACCAGGTACCGAGACGGGTTCTCGAAGAACCGCGCCACGTATACGCGTAGCTCCGTCAGTAAGTCGACCGTGGCCTCATCGAGCGTGTCGCCAAAGCCGAGGACACCGAGTTCCGGGACGCGGAGAGTGACCTCGCCCTCGTCGTATACCGCGAGCACCTCTAGTCGCTGATCGCCGAGCATGGCGACCAGGTCCTCCGGGCGGACCAGCAGCATCTGCTCCTTCCCACGATGCCGAGAAACGAGCTGGAGGCGATGCTGATGGAACACGGCGTCCATCACGTCCGAGAGATGCGCCTTGGCTGGCGAGAAATCGATCGTAGGTACGAGCGGTTGGGCCATGCCACGATGATAGGTCAATCTGGTCAGATTGGTCAATAGTCCCAGAATAGGCGCTCCCTGAGCCTGGTCCCTGCTGTTGACCGCCCCGTTTGGCGGACTTCGCGGCGGCTGCGGTAGACTCGCCAATCCCTACTGATCCGCTTGGAGATCCGTCCTGACCGTGACCGACGTCCCTCCCGCGACCATCGGCCTGGGCCCCCTGCGACCGGCACCGCCGGGCCTCCCGGATCCGCACATCGTGCCGCCCACGATCGCGGAAGGCGGCGATCCGTTCACGACCGTTCGCGTGTTGGACCTGCTGGCGCGCGTGGAGCGCGGTCGAGCCGTGCGCCTCGCGGACATCGCGGACCGCCTGGACGCGACGTACCTGGACTGGCTGTTCCCGGTCGCGGTCGTCACGGACGTGGCACTCCAGCTCCAGTCGAACTGGATGGCCGACTACCGCAACAGTTCCGGCGTCGTGGTGGAGGACGGGCCGACCGGCCCCGCGCTGACGATCGAGGATTCCAGCCGGGTGGATCCGTGGATCGTCCGCCAGGCCCAGCGCGCCGCCGCCGACTGTACGGAGCGGCTCGCCGAGTTCAGCCGTCGCGACCATCCGGCCGGCGACTGATCGGACTCGGAGCGACCGCCCACGCCGACGACTTCCGCTCGACCCCCAACGAAGGAGACCCGCACCTCATGTCCGACCACGGATACGCCACCGCCGACGCGCTCGTCGATACCGACTGGGCGCAGGCGCACCTCGATGACCCGAGCGTCCGCTTCGTGGAAGTCGATGTCGACACCACCGCCTACGAGCAGAGCCACATCCCGGGTGCCGTCGCCTGGGACTGGACGAGCCAGCTGTCCGACGGGGTCCGACGCGACATCGCATCGCGCGAGGACTTCAGCGCCCTGCTGTCGTCCAGCGGCATCGGGCCCGACACGACGATCGTCCTGTACGGCGACAACAACAACTGGTTCGCCGCGTGGGCGTACTGGCAGCTCAAGCTGTACGGCCACCGCGACGTGCGCATCCTCAACGGTGGGCGCAAGTACTGGCTGGACCAGGGCTTTCCGGTGACCGTCGACGTGCCGTCGTACGACAGCACCGACTATGACCTGCCCGTCGCCGACTTCAGCCTGCGCGCCTTCCGCGACGACATCCTGCCGCGCCTCGGCGATGCGGGCCTCGCCCTGGTGGACGTCCGATCGCCGGCCGAGTTCAACGGCGAGATCATCGCGCCACCGGGCATGAGCGAGACCGCGCAGCGGGCGGGGCACATCCCGGGCGCCGCGTCCATCCCGTGGGCACAGACGGTTCGTGAGGACGGTCGGTTCAAGCCGCGCGAGGAACTGGAGGCGCTCTATGCGGCCAAGGGCGTGACGGCGGACAAGGATGTCATCGCCTATTGCCGGATCGGGGAGCGCTCGTCCCATTCATGGTTCGTGCTGCACGAGCTGCTGGGGTATGAGCGGGTCCGCAACTACGACGGTTCGTGGACGGAGTACGGGAGCCTCATCGGCGTCCCGATCGAGAAGCCGGAACCGGCGACGGCCGGGTAGTCGCCCGGGCGGGTCCGCGGCTGCCGGTCCGCGGCTGCCGGTCACCGGGTGACCGAACCAGCGGAGGAACGGCGGGCGACCCGCGATCTGGGCCGTTCCTCCGTTCTCCCTGTCGCGGGGTGACCGGCCCGACGGGAGAACGCCGGATCCGGCTCGGGCCGGGCGGTTCCGCCGTCCGTTCGACCACGGGGTGACCGGCCCCAGGCCCAAGGCCCCTGGCCGCGTCCCGCGCCCCGCGTCCCGCGTCCCGCGTCCCATCGGGCGGCCCTAACGTCGATCGAACACCCGGCGGGACCCGCTCCTTCGATGTTCCTCCCGCCGGGTGGGATGCCCGTCGGAGGAAGGCCGCGTCCCGGCCGTTCCTTCGACGATAGGGCCATGGGGCGGGACAGGGTCGGGACGGGCGGCGAGGGCAGGACCCAGGTCAACGCCCGTGGGCGGCCATGACCTCCCGAAGCCGGTCGTGCGGGATCGCGTGGGCGGTGATCCCGTCCCGCCCCACGACCGTCTCGGCCCCCACGAGGGCGTTGACGATCGCCTCTTCCGTCGATTCGATGACGGCGTCGAACAGCCGGTCGATGATGATGTTGCCGGCCATCCGGACATCCACGACGCGCCGCCCCGATGCATGCTCGTCCACGCCCATGCCGGCCGGCAGTCGGTTGCCGGTGGAGAACGCGATGAACAGGTCGCCGCTGGTGTGGCCGCCCGTCCCTCCCACCCTGGCGATGCCGAGGCCGGCACGCTGGGCGAGTCGCTCGCATTGGCTCGGCAGGAGCGGGGCATCGGTCGCAACGACGACGATGATCGATCCCGACCCGGCCGGCGGGCGCGAGCGTTCTTCCTCCTCGTCCCACGGGCTTGAGACCTCCGAGGTGGGGATCGCCTCGCCGACCCGGACGCCGTCGATGCGCAGCCACGGACGCTTGCCGTAGTTGGCCTGCACCAGTGCGCCGACGGTGTACCCGCCGCAATCGTCATCGATGACCCGCGAGGCGGTCCCGATGCCGCCCTTGAACTCGTGGCAGATCATGCCGGTCCCGCCGCCCACGGCTCCCTCCGCCACGGGCCCGCCGGATGCCGCGGCGAGCGCGGCATCCACGTGCTCCGGCCGGACATGGAAGCCGTTGATGTCGTTGAGCACGCCGTCGTACGTCTCGCCGACGACCGGCAGGGACCAGGAGGGATGTCGCGGGTCGGCCCGCACGGAGGCCGCGACCAGCGCGTCGCGCACCACCCCGACGCTGTGCGTGTTGGTGATCGCGACCGGTGTCGTCAGCAGCCCCGACTCGCGGACCCACTCCAGGCCGGTCAACTCGCCATTGCCATTGAGCCGATGCGCGCCCGCGAAGACCGGCTCGCTCCACGCCTCGGCACCGCGCGGACAGACGACCGTCACGCCGGTCCGCACCGGTCCCTGGCCCGTGACCAGCGGGCCATCGCCGCGCACGATCGTCGTGTGCCCCACCGTCACGCCGGCCACGTCCGTGATCGCGTTGAGGGGTCCGGGCGTCCCCAGGCCTACGGTGATGCCCAGATCGCGTGCTCTCATCGCGTGACTGTAACGACAACGAGCAGGGGCGCGCGCGCCGGTGCGGCGACCCGGCCGTATCATCGCGGGCGTGATCCCCGTCGGCCCCACCCCGCCCGGTACGTCCGCCGCCACCATCCGCCTGCGACGCCTGCCGGACGGCGTCGCCCAGGCGCGCCCGATCGACGCGGCGGAGGCCTTCCGCGACCTGCCCGGTCTCGCGCTGCTGGAGAGCGCCCGCCCGGGTCGCAACGCCCGCTGGACGTACCTGACCGCGGACCCGGTCGCCATCCTGGAGTCGCCGGCCGCCGGCTCTGACCCGTTCGCCGTCGCTCGCCGGCTACTCGCCCGGCTGGACGCGACGCCGGTGGTGCCCGCGGATGCGCCGCGATTCCTGGGTGGGCTCGTGGGATTCTTGGGCTACGATCTGGGTCACGCGCTGGAGCGCCTGCCGACCATCGCGATCGATGACCAGGGCCTGCCGCCGATGCGCCTGGCCCTGCACGACTGGGTGGTCGCCTGGGATCGCCGATCGGGCCACGCCTGGCTCGGGGGGCGGGCGCTGGACCGGGACGGGCGCCGACTCGCGCGCCGGCTGGACGATGTGCATGCGCGGCTGATGGCGCCCCCCGCGCCACCCACCCGGCACGCTACGGCGACGCGTCCCGTGGCCCATGACGAGCCCCGCCTCGCGTTCACCTCCAGCCTTTCGCGTGCCGAGTACGAGGCCGGCGTCGAGACCGTCCGCGAGCACATCGCCCGCGGCGACATCTACCAGGCCAACCTGACGCGCCGCCTCGCGACCGACTTCGACGGCGATCCGTGGGACCGCTACCGCCACCTGCGCACGGGCGACCCATCGCTGTTCTCGGCGTTCCTGGACCTGGGCCCGTCGCCGGAGACCGGGCGGCCGCGGGCGCTGCTGTCGGCATCGCCGGAGCCGTTCCTGTCCGTGGGCCACGAGGGCGTCGTCGCGAGCGATCCCATCAAGGGCACGCGGCCGCGCGGCCGGGACCGCGCCGAGGATCGCGCGCTCGCCTGCGAGCTCCTCGCGAGCGCCAAGGACCGCGCGGAGAACGTGATGATCGTGGACGTCCTCCGCAACGACCTGGGGCGCGTATGCGTGCCCGGTACGGTGCGCGTCCCGCGACTCTGCCGCCTGGAGCGGACCGCGGCCGTCCAGCACCTCGTGTCGACCGTGACCGGACGCCTGGCCACCGGACGCGACGCCTTCCACCTGCTCGCCGCCAGCTTCCCCGGCGGGTCCATCACCGGCGCGCCCAAGATCCGGGCGATGGAGATCCTGGAGGGCCTGGAGCCCGTCCGTCGCGGCCCGTACACGGGGGCGTTGGGCTGGATCGGCCCGG
>JBBEBL010000144.1:20242-22205 GCA_040882345.1 Chloroflexota bacterium
CTGGAGCCCGTCCGTCGCGGCCCGTACACGGGGGCGTTGGGCTGGATCGGCCCGGACGGGGCGATGCAGACGAGCATCCTCATCCGGACCTTCGTCGCGGACGGCCGCCGGCTGACGCTGCACGTGGGCGGCGGCATCACCTGGGGCAGCGACCCGGCCGAGGAGTGGGACGAGACGGTGGCCAAGGCCCGCGGGCCGCTCGGGGCGATCGGCGGGCGGGAGGTCGCCAGGTGAGGGCCCGGTGAGCCACCCGCGACACGTCTGGGTGGATGGCGAGGTCCTGCCGGCAGATGGGCCCCACCTGTCCGTCTTCGACCGTGGCTTCCAGCTCGGCGATGGCGTGTTCGAGACGCTGCGCGCGAGCGGCGGCCGCGTGACGGAACTCCCCGAGCATCTGGCCAGGCTCCGCCGTTCGGCGGACGGCTTGTCCATCGACCTGCCGCGCGACGTGGACCAGCAGCTCACGGTGGGCATCGCGGCGCTGCTCGCCGCGGAGGGACTGGACGGTCCCGACGGCGATGCCTCCGTGCGCATCACGGTCTCGCGCGGCCCGTATCGATCGCGCGGTGTCCTGCCACCGACCGAGGACGTCGCGGCCACGCTCGTGGTCCAGGCGTGGCCGGTGGTCGCGGCGCCGTCGTCGCACCTGGAGCAGGGGCTGCACCTCGTGACGAGCCGGGTCCGGCGCGACCCACAGGATCCGCTGGCGAGCCTCAAGACCACGTCGCGTGCCGAGTACGTCTACGCCCGCCTGGAGGCTCGCCGGGCCGGGGCGGACGACGCCCTGTTCCTGACCGTCTCCGACCACCTCTCGGAGAGCACGAGCGCGAACATCTTCCTCGTCCGGCGCGCGGGGTCGGGTGGGCCGACGGAACTCGCCACGCCGTCGCTCGACTGCGCCATCCTGCCCGGCACGACGCGCTCGTGGCTGCTGGGCTGGGCGGAGCGGGTCGGCCTCCGCCCGGTGGAGGCATGGCTGACGCGCGACGACCTGGCCGCGGCCGACGAGGCGTTCCTGTGCTCCAGCGTGGCCGGGATCCTGCCCGTGACGCGCTTCGACGGCGCCCCGATCGGTGATGGCGTTCCCGGCCCCTGGACGCGACGGGCGCGCGCGGACCGGGAGTCGATGATCCGGGGAGCGGACGCACCGTGACCCGCGACGAGCTCATCCTCCGGACCCGGCAGCTCGTGGACGAGGGGGAGCGCCTGGATGCCCAACCGGCCCTTGGCGCGCTCCAGATGTGGCTCCAGCGCTCCGACGACCTGCTGGCGACCGCGTGGGGCAGCATGGACCGCTACCACCTCGCGTGGCTCATGGTCGGCAAGCCCAAGGGCATCGTCCGTGGCCGCGCGATGACGCCGGACGAGGAGGCGGCCTACGTTCGCGAGGTGGCCGGCCAGAAGACCGCCGCGCTGCGCATGAGCCTGGACGCCGTGGAGCGCCAGGGCATGCCGTTCGTGGGCGAGACCGGCGGCGTGGGCAGCACCCCCGTAGGCGGCGTCCCGGCCGCCCCGCGCGACGTGGATCGCGCGCCCGATCGCGCCGGCCTGCCCGCGGACCCCGCCCTGGCCGATCGACTCGATGCGGCCCGCCGCGAGGCCGACGCGCATCGCGACCACGGTGAGCGGCGAGCTCCGCGGCCGGACCGGATGCAGCGGTGACCGCCGGGTCATCGGTGCCGGCCATGGGCGGGACCCGCCAGGTGCCCGCGCCGGATCCCATCGCCTCGGACTACCTGCTCCTCGCCCTCCGCCTGGACCAGCGGATCCCGGGGCTCGTGGATGGCTACTTCGGACCGGCCGCGTTGAAGGCCCAGGTGGACATGGAGCAGCTGCGCAGCCCCGCGCGTCTGCGCGAGGACGCGGCCGCGCTGCGCGAGCGGGTGGCGCACGAGGTCGCCGAACCGGACCGACGCGCCTGGCTGGATGCCCAGCTCGTGGCTCTCGAGGCGCAGGCGGCGGC
>JBBEBL010000145.1:0-3405 GCA_040882345.1 Chloroflexota bacterium
GGTCAGGGTCTCGTCAGCGGACGCAGGCGCCGGTATCGACCGGGCCCGTACGGCCAAGGCCCGGCGCGATCCGCGTCGCCACCGCCGTCGGGGAGAGCGCGTATCCGACCTCGGGATCCGTCCGCGCCTCGGCGAACACGAGACCACCGATCGTCCCATCCCGCAGGACGAACGGCCCACCGCTGTCGCCGCGATCGATGCGAGCATTGAGCTCCAGGATCTCGCGCTGGACGGTCGCCCCGCCGTAGATGTCTCGGCCGGTCGCCGGGTACGCGCCGGCCACGGCGGCTGGCACGATGACCAGGGCGCCGCCGCCCGGGTAGCCCAGCGCCGCCCCGATCGAACCACGAACAGGATCGGCCGCCGCGAACCGCAGGCCCGGGGCCGTGAGCCGGTCGGCGTGGAGCACGGCCACGTCCAGCACCGGATCGAACAGGACCACGGTCGCGTCGAATCGCGCTCCGTCCGCGCTGACGACCTGGACGCCGTCCGGCCGGGCGCCCGCCACGACGTGGGCGTTGGTGACGAGATAGCCGCGCCCGACGACGACACTGCTCCCCGATGACGACAGGCCGCAGGTGCCCGCCGATACCCGGTATGTGCTCGCCTGAGCGAGGCCCGCGATGGCCCGGGCGGTCGCATCCTCCGGCAGGTCGACCGGGCTCCGCGGCAGCGGCTCGAACCCCAGGAAGACGTCTGGCAGGCCGGAGTCGTCGAGCAGCGTCCCGAGCTCGGCCGCGATCTCGGTCGGCGTCGGAAGGATGGCCCCGAGGCCGCGAACGGCGGTCGAGGTCTGGGCCGCCTCGGCGAGTCGCGGGACCGGACCGAAGGCCAGGAGCCCCCCCACGAGCCAGATGACGAGCAACGCCTGGGCGGCCCCCACGAAGCCGCCGGCCACCCGGTCCGCGGCGCCAAGCACGCCGGTCCCCAGCGCCCGCGCGACGCTCCGCCCCAGCGCGGACCCGATCGATTCGCCCACGCCCACCATGGCGAGCAAACCGGCCAGGACGACGAACGGGCGGAACGCGGGGTCGATCTCGCCAAGCGGCTCGACGGCGGCGGGAAGCAGGAGGATGGCGAGTCCGCCGCCGCCGATGGCGCCAAGCAGGCCACCGACCTGCGGGATGGCACCGGAGCGGAAGCCGAGCAGGACGGCGAGCACGATGAGCAGGATGGCGACGAGATCGATGGGATTCACCGTCCGATCGTCGCACAGGTGCGCCGGGTGGGCCCGGCGAGCGCGGCGCGCGCGGCGCGCCGGCGAGGTTGCCTGGGGCGGTCCGCCCCCACTGCGCCTTCCGTCGCGCCCCCCCGAATGCGCCCGGCCGTTTCGGCGCCAGCGCGATATCCTGGACACAGACCCTGGAACCGGACGGTCGCGGATCCGCTTCCGCTCGACCCGAGCGTGGGCGGCACCGGCCGACCGGGTCGAAGGCGGCCGTTATCGGCCGTGATAGCTCCTGCATTGCGCTGCCACCGAAATCAGTCGCCTCAGGTAAGGGCGGCCGGGTGGGACGACCGGCGCGACCGGCGCGCTCGGCGTCAGCGAGCGATCCACCATGAACGAGCATCCGCCCATGACCGAGACGACCGATCCATGGCGTCTGGGCGACGTATCACGAGGGATCTATCCCGGATCGCTTGCCTGGAGCGAGCACGGCGAACGTCAGCCGACCACGACCTCGATGTCGGGGGCGCCGCCGGTGCCATCGCGGATCGTGTACGTGCCGGGCTCCAGGTCGCCAAGATCCACGAACGTGCGATGCAGCTCGGCGATCATGATGCAGGCGACGTCTTCCGGCCCGCGCCCTTCGCGGAGCGTGATCACGAAGGCCATCTCCAGGCGCTCCACGACCACGGTGTCCAGGATGGAGCACGGCTCCACGCCGCTCCACCAGTCCAGGCCGACGACCACGTTGCGTCCATCCACCTTGGCGGTGATGACCTCGGCCGGGATGGGGTGCACATCCAGCTGGCCGGGTCGAGGCACCACGACCTTGGCCCCATCCGGCGGGAGGACGTTGCCGTTGCCGCCGCCGTCCTCTGGCGGCGCGGTCACGGGGGCGTCCGGCGGATCCGTGACGATGGGCGGTGGGCTCGCGGCGCTGCCACACGCGACGAGCACGATGGCCAGAGACAGGATGCCGACGCCGAGGCGCCAGCCGGATCGCAGGTCGTTCATGCCCGGCGAGACGACCGGATGCCGGTCGCGGTTCCGGGCGCGTCAGGCGCTGGCGCGCACCGTGTCCACGCGCGGCGGGTGCGCCGACTCCCAAGTCTTCAGCGCCGGCTCTCTCGACAACAGGTAGCCGAGCTCGTCCGTGCCGGCGAGAAGCATCTGCTTCGCGAACGGGTCGATCGTGAAGTCGATCGTGGAGCCGTCCGGGAGCAGGATCCCCTCCTCGGCGAGATCCACGGTCAGCTCGGCGTCCGGATCTGCGGCCACGATGTCCCGGAGGCGCCGATGGACGTCCGGCGGGACGATGATCGGCAGGACCCCATTCTTGAGACTGTTGCTGCGGAAGATGTCCGCGAACCCGGTCGACAGGATGGCCTTGATCCCCCAGGCGGAGAGGGCCCATGGGGCGTGCTCGCGCGATGAGCCAGCCCCGAAGTTGTCACCGACCAGCAGGATGTTGCGCCCCGCCATCCCCGGCTGGTCAAGGATGAACGGCGGGTCCTTGAGGCTCCCATCCTCCTCGAACCGCCAGTCGCGGAAGAGCGCCTCGGCCAGGCCGTCCTTGTCCGTGACCTTGAGATAGCGGGCCGGGACGATCTGGTCCGTGTCGACGTTCTCCGCGTCGAGCGGAACGACCTTGCTGGTGAAGACGCGGATCGGCTCTGCCACGGTCAGCGTCCTCCCACGGCGGCCAGCGTCTCGATCCCGGGCAGGGTCCGCGGGTCCGTCACCACGCCGCTGATCGCGGAAGCGGCGGCGGTCAGTGGTGAGGCCAGGAACGTGCGTCCGCCCTTGCCCTGGCGGCCCTCGAAGTTGCGGTTGCTGGTGCTGACCGCGTATTGCCCGGGCTGCAACTGGTCGCCGTTCATCGCGATGCACATGGAACAGCCGGACTCGCGCCAGTCGGCTCCGGCCGCCTTGAAGATGTCCGCCAGACCCTCGCGCTCGGCCTCGCGTTTTACCTCGTCGGAGCCTGGCGTGACCATCAGGCTGACGCCGTCCGCGACCTTGCGCCCCTGGAGCGCTGCGGCGGCCAGGCGCAGGTCGCTGATCCGGCCGTTCGTGCACGAACCGACGAAGACGACGTCCACCTTCTGGCCCAGGATCGGCTGCCCGGGGCGGAGGTCCATGTATTCCAGGGCACGCTCCAGAGCTCGTCGGGCGCTGGGGTCCGTCTCGTCGTCCGGGGATGGGACGCGCGAGGTGATGGGGATGCCCATGCCGGG
>JBBEBL010000146.1:0-3395 GCA_040882345.1 Chloroflexota bacterium
CGCCGCGTCCATCGCCATCCTCGAGGCCGTGCGCGAACGATGTACCGCCGCGGGGATCGACCCACCGACGCCGGCATTCGCCGCCGGGCACTCCATGGGTCAGTACTCGGCCATGGTGACGGCCGGTGTCCTCGCACTGGACGATGCCGTCCGCCTGGTCCGGCGGCGCGGCGAACTGATGCAGGCCTCCGGCCAGGGCCGCGACGGGGCCATGGCCGCGATCATCGGCCTGGACGACGACCGGATTCCCGAGCTGGTCGCCGCGGCGGGAACGCACGGAACCTTCGTCATCGCGAACCGCAACTCCCCGGGCCAGGTCGTGGTATCCGGCGAGCGGGCGGCCGTCGAGGCGGGTGCGGCCGTCGCGAAGGACCTCGGCGCCAGGCGCGCCATCGTCCTGCCGGTGAGCGTGGCGGCACATTCGCCGCTCATGGCCGAGGCGGCCGAGGGGATGCGGGCGGCTCTTGCGTCAGTCACCTTCGGCCATCCCACCACGACGCTCCTCGCCAATGCTGACGCCCGACCCATCACCACCGCGGACGGCGCGCGCACGGAGCTCATCGAGCATCTGACGGCCGGAGTCGACTGGGTGGCCGCGGTCCGACACATGGCCGACGCCGGTGTCACCACGTTCGTCGAGGTGGGCCCCGGCAAGGTCCTGACCGGGCTCATCAAGCGCATCGCCCCCGACGCCGAGGTCATCCCGGCCGACGATCCGGGGTCCATCGACCGTCTTACCGACCTGGCCGCCGCGGCGGCCTGATCAACCCAGAGGGAGCCTGCTCACATGCGTCGACCCGACTACGAGCGCCGCGTCGTCGTCACCGGTCTCGGGGTCATCAGCCCCGTCGGCAACGACACGGCAACGGCCTGGGACAACCTCGTCAATGGGGTGTCCGGCCTGGACACGATCACGCGTTTCGACCCCACACCGTACGAGGCGCAGGCCGCCGGGGAGATCCGCGACTTCCGCGCGGCGGACTGGATGGACCCGAAGGCCGCGAGGCGCAGCGAGAGCAGCCTGCACTTCGGCGTGGCGGCCGCAAAGCAGGCGCTGGCCGACTCCGGATTCGAGCTCAGCGACGAGAACCGGACCGAGGTCGGCGTCGTCTTCGGATCCGGCGCCGGTGGCCAGCAGCTCATGATCGACAACCACGTCGCCCTCCATGAGCGCGGCAACCGGACGGTCGCCCCGACGTTCATCGCCAACGCGCTCGTGGATAGCTGCTCCGGGATGATCGCCATCGAGACCGGCGCCATCGGCCACAACATGTGCGTCGTGTCCGCGTGCGCCACCGGCACCCACAACGTGGGCGAAGGCGCCGAGGCCATCCGACGCGGCGACTGCATCGCCGTCATCACCGGCTCCACGGAGGCGCCCCTCCTGGAGGTGGCCCACGCGGGCTTCTCCAACATGCGGGGCATGGGCATGCCGCGGCCCGGCGAGCCGCTCCAGACGGTCTCACGACCCTTCGACGCGACGCGCGACGGGTTCGTGCTCGGCGAGGGAGCCGGCTCGCTGTTCCTGGAGGACCTGGAACTCGCCAAGGCGCGCGGTGCGCACATCTACGCCGAAGTCGTGGGCTACGGGTCGGCGGCGGACGGCTGGGACATGGTCCAGCCCATCGACGCCGGGGTGGGATCCGCACGAGCCATGCAGATGGCCCTGGAGCGCCGCGGCGTCCCGGCCGACGAGGTCGACCTCATCAACCCGCACGGCACGTCAACGCCGCTTGGCGACAAGCGCGAGGCCGAGGCCATCTGGACGGTGTTCGGGGCGCGAGCGGCGCGTGGCGCGCAGGCCATCGCCATCAGCGCCACGAAGTCGATGACCGGGCACATGATGGGCGCCGCGGGCGCCTTCGAGGCCTTCGCGACCGTGATGTCCGTGGCCGAGCAACTGGCCCCGGGCACGATCAACCACCGGGACCACGATCCCGAGTGCGACCTGTGGGTCACGGATGAGACGCGCGCCATGCCCATCCGCTACGCGCTGTCCAACAACATCGGCCTGGGCGGCCACAACGGCGCGGTCATCTTCAAGCGCTACGACGGCGACTGAGCCGCAATCCGTACAATCGCGACCATGCCCGCTGAACGAGATCCCGCCCATCGCGCTGTGATCACCGGTCTGGGCGCCATCATGCCCATCGGCAACGACTTCCCTACCTACTGGGCCAACCTCCAGGCGGGCGTGACCGGCACCCGGCTCATCCAGAGCTTTGACGCCTCCGCGCACGAGGTGCGGATCGCGGCCGAAGTCCTCGATTTCGACGCCCGGGACGTCATGGACGCCAAGATGGCGCGGCGGATGAGCCGGTTCATCCACTTCGCGATGGCCGCCGGGAAGGAAGCCGTGGCCCACAGCGGCATCGACTTCGCCGCCATGTCACCCGAACAGCGTGATCGCGTCGGCGTCGTCATGAACACGGGTGGCGGCGGCATCGAGCAGATCATCGATGGGACCCACGCCCACGACTCCCGCGGTCCGCGCTTCGTGTCGCCGTTCGCCGTGCCGGCCCTGTCCGGGTCCATGGGTGCGGCGATGCTGTCCATGGAATGGAGGCTCACGGGCCCGGTCATGACCCAGGTCGCGGCCTGCGCCACGTCCGTCATCGCCTTCCAGGACGCGCTCCGGCTGATCCGGACGGGCGAGTGCGACGTCGTCGTGACCGGCGGCACGGAGGCGCCCATCTGGCCGATGGGCGTGGCGGCCCTGGCCAACATGACCGCACTGTCCAAGCGCAACGACGACCCGGCCACGGCCTCGCGTCCGTTCGACGCCACCCGCGACGGCTTCGTCCTGGGCGAGGGTGCCGGCGTGTGCGTCGTCGAGTCGCTTGAGCATGCGCTCGCCCGCGGCGCGACGCCGATCGCCGAGATCCTTGGGGCGGCGCTGACCGCGGACGCCTTCCACATCAGTGCGCCGGAGCCGACCGGCCGCGGTCAGACCAGAGCGATGACGAACGCGCTCCGCGACGCATCCGTGGCGCCCGACGAGATCGACTACATCGTGGCCCATGGGACGGCGACGCCACTCAACGACGTGACCGAGACGCGCGCCATAAAAGCCGCGTACGGCGCGCACGCGTACAAGGTCGCGATCAGCTCTCCGAAGTCGATGATCGGCCACCTCGTGGGGGCTGCCGGCGTGGCGTCGGCGCTCGCCGCGATCGGGGCCATCCGCGACGGTGTCATCCCGCCGACCGCGAACCTGCACACGCCCGACCCGGAGTGCGACCTGGACTACGTGCCGCTCGTCGCGCGCGAGGCCCGGGTGGACACGGTGGCCATCGACGGCTTCGGGTTCGGCGGCCAGAACGCCGTGGCCATCTTCCGGCGCGTCGCCGACACTGACCCTCAGCCCCGGAGTGGGCGTCCCTCGAAGGCCTCGA
>JBBEBL010000147.1:0-2308 GCA_040882345.1 Chloroflexota bacterium
TAGCGGACGTACTCGGCGTTCTCGCGCCCGAAGGCGCGTCGGCACGCGCACCAGCCGCCGGCGAAGATGCGGCCGCAGCCCTCCGTGTCGCGCCCATGAAAGACGACCAGGTGCTCGCAGCCTCGACAGACCTTGATCGGGTGCTCGAACGACGACCCGCATCGCTGGCATATCGGCGTGCGGCTCAGGTCGGCCTCAATCCTCGGCACGAGGACCGTGCATGTCCATGCCCCTCGACGCAGGGGCTGAACCCGCTCCATGCCCCCGAGCATGATCGGGTCGACTGCGATCGTCGATCCCCTGTCATGACGGCGTCACGGCGTCGGGGGGACACGTTGTGCGTCAAGGACGGTTGGTACGTGCCACGGTGCCGTGTACCGCGGATCGGCCGCCGGCTGCGGGCGGGCCTACTTCCCATTGATGAGGATGGACAGGGCGATGGCCCCGTCTTCCGCGTTGGGCACCCTCGCCCACGCCCGGTGAGCGTCGCTCATCATGTCGGCGCGCTGGCGCAAGTATCCGCGCTCACTCCTGGACAGCTCCGAGCGCATCGCGACAGGATTCTCGGCCAGCGCGAGCAGTCGGGCCAGATCTCGCTCGTGCTTGACACGCGTCTTCGGGTTCTGGATGTTGCCGACGACGCGCCCCTTGATGACGATGGCCCCGACCAGCGACGGTACCGGGACGTTGAACTGGCTGTCTCCGGTGTCGATCGTCAGCACGCGGCTGCGAGAGATCGCCTGACGGCTGCCGATCGCCTGCATCGTCGAGTTGGGCGGCACGGTCGTGAGCTTCGCTCGCCCGCCCAGGTTGTCCGTTGCGAGGACGTCGACGATGTCGTTGCCGCGCACGAACCGAAAGACCAGATCCTCCTCACGTTCGGGCACGAAGTTGGCGGCCATCAGCCGCCGGGAAGCCTCCTCCGTCGCCGTGGACACTGCGCGGACGTCGAGCACGGTGTCCACGTCACCGGTCGTCCACTCGGTCGTGACGCCGTGCTCGGCCTCGATGATCCTGACCATCAGGCCGCCGATCAGAACCCACGGCAGGCCCCGGAGCAGTCCCGATACCTCGCGCGCGAGTCTCCAGACCTCCGTCTCGGCGTCATCGATGGGTGTGATCGTGACTGTAGGCACGCTCGATCCCCCTCAAGACTGCATCCCCGACTTGCTTGGCTCGCGGCTCTGGGCTGTCGAGCAGGTCCAGCGCGATGGCTGACACCGGAGCAACCCTTGCGGGCGGCCACGGCGTCGTGAACGGATCCACGACCCGCAGGAGCACGTTGGGGTCGTCTGAGCGCCGCATGTGGTTTCGCTGGATGACCGCGTCCAGGTCGGCGGACGAGACGTAGGCGTCGACCTCGCCGCCGCCGCCGACAAGCCCGAGCCGCCGCTCCGTCGCGCCGGAGATCCCCGTCAGCATGAGCGCCGAGTCGTCGCGCACGGATGCGAGGAGCGACGGGTGTGCCCGGAACCCCTTTGGGCGGCCCCGGTACGCGAACCGCGAGCGGTCCTCGGACGGTCGGTGCGACGCGAGATAGCGACTGATCCGCCAGCGGGTCGGCTGGTCCAGCCAGGGCGCTGGCTCGCCGACGATCATGAACAGGGCTGCCCATGCGTTCCGCGGGGTGAGGCGTCGACCGTCTCGCGGAGCCTGATCCAGGCGACGCTCGACGGCCTCCGTCGAGATCAGCCACGCCCTATTGCCGACCCGATCCGCCGGCAGTTCGCCGGACGAGATGAGTCGCCGTACCTGATCCTTTGTGACGGACAATCGTTCGGCGGCCTCGGCCACCGTGAGCCTCCCTGGTGCCGTGTAGCGGGATTCATCAACCATCGCGTTATCACGATAGTTGTTAGATGCTCGCTGTCAAGGGGTTGACGAGACCGCCGTCTCGGTCAAGCGACGTACCAACCGTCCGTGGCCCACAAGGGGGACACGAGCTGCTGACATGACCCACGCGACGCTGGATCGAGTTCTGGCCGTGCTCGTCGTCGGGATGGCGGCGACCGGGCTGCTGACGCTCCGGGCAGGCACACCGGAGACGGGCTGGGTCTACGTCCTGCACGGGATCCTGGCCGGGGCACTCCTCGCGGCCACGGTCGTGAAGCTCCGACGGTCGGTGCCGCGGGCGGTCCGTTCCGGTCGATGGCGACGCCTGGTGCTCGCGGCCCTCGTCAGTCTGGGCACGGTGGCGGCGCTGACCGGCGGCTTCCTCATGAGCGGCGCCCCGGTGCGGCTCGTCGTCCCGTCTCGCCGCGGCCTTGACTGGGTCAAGTGGGTGACGGAGATCCGACCGGCGTGAGCG
>JBBEBL010000147.1:2408-13971 GCA_040882345.1 Chloroflexota bacterium
AGCGGGCGGTCAGCCGATCTGGCCGGACGTGATCCAGCGTTGGATGCGGCTCCGCACCGGTCCGCTGACTTCCGTGGCGTCGAGGCGTTCCGCGAGGATCAGCGAATCGACCACGGCGATGCTGCGCAGCGCGACAGCGAACTCGTAGTCCTTGGGATCGCCCCGCACCAGTTTCGCGATCACCAGGTCGTGCGGCTCCAGGCACCAGCCGCGGGCCGGGCGCGTCGCCTCGGACTCGAACTTCACCAGGCGTTCCCGCCAGCCGTTCGGGAGCACCGCGGTCCTGACACTGATGCCCTGCCCGTAGTAGCCGAACGCGTCGTAGAAGGGGCTCATCTCGCCGATCGAGCCGTCGATCTGGTCGGATAGTTCCTCGCTCGGATCGTGGAGGAAACCGATATCGGCCTCGATCGACCTTGTCGCCTCGATCGGTAGCTCGTCCGCGTCAAATGATCCGAGGATGGCTTGGCTACCGATGACGAGGATGTCGATCTGGCCTGTCGCATTCGCGGCGGCGCGAAGTACGTGAGCCAGCTGATCCCTATTCACGATGCCTCGGCGACTCGGTCGCGATGGGCGGCCGTGAACGCGTCGATCACGGCCCGCTGTTCCATGTCGGAAAGGAGGCCAACGAACGGCGTGTTCTGGCGAAGATCAACGGCCTGTCGCGAGGGCGACGTGAGCACGTCGAGCACGGCGTCGGGACCTTCGTCCAGGATGCGCGCCCATGCATCGAGCCACGTCGCAGCGTGAGGATTGATCGCACGAAACCGTCGGACGTTCCGCCGGGCAACGGCGATCGCCCGGTCGGGGTCCTGGACGACCTTGCCAGCGACCGCCCGGTGCAGCCACAGGGATCGAAGCTCCTCGCGCCGGAGCGGACGGGCCTTCGTGCGGGCGAACGCCTCGAGGTCGCCGCGGCGGATCCGCCGGTGGCTGCCGATCCGGGTGTACGGCAGGCGGCCAGACGTGCACAGGTTCACGACGTGTTGCCGCGAGCACCCAAGGAGCGTGGCGGCCTGCTGCGTGGTGAGGAGATCATCGGTCGTCATGTCGCACCCAGTGTAGTCGTAACCACAAAATACGCAACACATGCCCGCGATTGACGTACATCGTGACGATGTATATCGTCCCCGCATGGAGCGGACGCAGATCTACCTGACGGAGGCGCAGACGCGGGAGTTGGATGCGCGTGCCCGGGCGCGCGGCACGACGCGGTCGCACCTCATCCGCGAGGCGCTGGAGCAATACCTGGGACCCACCTGGGACGCGGAGGGGTTCATCGCGGCGCTGCGCGACTTCCAGGGGATCTGGGCGGACCGCGACGACATCGACGAGTTGTACGCGGACCTCAAGCAGCGGAGCCGCGACAGCCTCGCCGCGCTCTGGGGTGATCGGCTGGCAGAAGACCCAGCCGTCGCCGCCGAGGAGAGCCGGCCGTGAGCCGGCGGGTGATCGATTCGACCGTGTTCATCGACGCCAGCCGCGAGCGGCGATCCGGCTCGGGTCCTGCCATCGACTTCCTGATCGCGGCGGCTCGCGATGGGGAACTGTGGAGCGTGACCCCGGTCAGAACGGAGGTGCGCTGGGCGATGCGTGCCGAGGAGACCACCGTCGTCGACGCGCTGTTCGATCGCGTGTTCTGGCTGGACGTCACACCGGACCTCGCCGATCTCGCCGGCGACTTCGGGCGGCGCTACGGGCGAAGTCACGGCCTCGACGTGGTCGATGCCCTCGTCGCGGCCGCGGCGGAGGTGCTCTCTGCGGACGTCGCGACGACGAACATCCGCGACTTCCCGATGTTCCCGGGGCTCATCCGCCCGTACTGACGCCTGTCGCGGCGCCGCGGCGGCGATCAGAACATCGTGTTGCAGGACGGGGCACGGAACGGGGTGAACAGCACGTCCGCGGTCTGGAGGGCATCGGGGTTGGAGACGCGGACACTGCCGGCCCGGTGCAGGTCGCCGAAACGGACCGCTCCGAGATACGTCGAAGCGAGCGCGGCGACGTCCAGCGCGAGGTCGGCCTCGGCCTCCGTGCGCGTCACGCTCGCGCGCCCGCCACGGACCGCCACCTCCCAGCGTCCGGCATTGCCGGCGAACATCGGGTCATGGACCTCCAGGACGACGGTCCCCTCCCCCGCGTACGTGCGCGCCTCCAACGCCGCCGGCACGTCCAGGAGCCGCAGCCACAGGCCGTCGCCGATGGTCAGACCCAGGCGCCGCGGTTCGACGACCCACTGCTGCAGCGGGTTCGGGAAGGGCTGGCGCCAGCCGCGCACGGTGCTCACGAGGTCCATCGCGAAGATCCACTCCCAGAGGACCTGCTCCGCCTCTGGGTCCAGGCCGAACAGCTCCGACACGAGCAGGCTGCTCTTGGGGCCTCGCGGCTCCCAGTCGCTCTTGATCCGATAGATGGCGTAACCGCGTGGCTGGCCGTCCACCTCCAGCACGGCCAGGTACTTGGGTCCGTTGCCATGGCGCATCCACTCGGCGTCCGGCAGCAGCTGATTCTTCCAGCGGACGACCGGGCGCGACAGGGATCCGGGCACGCTCGTGCGGACGGATTCGTAGATCGGCAGGAACAGGCGGAAGGCTTCCTCCGGTCCCACCAGCCGTAGGCGGATCCCGTCCCGGGACACGGCTGGCCCACGGAAGACGATGCGCGACCGATCGACTTCGAAGTGCGAGCTGAGCGTCCCGCTCCCGAACCCGAAGCGCTGGTAGATCGCCGCCTCTGAGGCCCACAGGACGGCGACGGGCTCGTCCCGGTCGCGGGCATCCTGGATGACCCAATCCAGCATCCGGCGCATGACGCCGCGGCGACGATGGTCCGGCCGGACACCGACCGCGGTGATGCCGCTCGCCGCGACCTCGCCGCCAGGGACCGTCAGGCGCAGCGAGAACGCGCCGGCGGAGCCGATCCGCTCGTCACCATCAAACGCGTTGACGAGCCGCGCCGGTTCGAACATGGCGCGCTCGCTCTCGAACTCACCCTCGCCGAAGTCCTCGTAGAAGGCATCGATCAGGGGGGCGATCCAGTCGCGCAGTTCATCCTCTGCCGGGCTGCGCAGGGTGATGTCGTTGGTCATGTGCGCATCGTGTCAGGTCTTCACACTTCGGGCAGCCGCTGGGCGTCCGTCTGGGCGGCCGCGAACAGGTCGCCGACCTGCTCCACCCGCTCAACGATATCGCGGATGGTCCAGCGGTCCGGGCGGAGCGCGGGGTCCTCCAGCTCATCCCAGGTGATGGGCGCGCTGACCGGGGCACCCGGCGCCGGCCGCACGCTATACGGCGCAACGAGCGTCTTGATGCTGGCGTTCTGGGTGTAGTCCAGCCTGGCGCGGCCCTTCCTGGCCTTCGTGGCCCACTCCCAGCTGATGAGGTCTGGAACGGTGGCGCCGACCGCCCGACTGACCTTCTCCACCCACGCGCTCGTGTCGGCGAACTCGTAGCGGCCGTGCTCCACCGGGATCCAGACCTGGATGCCGCGCTTGCCGGTGGTCTTGGGATAGCCACGAACACCCAGGTGCCCCAGGGCCGTGCGGTACAAGCGGGCGAGGACGAGGGTTTCCTCCCATGTCGTCTTCTCACCCGGGTCGATGTCGATGTAGGCGAACGTCGGCTTCCAGGGCTCGGGTAGCTTGCCGGTCCAGGCATGGATCTCAAAGCCTGCCTGGTTGCCGAGCCAGCACAAGGCGGCGACGCTATCCGCCAGCAGGTGATCGTTGGCATCGCGGTCCGCGCGACCATCCACGCCGGTCTCGTGCCAGCGGGTCAGCCAGGCGGGCGAGGTGGCCGGGAGGTTCTTCTGCCAGAAGCCCGGGGCGCCCGCGCCGTTGGGGAATCGCTGGAGGTTGAGCGGCCGATCGGCGAGATGCGGGAGCATCGTGGGCGCGATCCGGGCGAAGTAGCGGATGAGCTCCCGCTTGGTGATGGGCTCGTCGCCGTCCGCGCCGCCGCGGGCGTCGAACAGCGGCTTGTCCAGGTTCGTGAGCTTCAGATCGTGGCCACCCACGTGCCAGGTGCCTTCCTTGCCGAGGGTGTCGAGCGCGGCGAGTTCCTCGGCGGTCGCCCCCCCGCGAGAACCTCCGGAATCGAAGCTTTCCGAGGCCCCTCGTTGGGCTCTCGCTGAACGTCCGGCGAGCGCCGACGAACCTTCGGAATCGAAGGGTTTCGCGCGCGGGCGCCCGGCTGGCGCCGAGGCGGGCGCGGCGGTGGTCGCGGCGGGCGCCGACGCCTCGGCGGCACGGACCGCGGTGGTCGTGTTGACCGGCGTCTCGCGGACGACGTCGTTGGGGTCACGCCCCGGCTCGATCCCCTTGAACGAGGCCTGGCGGACGTTCCCATCCCGCGACCAGCCACCAAGCTCGGCCCGGATGACAAGCTCCGGCCGGACCCACGTGACGTCCTTCAGGTCCCCGCCCCAGCGGCCGCGATAGTCGGTGGGTGGAGGCGGGTCGAACGGCGGGTCGTCCTGGACCAGCGACTTCAGTCGTTGCAGGAGGTCCGCGCGGGTGGCGGCGGTGAAGCCACTCCCCACCTTGCCACTGAAGCGCAGGCGGCCGTCCTCGTGGACACCGACCGCCAGGGCGCCGAGATCGCGCGCGTTGCCACTCCCCGGGGTCCAGCCACCGACCACCAGCTCCTGCTCCGGGCGGATCTTGATCTTCAGCCACGTGCCGCTGCGCTTGCCCGGTTCGTAGCGCGACCGCCGCAGTTTGGCCACCATCCCCTCCACGCCCATCCCCTTGGCCGCCTCGAAGAATGCAACGCCCTCCCCCTCGACATGGGCCGCGTAGCGGACGCGCGGATGGTCCTTGAGCACGCTCCGCAGCAGGCGCTTGCGATCCTCCAGGGGCACGTCCAGCAGCGACCGACCATCGAGATAGAGCAGGTCGAACGCCTGATAGACGAGTCCCGCGCCGCCCTTCGTCCCGAGGCGCTCCTGGAGCAGCCCGAAGTCCGGCCGCCCGTCGTCGTCCAGCGCGACGACCTCGCCGTCCACGATCGCCTGGTCGGCCTGGATCCAGCCGGCTGGTTGGGCCAGCAATCGAGGAAAGTAGGCCTCCGCGTCCTTCAGGTTCCGTGTCCACAGGCGGACCTTGCCGCTATCCACCACCGCCTGCACGCGGAAGCCATCCCACTTGATCTCGAACAGCCAGTCGTCGTCGCGGAACGCCTTGGTCGCGAGGGTCGCCAGCATCGGCTCGATACGCTGGGGCATGGGCGCGACGACGGCCCCCGCGAGGTCGATCTCCGCGCTGGCGGCCGGCGCCTCGCTCACCCACAGGGCGTCGCGGTTGGCCTTGACCTCGTCGTTGGTCCGGCCGGTCTTGACGCTCCGCGGATGGTCCTCGGCATCCCAGCCCGCCTGCGCGTGCTCGTCACGCTTGTGGATGAGCAGCCACTGATCGCCCCCTTCGTCGCGCCCACCGGTCCGGACGATCGTGAAGCGGCCCTTCACCTTCTGGCCGTGGATCCGGAACTTCAGCTCCCCGTCCTCGACGCCCTGCCGAGGGTCCAGGGTCGGCGCCTCCGGCTCCCACGTGCCCCAGTCCCAGACGATGACGTCACCCGCGCCGTACTGCTTCGCCGGGATGACACCTTCGAAATCGAAGTATTCGATGGGGTGGTCCTCGACGTGCACGGCCATGCGCCGGAGCGACGGGTCCAGCGTGGGGCCCTTGGGGACGGCCCAACTCACGAGGACGCCGTCGATCTCCAGGCGGACGTCGTAGTGCAGGCGGGTGGCTCGATGGCGCTGGATGACGAAGCGGCCCGTCTGGCCCGCCGCGGCCGTGGCCGGCACGGGCGCCGGTTCCGGCGTCTTGCTGAAGTCGCGCTTGCGTCGGTAGTCCTCGAGGGGCATGTCCGGAGTGTGCCAGCCGCCGGCGTGCGCGTCTGGCCGCGAGGCCCTTGCGCCGCGGCACGAAGCAGGGCCCGCGCGGCCGCTAGACTTCGGCGAACCCCAGGGGAGAGGAAGCGGAGGGACCAGGTGGGCGCGCTCGCCACGTATCGCGGCCTGCTCGGCAATCGGCCGCTGGTGCGCCTGCTCGCCGGCGAGTTCGTGTCCGGCATCGGCGACTGGCTGTACCTCGTCGCCCTGCTCGTGATCGTCTACCGCGAGAGCACGGATCCGCTCCTGCTGGGCATCGTCGGCGGCGCCCGGATCATCCCCTACATCGTGCTGTCCGTACCGGCCGGCATCGCCGCCGACCGGTTCGATCGACGCCTCATCCTGCTGGTCACGGACGTGGCCCGTGGCCTGATCATGGTCGCCCTGACGATCATCGTCATGGTGGATGGACCGCTCATCGCGATCGTCCTGCTGGCCATCCTCGCGACCTGCTTCTCGGCGTTCTTCAACCCGACGATGGGCGCCTACCTGCCGATGCTGGCCCGCGATGAGCGTGAGCTGGGTCCTGCCAACAGTGCGTTCGCGACGCTCGGGGAGATCTCGTTCATCATCGGGCCCGCGCTGGCCGGCATCCTCATCGCCGTGGCCGGGTTGGAGCTCGCCTTCGCGATCAACGCGGTGACGTTCGCGATCATCGCGATCGCGCTGCTGGGACTGCCCTCGGGCAAACCCGGGACGCGACCGGTGGCCGGGTCGGAGGTCGCCGAGGCCGCTGAGTCGACACCTGAGGCCCCGGTCGCCGCGGCCCTGACCATGCGCGACATCCTCCGGCCGATCGCCGGCCTCGTGTCGCTTGACCTCGTGTCGGGCTTCATGTTCGGCGGCATCAGCGTGCTCACCGTCCTGCTCGCGGTCGATCGACTGGGGGCCGGTGAGGAGGCCACGGGCTTCCTCAACGCCGCGATCGGCGTCGGCGGCGTGCTCGGCGCCGTCGGTTCCGGGGCGATCGTGCTGCGACCCAACCTCGGCCCGCCGCTGCTGGTAGGGGCTGGGGTCCTTGGGGTCGGCTTCATCATCCTGGGCGTCGTGGATGTGCTGTCGCTGTCGCTGGTTGCGATGGTCGTCGTGTCCGGCGGGGCCCTGCTGTCCGGCGTCGTGAGCACGACCGTATTCCAGCGCGTGGTCCCAGACGCGATCCGTGGCCGCACGCTGGGCGTGATGGAGACGATCGGCACCCTGGCCTACGCGGCCGGAGCGTTCCTGCTGCCCACGTTGGTGACGCAGATCGGCTATCTCGAGGTGCTCGGCGTCGGCGGTGTCCTCATCGTCATCTCGGCGGTCATCGCCTTCGGGCTGCTGGGCCCATCGCTCCAGCGGGCCACCGATCCGTCCACGGAGGTCCTGCGGCGCGTGTCCCGGCTGCCGCTCTTCGCCGGCGTTCCCCCCTCAGCGCTGGAAGCAGCGGCCGCGCGACTGGACCCGATGGACGTCACGGCAGGGACGGTGGTCATCCGCCAGGGCGACCCAGCCGACCACTTCTACCTGATCGAGTCCGGGTCGTTCGCCGTGGACCAACTGGACCCGATGACCGGCGAGACCCGGCGCCTGCGAGTCATGGGTCCCGACGAGGTCTTCGGCGAGCTGGGCCTGATGCGCCAGGCTCCGCGCAGCGCGACGGTCACGGCCGAGGCCGACGGTCGGCTGCTCGTCCTGGACGGCCCCGAGTTCATGGCCCTGCTGTCCGCCGGCGCCGCGCTCTCCGGACTGCTGCTGGAGCGGTACGGCACCAATCCCGCGACGGCCACGCAGGGTGGCGGCTAGGCGGACTTGCGCTTCCGGGCGGGCCTGGCGGTCTCAGGCTCGGTGTCGCCGGCATTCGTCGCGGCGGCTCGCTTGGACGCGCCGGCCTTGGCGGCCGTCGCGGCCTTGGCCGTCCTGGCGGCCTTCGCCTCAGACACGGAGACGGGGGTATCGCGCGCGGCCTTCGCGGCGTTCACGGACGCCTCCAGCGCGGCCATCAGGTCGATCAGCTTGCCGCCCTCCGCGGGCGCCTCGATCTCGACGGTCTCGCGGCCCTCCACCTTGGCGTCGATGATCTGCTGGAGGGCCTCGCGGTACTCATCCTTGTACTGCGCGGGGTCGAACTCGCCGGTCATCGCCGACACGAGCTGCTTCGCCATCGCGACCTCGGCGGGCTTGAAGTCGAAGGTCTCGTCCGTCAGGTCCAGCTCTGCCGTGGATCGGATCTCGTCCGGCCAGTGGAGCGTGGTCATGAGCATCGTGTCGCCGAATGGGTCGATGGCGGCCAGCGCCTCCCGATCCTTGATGACGACCTTGCAGATCGCCGTGAGTCCGTCCTCCTCCAGGACGGACTTGAGCAGGTAGAACGCCTTGCGGCCGATCTTGTCCGGCTCGATGTAGTACGCGGACTTCACGAAGCGGACGGCCGCGTCATCTCGCTTGGCCTTCGTGAACTGCTCGATCTCGATGGATCGGACGGTCTTGAGCGGCACGCGCTCCAGGTCCTCGTCCGTGATGACGACGTATTCACCGGGCGAGTACTCGTAGCCCTTGACGGTGTCCGAGCGCGAGATCGGCTCGTCCTCCACGGGACACCAGACCTTCATCTGGATGCGCGACAGGTCGTCCTCGTGGAGCATGTTGAAACTGATGCCCTTGGACTCGGTCGCGAGATAGAGCTTGATCGGGATGGTGACCAATCCGAACTGGATGGCCCCCTTCCACATCGCCCGTGCCACGGCGGTCAACCTCGGATACGTGCCGCGCGCCGGGAGTACCCGGCCCGACGCGTCGGACGGCCACGATAGCGCACCGGCGCAAGGCCAACGGGTCGCGCGACTGCGCGCCGCCTATCAGGTGTATTGCGGTTTCAGTGGAAGTAGCCCGTGACGTCCACGATGACCTGGACGCTCCCGCTGCTGGCCTTGAACACGGCGCTCAGCCGACCCGTGGATGGATCGAGCTTCCCGGCGAAGCCGTTGGCCCTGGTATCGCCCCTCGGCACGTTGAGGGTGGAGGTCGAGGGCGTGGCGTCCGCGGTCGGCGTCAGCGTGACGTACCCGGACTGCGTCGCCTGGGTGACCGTCAGGTTGCCGGTGACGGCCTTCGCGCTGGCGGCGACACCGCCGCGCTGCCGGAACATCGCCGACTTGGGCTTTGACGGCGCGAGCGGATCCACGATCCCGAGGTCGATCCGGGTGTCCACGACGCGGGCCGGGGTGAGCGGCACGAACAGCAGACCGCCGCTACCCACCCGGTAGTAGCCGGTGATGTCCAGGACGGCGTGGGCGGAGCCGCTGCCGCGGAAGACGACATAGACCTTGCCGCCGCTCCCGAGCCGCATCGTGATGTTGTTCGCCCGCGTGTCGCCGGTCGGGAAGTTCAGGGTGGAGGTACTCGGGTTGCTCTGGGCGGTCCGCGTCAGCGACAGGTACCCCTTGCCGGTCTGCCCGGTCACGGTGAGGTTGCCGGTGACGGCGACGGCGTCTGACGGGATCGTGATGCTTCCCACCGTGCGACCACCCAGCGGGATCGCGAATGGCACACCGTTGGTGAGCGCCTTCGCGCCGGTCGGATTGCCGGAGCGCGTATCCAGGAACCGGGCCGGTTCCAGGGGGTGGTACGTCGCACCGCCCGTGCCGGCCATGAAGTAGCCGGTGACGTCCAGGATGGCCTGGGCCGTCGTGCCGCTCGGACCGCGATACACCACGGCGAGTCGTCCATTCGCGTCCAGCGCGACGTAGGTCCCGTTGGCCCGCGTGTCCCGCGCCGGGAAGTTGAGCGTGGAGGTCGCAGGCTTGGCGACCGACTTGGGACCGAGGGTCAGGTAGCCGGCGGAGCTGTTGCCCGTCACCGTCAGGTTCCCGGTGATGGCCACGGCGCCCGAGGGGATCCCCCCGCGACCGGCGACCTGGAACGTCTGCGGCATGCCGGACGTCAGCGCGCTGACACCGGCCGGCAGATCGATCCGCGTATCAAGGAGGCGGACCGGGTCCAGGGCCGTGAACGTCGAGTCCGGCGCCGTGACCACGATCGGGACGGTCGCCTGCACGGAACGCCCCTGGTTCGTCGCGGTGACGACGACCGGGTAGGTCCCGGGCAGTACCCCGGCCGGGGCCGTGATCAGCAGGTTGGTCGTATTCGAGCTCCAGCCGATGAGGCTGCTCGGCGACGGGGCGACCGTCCAGCCGGCCGGGACCCCGGTCACGGCGAACCGGACGCGCTCGAAGAAGGTGGCGCTGCGGCCCAGCGTGATGGGCAGCGTGGCGGTCCCACCGTCCGTGAAGAGCTGGCTGTTGGCGCCCACGTTGGCGATGGCGAATGTCCCGAGGTTCCCGATCCGGCTGACGTCGAGCAGCTTGTCCGGGTTGCCGTCCGGGTCCGTGCTCGTCACCCAGTTCAGGTTGCCCAGGTACTGGAGCGCTTCCTTGACCTCTGCGGGCGTGGCATACGGTCGGCTCGCCTTGTACAGGGCGACGGCACCGGCGACCGCCGGCGCGGCCATGCTCGTGCCGCTCAGGTACGCATAGGTGTTGTTGGGCCGGGTGGACCAGATGCACTTGCCGGGAGCCATGATGTCCACGTCGTGTCCGTAGTTGCTGAAGTCGGCGAACGTGTCGTCCTGGTCGTAGCCGACCCATGAGTAGCAGCGGTTACCGCCAAGACCACCGGGCTTGCCATCCGTGTCCGCAAGGGCGGATACGGTGATGACCTCGTTGTACGCTGCCGGGACGCGCAGCGACGCGCTGCCGCTGTCGTTGGCAGCCGCGGCGACGACCGTGATGCCGCCCTTGACCACGCGGCAGATGGCGGCGTGAAGGATGTCGTTGGAGTCCACGCCGCAGGTGCGGTCGTCCCTGCCCCACTTGGCGACGCTCATGTTCACGGCTTCCATGCGGGGGCGACTGGGGTCGCTGGGATCCTTCTGCGCCAGCACCCAGTCCAGGCCGCAGACGTACCAGGACAGCAGGCCGTTGCCGTCGTCGTTGAGGATGCGCACGCCCCAGATGCGCGCGCCGGGAGCCACGCCGACGACCCCGAAGTCGTTGTCCAGCGCGGCGACGGTCCCCGCGACGTGCGTGCCGTGGCCTTCCTTGTCGCGCCAGGCCGTTGGGTCGCTCGTCGCGCAGTTGTATCCGCCGACGACGTTCAGGTCCGGGTGATAGGACACGCCCGTGTCGATGATGGCGACGTCCGCGTCCACGCGCTGGTCCACGCCGTCGATCTTGGCGACGGTGCTGGACTTGGTGCCGATCCGGGCGACGCCGGTGGGCACGGTCTGGGCCGTGAGCTGGATGACCTCGTCCGGCACGATCGCGAGGACGTTGGGGTCCGCCCCCAGGGCCTTGCGCTGTCGGGCGTCCAGCCTGGCGGCGAATCCGCGCATCGCGCGATCGAACGAGCGCGTGGCTCGGGTGCCCTCGCGCGACCGGTGGCGCTCGACGACCGCCGCGGTGTCGGCGCCGTCCCGCAGGATGACGATGTAGCGGCCGGCGGTGCTGGGGATCCCCCGCTCGTCACTGGGGTCGTCGGCGGCCAGATCGTTCGGTGCCGTGGGGGTCGGTGCCGGTTCGGCGGGCGGGGCCGGTTCGGCGGTCGAGGTCGGGTCGACGGTCGGTGTCGGTTCGACGGTCGGTGTCGGTTCGACGGTCGGTGTCGGTTCGACGGTCGGGGCCTCCGCCGG
>JBBEBL010000147.1:14071-15995 GCA_040882345.1 Chloroflexota bacterium
CGGGTCAGTCCGTGGCGGCGCGGATCTCGGACTCGGCCTCGGCGACCCGGGCCATGATGCTGGAGCGCATGGTGTCCAGCCCGGTCCACACGGCCTTGGTGGCGGTCGAGATGGAGGTCAGCTGCGACTTGAGCTGACGCACCACCTCGAGCTGCTCACGGATGGCGGTGAGGGCCGTGGCGATGGCAGCGGCGTCCACTTCCACCTCGCGCTCGGCCAGCGATGCCAGGGCGAGGAGCCGGGCGAGCCGCACGGCGGCCTCCAGCGTGGCGGGTTCCGGAGCGTCCGGGTCGATGACGCAGTAGACGTCGCCAGCGAGCACGGTGAACGGCGCGATCCCGGTCGGGGCGTGGGCCGGCGTGAACACCGCGACCGCCACGGCCGCGCCGCGGTTCTCGCGTGCCTCACGCAACTCGTCCCGCATCCCGCGCATGGACATCGCCCGGTCCTTGGCCTCGATCACCACCCGCAAGTCGTGCCCGCGCGCGGCCCGCGCGTCAACGGTCAGCACGAAGTCGCCCTTCTTGGACTTCAGGACGGCGCCTGCCTCCAGGCCCGTCCGGTCCAGGAGGTCCCCGCTGCCGCGGGCGATGTCCCCGAGCATCGCGTCCAGGAGCTCCTCGAAGTCCGCGCCCTTCGCCGCGGACCTGGCCCGCTCCGCTCCCCGGGCGGCGGCCGCGGCCTCGATGGCGACGAGTCGCTCCTCCAGGCCCTTGAACCCGGCCGCGATCTCCTGTCTGAACTGGTGCATCGGCGAATTGAGTCGCGTCGGGTCCAGGAGGTGGGCCAGCTTGGACGCGTCCCCGTCGAAGTAGCGCTCCAGCATCCCGCCGATGCGGCCGATGGCGCTGTCTCGCTTCGTCTCGTCGAAGAGCTCGTCCACCATGGAGCGCAGCGCACCCCGGTCGCCGAGGAACTTCTCCAGCGTCCGCGGCAGCCGGCCTTCTCCGTCCGCGAAGTTGGCCCGCAGCGTCTGCTCCAGGGCCTGGGCCGCGCGCTCGTTGACCTGCTCCGCCTGGCGGACCATCCGCTCGAACTCCGACCGGACCGCGTCCACGTTCACGGTGACCCCGGCGTCCTGGAGGGCGATCAGCCCGATGCGCAGGGCCCGTTCCACCAGCGACCCGCGCTCTGCGGCGGGGCGCTCGCCCAGGTACGCGGCGAGGGTCGGGTCCGTCAGGATGAGCCGGTCCACGACGATCCGGTCCCCCTCCAGCCGGACCGACGAGTGGAGCGGGATGACAGGGACGTCCAGTTGCATGACTTCCATGTGAACGAAGGTACGACCCCCTCGTGACATCTAGGTTGTCACGCGCGCACGAGCGCGGTCGCACGATGAGCGAGATGACGCCCAGATCCTCCACCCGGACGGCGCGGACGGCGCGCGCGGCGGCGCCCTTCCTGGCGTTCGCCCTCGCCGTCTCCGGCCTGGCCATCCCCGCGACCCACCCGCTTCCGGCTCGAGCCGCGGACCAGGTAGATGCGCAGGACACGACCGCGACCCCGGCCGACGACCAGATCCTCATCCGCTACGCCCCCGGCACGAAGGCGTCCGACCGCCGCGCCATCGAGCGCGCCCACGGCCTGGAGCGCGTGGGTGACGCGCCCAGCCGCAGGGGTCCCACCGACGTGGTGATCGCGCGCGGTCGGTCCCTCGCGACCGTCCGGCGGCTCCTCGCCGCGGACCCGAACGTGGAGGCGGTCGCCCCCAACCACCAACGCGAACTGTCCGACGACATCACCGCGGAGCCCGCGTTCAAGCAACTGTGGGGCCTCCACAACACCGGGCAGATAGTGTCCGGCACGGCGACCCGGACCGGCGTGACCGACATGGACATCGACGCGCCGGAGGCCCTGCGGCTCGGGATCGGCAGACCGGATGTCGTCGTGGAGCTTGAGCGTATGCGCTGCGATCAGCGGCGTG
>JBBEBL010000147.1:16005-21844 GCA_040882345.1 Chloroflexota bacterium
GCCGTCATCGATGACGGCGTGGACTTCAGCCACATCGACCTCGCGGAACGCGCCTGGACGAACCCGGGTGAGGCCGGCGAGCTGGCCACCAATGGCATCGACGACGATGGCAACGGCTACATCGACGATGTCCACGGCTGGGATTTCTGCAACGACGACGACAGCGTCCACGATCGCGGGATGGATGGCCACGGCACCCACGTCGCGGGCACCATCGCCGCCTCCCTGAACGGGCAGGGCGTCGTGGGCGTCGCGCCCGGCGTCCGGATCATGGCCCTCAAGTTCATCGACGACAGCGGCGCCTGCGGCCGCGACGACATGGCCGTCGCCGCGATCGACTACGCCGCATCGTTCGGGGTCCGCATCATCAACGCGTCGTGGGGCGGCTCGCAGCCGAGCGCGGTCCTGGACGCGGCCATCGCCGACTCCGGCGCCCTGTTCGTGGCGGCGGCCGGGAACTGGGGCATCAACCTGGACCAGGCCGGTGGACCGCGCTTCTACCCCGCGTCCTCCACCCTCCCCAACGTCCTGACGGTGGGCGCCATCGACCAGACTGGCGCTCGCGCATCGTTCTCCAACCTTGGGACCACGTCCGTGGACCTCGCGGCTCCGGGCACGAACATCCTGTCCACCTACCCCGCGATCGGCGACTGCAGCGGCTCCTGCTACGCGTGGTCCGCCGGCACGTCCATGGCGGCCCCGCACGTGTCCGGCGTGGCGGCGCTGGTCGGCAGTCACGATCCCGCGCTGCTGTCGGACCCGATCGGGCTTCGGAGCCGCCTCCTCGCCACGGGCCAGGCGCTGGGCGGCACCCGCTGGTCCGCCACGGGCCGCCTCGTGAACGCGTACCACGCCGTGGACGCCGTGGCTCCCGTCGCCGCGGCCCCGGACCGGTTCTCGCTCAAGGTCGGCACGGTCGTCGGCACGACCTCCGTCCCGGTGCAGGTCAGCTGGCCCGCAGCGACGGATGCGACCTCCCCGATCACCACGTACGGCGTCAAGCGCATCGGACCCGGCAAGACGACCACCCTCGCCACCGCCACGGCTGCCCGCAAGGTCGCCACACGCCTTGCCTTCCGCTCCAGCTACACCTTCCGCCTCAACGCCAGGGATGCCGCGGGCAATGTCAGCGCCGCGGCGGTCAGCCCAGCCGTCGTCACCCGGCTCCATGCCGACACGTCCACGCTCGCCCGCTACGGGTCGGGCTGGCGGACCGTCACGAGCTCCGCCGCGCTGGGCGGCAGAGTGCGCACGACGTCGCGCGCCGGGGCCAGCGTGACCATCACCTTCACCGGCCGGTCGTTCGCGCTTGTCGCCCCCAAGGGCCCGACGCGTGGTTCGATCAAGGTCACCGTGGACGGCGTCGTCCGCCCGACCGTGAGCCTGCGGCGGTCCACCACGAAGTCCCGCCTCGTGGTCTTCTCCACGTCCTGGGCGACGAAGGGCCGGCACGTCATCCGGATCGAGGTCGTCGGTCGGAAGCGCGTGGATCTCGACGGGTTCGTGATCGTCCGCTGACGTCTCAGCTGCCGCGGTACGTCGTCATCTGGTACGGCGCGAGCAGCAGCGGGATGTGATAGCTCCGCTCCGTGTCCGTGATCCGCACCTCCACGGCCACCTTGGTGAAGAACGAGCCGTCCTCGTGGGCGATATCGAACTCCAGGCGGTAGTCGCCGGCCTGGAGCGGCCGCTCCAGGAGGTCGCGGACCCGGCCGTCGCCATCGGTCAGGGCCTGGGTCATGCGCACGGGCCGACCCTCCCCCACGTCCACCCGGTAGAGCGTGACCCGCACGCCGGACGCCGGCACCCCACGTTCCGTGTCAAGGACGTGCGTGCTGATGGTGTGGGCTGGGTGGTCGGGCTGGTCGCCGCCGGTCGCCACGGTCTATCCTCCACGGATGGGAACCCTACGGATCCAGGTCGGAGACCTGCACTTTAGCGCCCGCTGGGAACCGGCGGCACCTGCGACCATCGAGGCCATCCGGCGGATGCTGCCCATCGACTCGAAGGTGATCCACTGTCGATGGTCCGGCGAGTCGGTCTGGATCCCGTACGGCGACTTCCGTCCCGGTATCGACTACGAGAATCACACCTCCCACCCGTCCCCGGGCGTGCTGGCCATGTATCCGGGCGGGATCAGCGAATGTGAGATCTTCTTCCCGTACGGGGCGTGCACGACGTCGTCCAAGGTGGGTCAGCTGGCGGCCAACCACTTCGCCAGCATCGTCCCGGATGACGGCTGGCAGGATCGCCTGCGCGAGATGGGTCGGCGCGTGCTGTGGGACGGGGCCCAGGCGATCCGCATCTCCGAAACGGACGATTGACCGACCTCGTCATCCGCGGCGGCACGGTCGTCACGCCGGAGGGCCCTGGTCGCGCCGACGTGGCGGTCTCGGGTGGCGTCATCGAGGCCATCGCGCCCGACCTCTCCGGCCCTGCTGCCGCGGCGCGCCGGGTGATCGACGCGACCGGGCTGCTGGTCCTCCCGGGCGTCGTCGACGTCCACACGCACACCCGCGTCGCCACGGATGCCGAGCCCGACCGCTTCTTCCAGGACTCGGTGGCCGCGGCGTTCGGCGGCACGACGACGTTCCTGTCGTTCAACAACCCGGGTACCGGATCGTCGCCGGCGGCGGAACGGTCGCTCCGGACTGGCCTGACGGAATGGCGACGGGCGACGGACGGCGACAGCGCCATCGACCACGGGCTGGCCCTCTCCATCTCCGGACGCGCGGAGGACCCGCTCGCGGAGCTGCCCGCGACCATCGACGCCGGGGTCGCGACCTCCAAGGCCTTCATGGTCTTCGACTTCCGACTCGCGGACCAGGCCCTGTTCGACGCCATGCGACTGATGGGCGAGCGCGGCGGGATGCTCCAGGTCCACTGCGAGGACCCGGTCCTCCTGGACGCGGCCATCAGCGGCGCCCTGGGACGTGGCGAGACCGCGCCCCGCTATCACGCGCTGTGTCGGCCCCCGTATGTCGAGGCCGTCGCCACCGCGCGGGCCCTCGCGTTCGCGCGTGCGACCGACTCGCCGGTGCACGTCGTGCACCTGTCGTCCGCGGCGGCGCTGGACGAGGTACGTCGGGCGAAGGCCGCCGGCGTCCGCGTCACGGCGGAGACGTGCCCGCACTACCTGGTCCTGACGGAGGACTGCTACGACGAGCCGGATGCGGTCCGCTGCGCATGTTTCGTCATCTCGCCGCCGCTCCGGTCGGAGGCGGATCGCGACGCGCTCTGGGCAGGGCTGGCTGACGGGACCCTGGATCTCGTCGCGACCGACCACGTCCCGGACCGGCTTGGGGTGGAGAAGGCGGAGGCCGGGGCGGGCGTCCCGTTCGACCGGATCAGCAACGGCGCGCCGGGCATAGAGACGCTGCTGACGCTCGTGTTCTCGGAGGGCGTCGCCCGTGGCCGCATCACGGTGGAGCGGATGGTGGACCTCCTGTCGGCGACGCCGGCCCGGCGGTTCGGCCTGCCCTCCAAGGGCGCCATCGTGGCGGGGCGTGACGCGGACCTCGTGCTCTTCGACCCGGCGGCGCAGCGAACCATCCGCGCCGCGGACCTTCACCACACCAGCGACTACACGCCGTACGAGGGCCTCGCGGTCGTCGGCGCGGTGCGCGACGTGCTCGTCCGCGGCCGCGCCGTCGTGCGCGATGGTGTCCTCACCGCCGATCGTGGCTACGGCCGGTTCGTGGAGCGCACCGCCGCCGGAGGTTGAGCGCGCGCAGGCGCCAGCTTCGCGCCGCGCGCTTGATGCACAAGTTCCCGGTGCTGGAAGTCACCCTTGACATTGATGCACGTCGGCTGCATCGCCCGAAGACCTTCCCTGCCGCGGCACGGTACGTCGTGGGCGAGCTCGGCCCACATCGGTCGCCCGTGACGCTAGCCCAGGATCGGTGAGCCGGGCGCTGAGGGGCGGGGAGATCGGGGTCCAGGCCGCCCATCGAAGCGATCAGGCGGGCGAACGCCGAGAATCGCATGCCGGAGAGCTTCCCGGTCTCGAGGCGGGAGATCGTCGACTGCGGTATGTCGGACGCCCAATGGAGCTCGCGCTGCGACCAACGGAGCCGTTGCCGCCGGCGCCGAACCATCTCGCCGATGATCTCCCAGCCACGCTGCTCGACCGGATGCCGTTCCCGTCGCCGCTGGTTATCCCAGGTCATGCCGCGACGATACGCGTCGCTCCTAACCGCCCACGTATCCCGGCCTCACCTGATGCACAAGCATGTCGTATGCATATGCAGCCGAAGTGCATCACGGTGTCGGGACGACCGTCCGGTAGGGAATCTGTGTCAATGGAGCGTTCAGCACCGCCGACATGGGCCGGACGCAACGGTCGGGGCCGCGATCGCTCAGTCGAGGAGCGAGTACGCCCGCAGCGTCAGGAAGTCCGCGAAGTGGTCGTCCAGCACCAGGCGGTCCAGCAGGTCCGCTGCCTCATCCAGGCGCCCGCTCCCCGCGCCGCCCAGGCGGGTGATCTCCTCGTCGCGCACGGCCACGTAACGCTCCACCGGGAGTCGGCCTCGCGTCCTCCACAGCCACAGTTGCGAGCGGGCGATCTCCGCGGTCGCGGCATCCTCCATCAGGTCGTCGATCGCCGCGGCGCCGATGCCACGCAGCCAGGCATCCAGGTACGCGAGGGCGACGCGCACGTTCGCCCGGATGCCGGCGTCCGTGACGGCGCCGCCGGCCACGGCAAAGTCGGTCAGCTGGGCCGCGCTGACGGCCACGTCGTCCCGCGTCCGGTGCTTCTGGTTGGGCTTCTCATCCAGCACGGCGTCGAAGATCTCCGTGGCCAACGGCACGAGGTCCGGATGCGCGACCCACGTGCCGTCGAACCCGTCGCGCGACTCGCGCTCCTTGTCGTCGCGAACCCTGGCCATCGCCCGTTCCGTGACGTCGGGGTCGCGGCGGTTCGGGATGAAGGCCGCCATCCCGCCGATGGCGTGGGCGCCTCGCCGGTGGCAGGTGCGCACCAGCAGTTCCGTGTAGGCGCGCATGAACGGCACGGTCATCGTCAGCTGTGCGCGATCGGGCGACTCCAGGGCAGGCGACGTGCGGAACCGCTTGATGACGCTGAACAGGTAGTCCCAGCGCCCGGCGTTCAAACCCGCGGCGTGCTCGCGCAGCTCGTACAGGATCTCGTCCATCTCGAAGGCCGCGGTGATGGTCTCGATCAGGACGGTCGCGCGGACGGACCCGCGCGGGACTCCGAGCGCGACCTGCGCGTGGATGAACACCTCGTTCCAGAGGTGCGCTTCGCGATGCGACTCGAGTTTGGCGAGATACAGGTATGGCGCGCTGCCGCGGGCCACCCGCTCCTCCGCGTTGTGGAACAGGAACAGGCCGGCATCGAACAGCGCCGCCGAGACCGGAACGCCGTCCACCAGCACGTGCGACTCCACGAGGTGCCAGCCCCGCGGTCGGACGACGAGCTGGGCCGGGTGCTCGTCGACCCGGTACGCCTTGCCCTCGTCGGAGGTGAAGGCCAGTGTTCCCCGGACCGCGTCCATCAATGCCGCCTGGCCGCCGACGACGTTGGCCCACGTCGGCGACAGCGCGTCCTCCAGGTCCGCCATGAACACCCGGGCGCCGGAGTTGAGCGCGTTGATCATCATCTTGGGCTCGGCGGGCCCGGTGATCTCGACGCGCCGGTCGTCGAAGTCGGCCGGAGCGGGGGCCACGGTCCAGTCCCCCTCGCGGACCTCGCGGGTCGCCGCGAGGAAGTCCAGGGGTCGCCCAGCGTCCAGCTCCGCCTGGCGGTCGTCGCGCTGCCGGAGCAGGTCCAGGCGCACCGCGCCGAACCGGCGCTGCAGGTCTGCGACGAACGCGA
>JBBEBL010000148.1:0-5583 GCA_040882345.1 Chloroflexota bacterium
CAGCTCCGGCTGCTCACGCCGTTCCTGAACATCACCGGGGCGTTCGCGCTGATCCTTGGAGCCATCTTCTCCACGTACGTGTTCATGCCCAAGCGACGGATCCTGCCGTACTCGCTGGATCCCAACCAGCCGGGCGATGAGTTCCTGTTCAACCTGCTCATCGCCCCGGTCGCCATCGTGGTCAACTTCGTGGCGTCGCTGCCCGGGGCGATCGCGGCGCTGCTGACGGGCCGGATCCACAGCCGCGTCCCGGCCACGATCCTCATCGCCGTGGGCGCCTTCATCCCTGCCCTGACCGACAGCCTCAACCGCTTCGGTTCCACGGATCTCTTCCAGGTCGGGAAGTTCCTGGGCGTCCTGTTCCTGTTCTCCGGCTTCCTCGTGTCCATCGAGGTCTTCCGCGAGATCCGCATCCCGTTCACGAGGATTCGGTTCGCGACCGCACGCCGCGAGTCGGCGGCCGCGGTGCGCGCCGAAGTCCACTGACCCGACGCCGGGGACCACCCGAAATCCATACCATGACGCGGTGTCCGCCGCCGCATCGCCCAACCCGCCGCTGCTCGGCTTCCTCATCGTCCTGGGATCGGCGGCGCTGTTCGGGACCCTTGGCCCGCTATCCAGGTTCGCCTACGACGCCGGGATGCAGCCGGTGTCGTTCGTCGCCTGGCGCGGTCTGGTAGGCGTTGCCGCCCTCCTGCTGATCATCGCCTGGCGATCGCGCACCGGGGCGGCTCGCGTCGTCCGCCTGCGTGAGCTCTCGTCGCGGGCCCGGAACACGGTCCTCATCGCCGCGACCATGGGGTTCACGCTCAACCTGTTCATGTTCATGGCGTTCGACCGCATCACGATCGCCCTCGCCCTCCTGGGTTTCTACACGTATCCGGCGATGGTCGCCGTCGTCAACGTGGCCATGGGTCGCGAGCCACTGGATCGGCCGCGTGTGGTGGCGCTGGGCCTCGCGCTCATCGGGATGGGCGCCGTGGTGGCATCGCAGGTGGATCCGGAAACGGGCATCCGCCTGGATGCCATCGGCATCGGGCTCGCGCTGGGTGCCGCCCTCAGCCAGACCGTCTACGTGGTCGTCAGCCGCGACGGATATCGCGACATCCCGGCCGAGCAGGCCATCGCCCTGGTGCTGATGGTCACGGTCGTCGGCTCGTCCATCCTCGCCCTGTTCACCGGCGACGCTGCCTCCCTCGTGGCACCGCTCGCCATGCCGTCCATCTGGCCGCTGCTCCTGTTCACGGGCACCCTGGCGGCCGCCATCCCGTCCCTCGGCTTCCTGGCCGGCATCCGGGCCATCGGCGGCCTGCGCGCCGGCATCCTCATGCTGTTCGAACCGGTGGTGGGCGTGGCCCTCGCAGCGTGGCTCCTGGGCGAGGACCTCGTGCCGATCCAGCTCGTCGGGGCGATCGCCATCCTCAGCGCGGCGGTCATCCTCCAGCGCGCGTCGCGGGCATCGCGCGCGTCGGCGCCGGATGACGCGCCGGTCGTCGTCCCGGGCGGCCCGTAGGGTGACCGCATGACGCCCGGACCAACGGTGATGAGCGGCCCCTGGGACGTCGCCGGCCCGGAGGATGCACCCGGGATCGTGTTCGTCCACGGCACGCGCCTGACGCGGTCCATGTGGCGGACTCAGATGACGGACCTCGCCGACGCCTACCGGGTCGTCGCCGTGGACCTGCCGGGCCACGGGACCAGGGCGGATGAGACGTTCAGCCTGGACGCGGCCGCGGATGTCGTCGCGGCCGCGATCCGTGACGCGGCTGGTGGACGGGCCGTGGTGGTGGGCCTGTCCCTTGGCGGCTACGTCGGCATGCATCTTGCCGCGCGCGACCCGGGCCTCGTCCGCGGCCTGGTCCTGTCCGGCGCCACGGCGGAGCCCGTGGGCTGGCGGTCCGTCCCGTACCAGGCGTTGGCGCTGGTTCTGGAGCGCGTGGATGCCCGCGGGCTGGATGCCCTGAACCGGTGGTTCTTCCGGACGCGGTTCCCGGCCGCCATCGCCGACCCGATCATCGCCGCCGGCTTCTGGTATCGCGGCGGCGCCGCGGCGCTGCGCACGATCATCGGCGAGCGATTCGCCCCGCGCCTCGCGGCATTCGACGGACCGACGTTGATCGTCAACGGGGCGTATGACGTGGTCTTCCGCCTGTCCGCCGGCACGTTCGCGCGGGCCGCGCGCCGGCCGCGCCGGGTCCGCCTTGGGGGCGCCATCCACCTCGCCAACCTGGATCGTCCGGTGGGCTTCGGAGCGGCGATCCGGTCGTTCATGGGGTCGCTGGACGGCATCGATGGACCGCTCGACTGACGGGCCATTTGGGGACCCGGTGCTAGACTGGCCCGACCCCTGACCCCGTAGTCACCGAGGTTCGATGCGCGTTCGCAAGGCTGTCTTCCCCGCCGCCGGGTGGGGCACCCGCTTCCTGCCCGCCACCAAGGCGCAGCCCAAGGAGATGCTGCCCCTGGTGGACAAGCCGATCATCCAGTACGCGGTGGAGGAAGCCGTCGCCGCCGGGATCGAGCAGGTCATCATCGTCACCTCCAGCCAGAAGCGCGCGATCGAGGACCACTTCGACCTGTCCTACGAGCTCGAGCACCTGCTCGAGGAGAAGGGCGACATCGAGATGCTCCGCCAGGTCCGCCACATCAGCGACCTGGCCCAGGTGGCCTACATCCGCCAGAAGGAGCAGCTGGGCCTTGGGCATGCCGTCCTGATGGCCAAGGACCTCATCGGCCACGAGCCGTTCGCGGTCATCCTCCCGGACGACGTCATCGTCGGCGAGCGCCCGTGCATCGGCCAGCTGATCCACGCCTACCACCAGACGCACAGCTCGGTCATCGCCGTCATGGAGGTGCCGCCGGAGCACACCAGCCGCTACGGCGTGATCGCCAGCGAACCGACGGACGATCCACTGGACCACGGACGACTTCATCGGGTCAGCCGCATCGTGGAGAAGCCGGCCCCGGAGGATGCGCCGTCCAACCTCGCCGTCATCGGCCGCTACGTCCTGACGCCCAAGATCTTCGACAAGCTGGAGCAGACCCAGCGCGGCGCCGGCGGGGAGATCCAGCTCACGGACGCGATCGCCGCGCTCATGGAGGAGCAGGCGGTCCACGGCTACGAGTTCGAGGGCATCCGCTACGACGCGGGCACGACGATGGGCTGGCTGCAGGCGTCCGTGGAGCTGGCCCTGCAGCGCCCGGACCTCGCCACGGAGTTCCGGGCGTACCTGCGGGAGCTGCAGCTCTGACGGATCGAGAAGTCCGCCGCCGGTGACGGGGCGGTCGCTGCACGGAGGTCGGCGTGACGACGGCGGTCGTGGTCTTCGTCGCGTTCCGCATCGCCGGATCGCTGCCCGTCCTGCGCTGGCCGCTGGCCGGCGGCCTGCTGGCGATCCTGGTGGACCTTGGGGACCTGCTCGTTCGCGACCTGCTCGGCGGGGTCGGCGACTACCAGGCGCTGGACAAGTGGCTGGACCAGATCTACCTCGCGGCCTTCCTCGTCGTCAGCCGCCGCTGGTCGGAGCCCGCGCGCCGCATCGCGCTCGCCCTCTACCTGTTCCGCCTGATCGGCTTCCTCGCCTTCGAGCTGACCGGCGAGCGGGCGCTCCTGCTGGCGTTCCCCAACGTCTTCGAGACCTGGTTCCTGGCGGTGGCGGTCGTGGGCCACGGGCGTGTCGCCGGGTGGTCGCGTGGTCGCATCACGGCGCTGCTGGCCGGGGCCGCCGCCATCAAGCTCGTCCACGAGTGGGCGCTCCATGGCGCTCGGCTGTTCGACGGGATCAGCTCGCTGGAGGCGATCGACCTCGTCTGGCGGCGCCTGACCGGAGGCTGACGGCCGTGCGGTCGCGGTACGGGTCGACGGTCGGCGGAGGTCCATGCGGTACGATGCGGCCCGGGCGACGTCGCGCATCGGGACGGCACACGGCATCGAGAGGGGTCTGAAGGTTGGCGGAGAACGGGACGATCCTGGGCGGTCGCTACGAGGTCATCGCGGCGATCGGGCAGGGTGGCATGGCCACCATCTACCGGGCCATGGACACCCAGCTGGGTCGCGAAGTGGCCGTCAAGCTGCTCCGGCCGGAGTACCTGCGTGACCCGGACTTCGGTTCGCGGTTCCGGCAGGAAGCCCAGAACGCGGCGTCGCTGAGCCACCCCAACGTGGTCACGGTCTACGACTACGGCGAGGATCCGTCAGGTCCGTTCATCGTGATGGAGTACGTGGACGGGGAAGACCTGGCCACGATCATGCGGCGGACGGGTCCGCTGCCTCCGGCCCAGGCGTCCCGGATCGCCGCCGCGGTCGCGCGCGCCCTGGCTGCCGCGCACGGGCGGGGGATCATCCACCGGGACGTGAAGCCCGGCAACGTGCTCATCGGGCGGGACGGGCGCGTGAAGGTCGTGGACTTCGGGATCGCGAGGGCCATCGCCGAGGCCCAGATGACCCTGCCCGGGACGACGCTGGGCAGCGTCCACTACTTCAGCCCGGAACAGGCACGCGGCGAGACCACGACCGAGAGTTCTGACATCTTCGCGCTCGGCATCGTGCTCTACGAGATGCTGACGGGCGGACGGCCGTGGGAGGGCGACAGCGCGGCATCGGTCGCACTCGCGCGCCTTACCGGACCGGTGCCGGATCCCGCCGTCGTCCGGCCGTCCATCCCCCCGGCCCTCGCGGCGGTCGCGCGGACGGCGATGGCCCAGGCGCCGGAGGACCGCTACCCGTCGGCGGGCGCCATGGCGGATGCGCTCGACGCGGCGCTGGCGGCCGGCCCCACCTCCACAGCGACCCGGGTGCCGGCCGCGGGCCTGGCGGCGGCAGCGGCGGTCGGGGCCGGGATCGCGCCCGCGGCGGCTGCCGGTGTCGCCCGGTCCAACCCAACCGTCGTCGCGTACCCGCCGGACGCCTATGCCGATGCCGATGCCGTGGACGGCCCCCAGGGGTACGACGACGATCCCCGCCGTCGCGACGTCCGCGGTCGTCAGCCTGACCCGGACGAGGAGCGCGGGACGAGCCCGGCGGTGTGGTTCGCCGGGGTCCTCGCGGTCGCCCTGCTCGCGGCGATCGCATTCCTCGTGTTCCAGATGCTGTCCGGGCCGGATGAGCCAGCGGAGACGACCGACGTGACCGTCCCGAACTTCGTCGGGAAGCTCATCGAGGTGGCGACCCGCGAGGCCGATGGCCTCGGGATCACGCTCGTCCCCGAATCCGACCCGGATTCCGACCAGCCGGTCGGCACGATCCTGGACCAGGATCCGCCCGCGGACGCCCTGGTCCGGCTGGGCTCGGACGTCCGGGTCACGGTCGCCGCCGGCGTCACCCAGATCCCGGCCCCGGACCTGCGCAACAAGACGGAGGCGCAGGCGGTCGCCGAGTTGATCCGGTCCCGCCTCCAGCCCGGTCTCCGGACCGAGGCCTACGACCCGGTCGTGCCGGCGGGCCTGGTGGCGACCCAGAACCCGGCTCCCGGCGTGATCCTCGCCCGTGATGCGGCGGTGGATTACGTCATCTCGCTGGGCCCGGAACCGACGCCGTCGCCGACCCCGGAACCGACCCCGTCGCCGACCCCGGAACCGACGCCG
>JBBEBL010000148.1:5683-12855 GCA_040882345.1 Chloroflexota bacterium
CCGCCCACGTCCGCCCCCTTGGGGATGGTCGTGGTGTACACGGCCTTGCCGTCCTGGCCGGTCGTGGCGTCACCCGTCACCGTCTTGATGCCCGTGATGCTCAAGGTGAACGTGACCTTGGCCCCGGCCAGCGGCCGCCCGTCCGGGTCGTCCACCGTCGCGGTCAGGCGGATCTCCTCCGGCAGGGCGGAGCGCTTGATCTTGTACGCGCTGGCGCTCAGCGATGCCGACAGCTCGCCGGACCCGCGCCGGACCGTCAGCTCCAGCTCGTTCGCGTTGCCCGCCGGGTCCGTGGCCGTGATGACGATCCGGTTGCCGCCCAGCACCAGCGGCAGCGCGAGCGAGAACGAGCCATCGGCCTCCGCTTTCCCCCCGATCGACTCTCCGGTGTCGCGGTTCCGAGCGATGAGCGTGGACCGTCCCTGCGTCCGCCCCTCCAGGTCCACGGCCTTGCGGTTGACCGTCGCCCCGTCCTTCGGCGAGATCAGCTTGATCCCCGGCTTGTCCTGGTCAAGCACGAAGCGGACGATCGGCGACGACTCCGACTCGCCGGCCGGGCCGACGAGGGTGACCGTGAAGTCGTTGATGCCCTTCGTCAGCATCACCGGGATGATGGTCTGCGGCGTCGGAGCCAGCGATGCCTCGTCGATCGGCGCGGGCTCCTGGTCCTCCAGCGCGAGATAGACGCGCAGTCGATACGCGGGATCGCCCACGAACTTGGCCGGGACCGTGACGACCAGGTCCACCTGCTCCCGATTCGTGTACGGCTCACTCGGTCCGGAGACGGACGGGGCCTCGGCGACCACGACCGGGGTGGGCGTCGGCGTCGGCGTGGCGGTGACCTGTTCCACGAACGAGCTCACCGTGGAGCCGACCGCCCCGGCCACGGTCCCGAAACCCGCGATACCCACGTACAGCACGGCCCCGGCAAGTGCCAGGACGCCGACCGCGAGCACCAATCGACCAAGGATCGGGACGCCGCGGCTGCGCCGGATCGGCGCGCGGACGGCGAGGCGGCCGGAGGCGGGAGCCCGTGGCTTGACCCTGACGGGAGCGGGACGGCCGCTGGACGGTGGTCGGGGTCGAACGTGGCTGGTGCGTGCGGAGCGCCGGTCGGCCATCGGGGCGGATTGTCGCACGCCCGGGCCAGCGGCACGCCGATGGGCGGAGCGAACCGGACCGGGGTGGTGCGTAGTACTCTGCCGGGGTCAGCGCGCGTCCGAGTCGGCCCGCGCCCGCAGGGAGGATGGAGTGCAGGCTCGCGACCCACGTTCCGGACGCCCGCCCGGTGATCCCACGGGGAATGCCGGTCGGACGGGCGGCCGTACGCCGCCTCCCGATGTGGGTCGTCCCGGGTTCGGCCTCGGTCCGATCGCCCGGGTGACCCCCTCGCCACTCGCCGCCCGGGCGCAGACCTCAGCCCTGCCGGCCATGCCCATGAGCTCCCGGCCGGGGTTCGGCCTCCCGAACCTGCGTCGGAATGTCTGCCCGCACTTCTACCTGACCGGATCGCGAGGCGCGATCCCCATCCAGGCGCCGCACCTGCTCAAGGCGCTCATCCGCCAGGACTCGAACATCTCGCGCTGTCAGCTGCGCGGCGGCGTCCACCTGGACCAGGGCTACGTCAACGACGTGTGCTTGACCCCACGCTTCAACCAGTGCGTGTTCTACGAGGACGAACTGAGCCGCGAGTGACGGCCCTCCGTCCGCCATCCGACCTCGACTACCACGCGGCCCTGGCGGCGCTCGCGGATCGCGGTCGCTTCGGGATCCGCCTGGGCCTGGGCCGGACGCGAGCCCTGCTGCGTGCGCTCGGGGACCCGCAGCGCGAGGTCCGTGGCGCGCTCGTGGCCGGGACCAACGGGAAGGGCAGCGTGCTGGCCATCGCGTCGAGCGCACTCCGGGCGGCGGGGTTGCGCGTCGCGGAGACCCCCAAGCCGCACCTGGTCACGTACCGCGAGCGGATCGTCGTGGACGGTGCGCCCATCCGGGCGGACGAGTTCACCCGTCACGTGAACGCCGTCCTCGCGGCCGCCGACGGGATCGCCGCCCGGCACGGCGAACCGACCGAATTCGAGCTCCTGACGGCGGTCGTCTTCCGCCACTTCGCGGAGGTGCGACCGGACGTGGCTCTCGTCGAGGTCGGCCTGGGCGGCCGCCTGGACGCGACGCACACCTGGGATGGCGGGGTGGCCGTGGTCACCAACGTGGACCTGGATCACACCGACCGCCTGGGGCCGACCATCGCCCACATCGCCCGGGAGAAGGCCGCCATCATCGAACGCGGCGACCGTGCGGTGACTGGCGCGACCGGTGAGGCGCTGGCGATCGTCCGGCGTCGAGCCAGCCGCCTGGGCGTCCCGCTCACGGTCGTGGACACCCCGGCTGTGCTGGGCTGGGATGCCGACGGGATCGATATCGACCTGCCGCGCCTGGGTCCCACGAGGGTCGGTCTGCTGGGGCGTCACCAGGCGGCCAACGCGGCCGTCGCGGACGCCATGCTGGATGCACTGGAGGCGGCCGGGATCGCCCGGGCGGATGACGACGCTCGTCGCCGTGGGTATGCCGCCGCTGCGTGGCCCGGACGGCTGGAGGTGCTGCGGCCCCCGGGTCGGGGAGACGTGCTCCTGGACGGTGCCCACAATCCGGCCGGGGCCGCGGCCCTCGCCACCGCCCTGGACGACCTGCGTCCCCACCTCAGCGGGGGTCCCGTCACCCTCGTCGTGGCCGCCATGGCGGACAAGGACGTGGACGGCGTCATCACCGCGCTGCGCCTGAGCCCGGTGGTGCGCGGCGCCCGCATCGTCGCGACCGCCGTGGACGCGCCACGGGCCCTCGCGGCGGAGGCGCTGGCCGCCCGCTGGCAGGCGCTCGGCGGCGCATCCGCCCCCCTTGGCGGCGCATCCGCGCCCGTGATCGCCGCCCCCGACGTGGCCGCAGCCCTGGAAGCTGCATGGCCGCCGGACGGTGCCGGGCTCACGGTCGTGGCCGGGTCGCTCTATCTTGTGGGCGCCGTGCGCGCGCTCCTCGTCGACGACCCGCTGCTCCGCGACCCCCCGGCCGCGACGTGAGCACCCGGCCGCCCACCCGGATCGGGACCACGTCGTTCCACTGGGGCGAACGGACGTTCGTGATGGGCATCCTCAACGTCACGCCGGATTCGTTCTCCGGCGACGGCCTCCTGGCCGTTGACGATCCGGTCTCGGCCGCAGTGGGACGGGCCAGGAGGATGGTCGCCGACGGCGCCGACCTCCTCGACATCGGCGGCGAGTCCAGCAGGCCCGGTCACAGCCCGGTCGCCGCGGACCAGGAGCGCGACCGGGTCGTGCCCGCCATCGCCGCCATCCGGGCCGCGCTGCCTGAGACGCCCATCAGCATCGACACGACCAAGCCGTCCGTCGCCGAGGCTGCCCTGGACGCCGGCGCCGACCTCATCAACGATGTCCATGGCACTGGCCCGGACGACACGCTCGCGCGGCTGGCGGCGGCCCGCCACGTGCCCATCGTCCTGATGCACGGCCGCGAGGAAGCCCGCTACGAGGATGTCGTCGCCGAGGTCGTCGCCGACCTGCGCGCGGCTGTCGAGCGGGCGGTCACCGCGGGCATGGCCGCGGCGGACATCATCGTGGATCCTGGCATCGGCTTCGGGAAGACGGCCGACCACAACGTCACCCTCCTGCGCGAGCTGGCCGCCCTTGGTGCGCTGGGGCTGCCCATCCTGCTCGGAACGTCGCGCAAGTCCACCATCGGGCGGATCCTGGATCTCCCGGCGGAGGACCGCCTGGAGGGTACGCTGGCGACGACGGCGCTCGGCATCGCGGCGGGCGTGGACATCGTGCGCGTCCACGACGTCCGGGCGAACGTCCGGGCGGCGCGGGTCAGCGATGCCATCGTCCGCGGCACGTGGCGCGGCGAAGCGACGGAAGGAGGACCAGGCTGAGCGACCGGATCGTGCTCACGAACATGCGCTTCAGCGGCCGGCACGGCTACTACGACCACGAGCTGGAGCGTCCCCAGCCATTCGAGGTCGATATCGAGCTGGTGCTCAATCTCCAGCCCGCCGGCACCGATGACGACCTGACCAAGACGATCGACTACGGGCGGGCCTACGAGATCGCCCGTCAGGTGGTGGAGTCGACGTCGTTCCGTCTCCTGGAGGCCATCGCCGAGGCCATCAGCCACGAACTGCTGGCGACCTTCGACGTGCGGGAGGTCGGCGTGCGGGTCCGCAAGCCGACGGTCCAGCTGGGCGGCCCGCTGGACCACGCCTCCGTGGAGGTCTGGCGCCAACGCCCGGAGCGCTGAGCCCACGTCCCGCCACGCGTCCCGCCCCAGGGCCCTACCGTCGAACGAAGGACGGCCGAAGGCGCTTCCTCCGACGACCCTCCCACCGGGCGGGACGTGCGCCGGATCGGCGGGTCCTTGCAGACGATCGATCGACGATAGGGGCACCCCATGGGACGCCGGGCCACACATCGACCCCGGGCCCGGCCGCGCCCTCCGGCGCGACCCTACAGATCGGCCGGGCGCGTCCCCAGGGTCAGCGAGAGCGTCAACGTCTGCCCGTCCCGCAGGACGTGGACGGCGACCGTGTCCCCCGGCGCGTACTGGCTCAGCGTGGCGTCGAGCGGATGCTCACCGTCGATCGCCTGGTCGTTGATGCGGACGATGATGTCGCCCTCGCGGAGGCCGGCGTCAGCGGCCGGGGTCCCGGGCTGGATGGCCGGGGAGTTGCCGGACCCACCGCCGATCACGGCGCCCTGGTTGACCGGCAGCTCCTCCGCCTCTGCGAGCTGTCGCGTGATCGTCCGGTAACTGACGCCCATGTATGGCCGGGCCAGCTTCTCACCGGCGACCGCCTGCGCCATGATCGGCCGCGCGATATCGATAGGGATCGCGAAGCCGATCCCGTTGCTGTCCCGGGCGATGGCGGTGTTGATGCCGACGACCTGTCCGGACGCGTCGAGCAGCGGACCGCCCGAGTTGCCGGGGTTGATGGCCGCGTCCGTCTGGATCAGGTTGTTGAGGGTCTGGTTGCCATCGGTCGTGATCGTCCGCCCCTTGGCGGACACGATGCCGCTGGTCACGGAGTTGGAATACGTCCCCAGCGGACTGCCGATGGCGACCACCAGCTGCCCCACCTTGAGGGCGTTGGAATCGCCGAGCGCGGCGGTCGGCAGTCCGGTCGCCTCCACCTTCACGATGGCGAGGTCGGTCAGCGTGTCGATGCCGTAGACCTTGCCGGTCAGGATGCGGCCGTCGTTGAGTTCGACCTGCATCTCCTCGCTGCCCTGCACGACGTGGCGGTTGGTCAGGATCCACCCGTTCGACTCGTAGATGACCCCGGACCCGACGCCGGTCTCCGGGATGACGCCGAGGTCCGTGTTGACATTCCCGGTCGTCGTGATGCGCACGACCGCCGGGCTGACCCGGGCGGCGACATCGATCGTCGCGGACGACTCGTCGATCGTGACCGGACGGTCCGTGGCGACCGTGGACCCCGTCCCGGTGGTCGGCGCCGGCATTGCCCGGTCCAGGGCCCCGGTCGCGCTCAGCGTGAGGACGGTGCCGCCGGATGCGAGCACGGCTGACAGGACAGCGGCGGCAAGCACGGTCCCGGCACCCGCCCGACCGCCGCTCGAGGCGGCGCCACGCTGGACCGGGGGGATGACGGGCGCGGGCTCGTACCAGCGCTCCGGGGTCGTCGGCGGGATGGCGTCAGCGGCGAGGTCCGTGCGCGCCCACGCGGCGTGCGGGTCCGGCTGCGGGGAGTAGCGGTCGGCCGGCTCGGTCGGCTCGGTCGGGACGCCCGGCTCTGTCGGCTCGGCCGGCTCGGCCGGGACGTCGTGGCGTTGCGTGACGTCCGCGTCGCCCTGGGATGCGTTGTCGGTCATCGGGGTTGCCTGTCCTGTCCGTGGATGTGTCGTCGTGACGGTTCGCGTGGCTTCTCAGGGTGCCGAAGCCGGATTCATGTGCGACCCGTCGGACGGTGAAGTTTCCACCACCGAGCCCGCGGCCGCAGCGATCCGCTCCGAGCCCTCCGCGGCGGAGGCAACGTCCGCCTGTTCCGCCGCCGGCGTGCCGGCGATCGTCCGTGGGTCGCGTGGGAGGGACACGGTGAACCGTGTCCCCGACCCTGATCCGCTCTCCACCTGGATCGTGCCGCCGTGCATGTCCACGATGGAGCGGACGATGGCCAGGCCCAGGCCGCTCCCGCTGCTGCGCGCCTCGTTCGCGCGCGAGCCGCGGTAGAACCGGTCGAAGATCCGGGGGAGCTCCGTCGGATCGATCCCGACGCCCGTGTCCGTGACATCCACCCGGGCGCCACCGTCGGTGGATGCCACCGCCGCGTGGACGGATCCGCCACGAGGCGTGAATTTGATGGCGTTGCCCACGAGATTGGCCACGACCTGTCCGATCCTCGTGGGGTCGTGGCGGATACGGACCGGGGCGTCCGGCAGGTACACGGTGAGCGTCACGCCACGACGTGCGGCCAGCGCATCGTGCTGGTGCGTCGCCGACTCGACCGCCGCGCGCAGGTCGTCCGGGCGGAGGTCCAGGAGGACGAGCCCGGAGTCCAGCTTGGACAGCTCCAGGAGGTTCTGGGCGAGCCAGTCGAGACGCTCTATCTGGCCGGCACTCGACTCCAGGAACTCCGCCCGCGCCTCCGGATCGTCCCCGGCCGACTCGATGAGCAGCTGGTTGAACGTGCGCAGCGCGGCGAGCGGGGTCCGCAGCTCGTGCGACACATCGGCCAGGAAGTCCCGGCTCCGGTCGCGGTCCCGGCGGATGATCTCGACGCTCTCCTCTAGCCGGTCCGCCATGGTGTTGAACTGGACGGCCAGTTCCGCGATCTCCGATGATCCGGATCGCAAGTGCGCCGCCGGCACTCGGCGGGTGAGGTCTCCCTCGGCGAGGGCCCGCGACGCGTCGGTCAGCTGGCGCAGGGGGGTCGTGAACCGCCGTGCCAGGCCCGCCGACACGATGACCGACAAGCCGAGGGCGACCAGCGTGATGGCGGCCAGCAGGCCGGTCACGTTGGCGATCGCCGCAGCGCGGTACGTGTACGGGTCCGCCAGGGTCACGGACAGGGTGTAGCGCTCCAGCACGTTCCCGCCGGCGAAGTACAGCGTCCGGCTGATCCGCTCGCGGGTCTGGCCGACGGCCGGCCC
>JBBEBL010000148.1:12955-21654 GCA_040882345.1 Chloroflexota bacterium
TGCTGCTGGGTGAAGTAGTCGTCCAGCCGGTTGAGGACGAGGACCGTCACGAGGCCCAGCGTCAGGACCAGGACCGTGACGAACGCGATCGTCAGGCGGCCCTGGAACGTTCGCGGCAGGATCCGCTGGGTCCCGCGGACGATCCTGCCCAACCGGGTGGACCCGCGGAGCCAGGATCGTCGGCGGGAGCCCATGTCAGCGCTCGGCGAAGGCGTAGCCGACCCCCCGCACGGTCAGCACGAAGGCCGGGGTCGCCGGGTCGTCTTCGATCTTCTCGCGCAGGTGGCTGACGTGCACGTTGATCGTCTTCTCGTCCTGGTCCAGCGCTTCGTAGTCGCGCAGGAGCTCCAGCAGTTCACCGCGGGTGTAGACGCGGCCCGGACGGGAGGCGAGGTGGCGGAGGATCTCGAACTCGGTCGGGGTCAGGCTGATGCGCCGGGCGCCGCGCTGCACGCGTCGCCGCTCCAGGTCGATGATGAGGTCGAGGTGGCGGATGACCCGACCGCCGGCCGCATCGGCGAGGTCGCCGTACGAGCGACGCAAGAGGGCCTTGATCCGGCTCATCAGCTCGCGCAGCCCGAAGGGCTTCGTCAGGTAGTCGTCCGCGCCGAGCTCCAGGCCGATGACCTTGTCCACCTCGTCGTCGCGCGCCGTGAGCACGAGGATCGGCATCTTGGCACCCGCCGCCCGGATGCGCCGCAGGGCCTCGAATCCATCGATGCCCGGCAGGCGCACGTCAAGGACCACCAGGTCCGGCGCCTCGCGAGTGGCGATCTCCAGTCCCTCCTCGCCGGAGCGGGCGACGCCCACGTCGTAGCCCTCCTGCTGGAGGGCGTACTGGATCCCACGCGCGACCGCGTACTCGTCCTCGACGATCAGGATGGTGGCTGCCACCCGGCGATGCTACACCGAGCGGCCCGTACGCTCAGATGGCGGCGGGTTCCCAGGGCCACGGGCAGACGCCGTGATACCCTACGGTCCCGCACCGGGCGCCTCGCCAACTCCGGCCCCGCCGGCGAGTCGCAGCCCCGACCACGAGAACCCAAACCTGACACCAGAGGTCCCGATCCATGTCCACTGCCCGTCCGACGCTGGCCGCCGAGCATCGTGAGATCACCGGCAAGGCCGTCGCCCGCCTGCGCAAGGCCGGCCGCCTGCCGGCCGTCGTGTACGGCCACGGCGTCGATTCGTCGAATGTCACCGTGGATGCCCACGAGTTCGAGCTGCTGCGCAAGCACACCGGCCCCAACACGCTCGTGGACCTTGCCGTGGACGGCAAGAAGGCCAAGCCCGTCCTCATCAACGCGGTGCAGATCCACCCGGTCAATCGCCGTCCCCAGCACATCGACCTGTTCCTGGTCCGGATGACGGAAGAGCTGACGGTGGACGTGCCGCTCGTGGCGACGGGCGAGTCACTGGCCATCATCAACCTGGGTGGGACGCTCCTGCACCCGATCGAGACGGTCAGGGTCAAGGCGCTCCCGGATAACCTGCCGCAGTCCATCGAGTACTCCATCGAGTCACTCGTGGACTTCGACGCGACCATCCACGTTCGTGACCTGCAGATCCCGGCCGACGTGACGCTCCTCACCGACGTGGACGAGATCGTGGCCAAGGTCCAGGCGCCGCGCGTCGAGGTCGAGGAGACCCCGGTCCTCAGCGAGGCCGAGGCCGAGGCCGCTGCCGCGGCAGAGGGCGAGGCTACGGACGACGCCGAGCCGACGCCGACCGACAGCGAGGGCTGATCCTCGCGGGTCGCCGGCCACGGGGTGTGACCGGATCGGGGTCGCCGGCCACGGGGTGACCGAACGGACGACGGAACGGCTGGCGGGGAGCGCCCATTCCCCGATCCGACCGTGCCGTGACAGACCCGACGGAGGAACGACCGCCTGACGGTCATCGCCGCGGGTTCCTCCGCTGGTTCGGTCACGGGGCGACCGGAGCCGCATCCCGCCCCGTTCCGGGGCTGTCAGGAGTCGCGCGCAGCTCGCCCGGGGAGCAGCTCGCCCACCCCGGCCAGGATCTCCAGGAAGGCCGCGGCCGGACCCGCCACGCCTCCAAGATCCCGCCGCCGGATGGCGACGATGCGGCGACGGACCGGTGGCGCGCCGCTGAGCGCGACCACGGCGAGTCGCCCGTCGGCGAGCTCGCTGGCCACAGCCGTGTGCGGGAGCAGGGCGATGCCCAGCCCCTGGCCGACCATCTGCTTCGCCGAATCGATATTGTCGAGTTCCATGACTCCGTCCGGCACGACGCCGGCCTGGCGGAAGTAGGCGTTCGTCAGGTCGTAGTAGCTGGACGTCCGGTCGAACAGGATGAGGCGAGCGCCGCTGATCTCCTCGACGGCGATCCTTCCGCGCTCCGCGAACGGGTGACTCGGGTGGACGACGAGGAGCAGCTCGTCCTCGTACAGAGGGCGGCTCTCGATGTCCGGGTGACGCAGCTCGCGGACGAGCCCCAGGTCGATCTCCCGCCGGAGCGCCATCTCCAGGACCTCCTCCGAGTGCCCGGTGCGGACGACGAGTCGGACACGCGGGTGCCGATCCGTGAAACGGACGAGCAGTGCCGGTAGCACGTACGTGCTGACCGCCGGGGCCGCACCCAGGACGAGCTCGCCGGTCCCGCCGTGGGCCAGACCGCGAACGAGGCTGGCGCCTTCATCCATGGCCAGCATGGCCCGCTCTGCGTAGGGCAGGAAGGCACGGCCCGCGTCCGTCAGGGACATCCCACGGCGGCCCCGCCTGAACAGCGCACTCCCGACCTCCGACTCCAGTGCCTGGAGGCGGGCGGTCACGGCCGGCTGCGTGACATGGAGCGCTTCCGCCGCACGACTCAGGTTCCCCCGCCGCGCGATCTCGAGAAAGGCCTCCACCTGTGCCGTGAGCATCGCCGGATGCTACCACGTGCCATCTGCAGAATCTATGGAACACATCAGGACAAGCGATTGGACTGATAGAAGGGACGCGACTAGGCTCGCCCCTCACACCCAAGGGAGACTCTGACCATGGACGCGACCGCCATACCGACTCGGATCACCATCGACTTCCGCGACTCGATCCACCCCTCGCGGACGTGGATCCTGGGCCTGGGCGGCGACGCGGGCGAGCGCGTCGAGTTGCTCGCCCATCCCGCAACCGCGCCGCGGACGCTGGGTTCTGCCGTCCCGGTGCCCGTCCGGCCACGGCCGACCGCGCTCTCCGCCGACTGCGTGTGTCCGGACTTCTGCGAGCGCGACCACGCGAACGAGTAGGCCGCGATGTCCGCGGTGACGCCGTCGCTCGACGATCGGATCGCGGCGCTCCAGGCCTGGTTCGACCACCCTCGCTTCGCCGAGATCGTCCGCCTCCACTCGGCCCGTGACGTCGCCGAGCAACAGGGCACCATCCACACCGACCATACCGTCGCCCGCGAAGCCGCCGAGGCGTTCCATGCTCGATTGCGCGAGCGCTTCCGGCGGGGTGAGGCGATCACGACATTCGGGCCGTACTCGCCGGGCCAGGCCGTCGCCCTCAAGCGACAGGGGATCGAGGCGATCTACCTGGGGGGCTGGGCGACCTCCGCCAAGGGCTCGACCCACGAGGATCCGGGCCCGGACCTCGCCAGTTACCCCCTGAGCCAGGTCCCCGATGAGGCGGCCACGCTCGTCCGTGCCCTGCTGACCGCGGATCGGAACCAGGCCTTCGCGCGGTCGCGCATGACGCCGGCCCAGCGGGCGGCCACGCCGCCCACGGACTTCCGGCCATTCATCATCGCGGACGCGGACACGGGCCACGGGGGCGAAGCCCACGTCCGGAACCTCATCCGCCGGTTCGTGGAGGTCGGCGTCCCCGGCTACCACATCGAGGACCAGAAGCCCGGTGCCAAGAAATGCGGCCACCAGGCCGGCAAGGTCCTCGTGGCCCAGGACGAGCAGAACAAGCGGCTCAACGCGGCGCGGTTCCAGCTGGACATCATGGGCGTGCCCGGGATCATCGTCGCCCGCACGGACGCGGAGGCCGCGACGTTCCTGGAGGGGCGCGGCGATGAGCGCGACCAGCCGTTCATCCTCGGCGCCACGAACCCCAGCGTCCCCAGCTATCGGATCGCCTACCTGGCCATCCAGCGACAGCTGCACGCCAGAGGCATCGACCAGGTCAGAGGCCACCTCCTGTTCGCCATCCCGGCGTCCGACGCCCGCCGTGCGGACGACTGGCTGGCCCGCGTCGGCCTCGTCCCGGCGATCGAGGCGGCGGCGACGGCGATCGCGGATGGTGGCTCGCTGGACGAGATCCTCGATGAGCTGGACGGTCGCTACGCAGAGGTGTGGGCGGCCGACGCGGGCCTCGCGACCTACGGTGACGCCGTCGCCGACGCCATCGAGGCACGCCGGGCGGACGGGGAGTCCATCGCCATCACGGCCGAGGCGTGGCGCGCTTTCGCCGCGACCGCCTCATGGTCGGAGGTCCGCGAGCGGGCGCGCTCGCTGGGCGTCGCGCTGGAGTGGGACCCGGAGCTGCCCAAGACGCCGGACGGCTACTACCAGGTCCGCGGGGGCATCGACTACGCGATCGCCAAGTCGATGGCAGCCGCGCCGTTCGCCGACCTGCTCTGGATGGAGACCAAGACCGCCGACCTCCACGATGCCCGTCGCTTCGCCGAGGCGATCCACGCCGTCTATCCGGACAAGATGCTCGCCTACAACCTCTCGCCGTCGTTCAACTGGGACACGACCGGCATGAGCGACGAGGAGATGCGGCGCTTCCCGGCGGAGCTCGGGAAGCTTGGTTTCGTGTTCGACTTCATCACCTACGGTGGCCACCAGATCGACGGCCTCGCCGCGGAGGACTTCGCCACGGCCCTCCGCGACGATGGGATGCTCGCGCTGGCCCGACTGCAGCGCCGGTTCCGCCTCCTGGAGTCGCCTTACCGGACGCCCCAGTCGCTGGTCGGCGGCGACCGGCTGGACGCGGCGCTGCTGGCGACGTCCGGCCGCACGGCCGCCACCAAGGCGATGGGCAAGGGCTCCACGCAGCACCAGCACCTGGCCCAGACGGAGGTGCCGCCGCGGGTCCTTGGGGAATGGCTCGCGACGTGGGCCGCCCACTGGCAGCGTCCGGCCGCGCCGACCATCGAGCTTCGTCCTCATACCGCCGGCTCGGACCTGCTCGAACTGCGCGTGCTTGACGGCGACGTCGCGCTCGCCGACATCGTCTTCGCCAGCATCCACGATCGTCGGGGCCGCAGCATCATCTCGGTCCGCGACCAGACGACGGACCCATCCGTCCGGCGGCGCCGGCTGATGACCCTCGTGCAGCTGTTCCTGATGCACCGCTATCGCGCGGACTCCGTCCATTACCTGACCCCGACCGCTGACAACGAGGCCCAGACGACCCGGATGCGCGAGATCGGGATCTTCACCTCCGTCACCCCGGAGGTCGGCCAGATCATCGTGGCCGAGGTGGACCGACGACGCGTGGAGGAGCTGGCCGGGGCCGACGGCGTTGCGGCGCGGGACGGGCTGATCCGTGAGGCTCAGCCGGCGGAGCGGCGACCCAAGGCGTAGACGATGGGAGCTCGGAAGACGAGGTCGTCCTCCGAGAGGGCCATCAGGTCCGATCGGAGCCGGGCCAGGAACCGGCGTCGCTCCGCGCGGCCCATCTCGTCGAACAGGCTCTCCTCGTCGAATTCGACCAGGAACGAGATGAACGATGCCACGCTGAAGGCGTGCTCAAGGCGAGCCTCGGACGCGGTCACTTCCCGGAAGCCGGCACGGCGCAGTTCCGCGGCCCCGGTCGCCACCGACGGCACGTCGCCGCAGCGGCCGTCGCCCGGCTCGTCCTCGTAGCCGAACTCCGCGAGCAGCGCATCGAAGATGCGATCCGGCGCGAACGCGCTCCGGTCCTTGAGCCAGGTCACGTAGCCCAGCGTGCCGCCCGGCCGCAGCACGCGTCGGATCTCGCGCAGGGCCTTCGCGCGATTCGGCACCAGCTGGAGCACGAACGACGACATGGCCGCATGGAACGTCGCGTCCGGGAATGGCAGGTCCGCGGCGAAGGCGACCCGGCTGTCGTACCGCTCCCGCTCCTGTGACGGCCGCTCCGCCGCGGCCGCGTCCAGGGCGCTGAGCATCTCGCGCGAGGCGTCGATGCCGGTGACCCGGAGGGCCGGCCAGCGCGCAACGGCGGTGAGCGCGAGGTTGCCGGTCCCCGTGCCGATGTCCACGGCCGTCGTCCCCGGCATGTCGAGGACGTCCGCCATCCGGTCAAGTAACGCGGTCGCGCTGGGGGCGAGGACGGGCGCCCACCAGCGCCCGTAGCCCGCGGCCATCCGGTCGTAGCGCTCACCCTGGTCGGTCACGACCGGATGGTGCCACGACCGGACGGGGTCGCGGCGGGATCAGCTGGCGATCACCTCGCCGCCGCTGCGCCGGCGCGGACCCACGATGCCCGCTCGACGGAGCGCCCACGTGACGATCCCGACCACCGCGCCGAGCACGAGCAGGATCGGCAGCCACACGATGGCGAACCAGATCCCCGCGCCCGTGAGCGCCTGCAGGACATTGACCAGGCTCGCCGAGGCCTCGTCCACGACGACCTTGGGATCCCAGCCCTTCTGGGCGATCTCGACGGCCGCGACGACTGGAGCACGGAAGCTCGCGGTCAGCGTCGCGAAGGCGGCGCGGTCCTCCAGGTCCGTGAGCTGGGCCGTGAGTTGCTCGATCTGGCCGCGGACGTTGGAGAGCTCGCGCTGGACTTCCAGCACATCGGAGATGCGCACCGCCTGCGCGGCGATACCCTGCAGCGCGGTCTCGCTCGCGCGCAGGTTCCGGATGCGCGCCTCGAGATCCACGACCTGGCCGGTGACCTCCACCGCCTCGGTCCGCTCGGCGATGACCTTGGTCCCCGTGCCGGAGATCGTCCGGAGCAGATCCAGCGCCGCCTCCCAGCGGTCCGCCGGCACGCGATAGGTGATCGACGCGACGGGGGAATCGCCTTCCCGCTGCGTGGTGGAGGCGCCGATGTAGCCGCCCATCGTCCGGATGCCGTCCCTGGCCTTGATGAGCGCCAGGCCGACGTCACCGACCTCCAGGTCGATGGTCCCCGTGCGGATGATGCGGGCGTCGTCGATCGGGGCGCCGACACCGTCGCCGCTGGCGCGCCCGAGGGCGTCGCTCGCGGCCGGGACCGGGGCGCCTCCCGTGTCCTGGCCGCCGCCGTCCGTGGCAGGCTCCCCGATGGCATTGCCGACATCGGACAGGACAGGTTCGCTGGCCGCCCCCGCACACGCGGCGGCGATCATGGTGATGACGATCAGCGCCAGCAGCGCGACCGAGGGTCGGATGGTGCGCATCGCAGTGGCCTCCGTAGCTCGACCGGGACCCGGAGGGTCCGCGGCGGCATCGCAGGGACGCGGCCGGGGCGCCACGGGTTCCGTCACGGGCTCCCGCGCCACTGTCAGTGACCTTCTCAAGAGGAACGTGCACGGATCGGCTGCTGAACGGCAGGAAGTGGTACATGCCGCTGCACGTTCATCCTCGATCCGGCACTCGCAGTGACGCCCGGCGGACGAGCGGGCGGCCACGGCGCCAGCGGCAGGCCACCCTGGCCCGACCCGCGATTACACTCGCGAGATGACCATGCGCCTCCCGTTCCTGCCACCGCTGGCGCCGATGCTCGCCAAGGCATCCGACGCGATCCCGGACGGCGATGGCTGGCTATTCGAGCCCAAGTGGGACGGTTTCCGGGCCATCGTGTTTCGCGACGGTGACGAGGTCTACACCCAGTCACGCGATCTCAAGCCGCTGGACCGCTACTTCCCGGAGCTCGCCGACCCGCTCCGGGCGGCCATCCCCGAGCGATGTGTCCTGGATGGTGAGGTCGTCATCGCCAGCGATGGCGCCCTGCAGTTCGAGGCGCTACTCCTGCGCATCCACCCGGCGGCCTCGCGCGTGAAGATGCTGGCGGAGCAGTCGCCGGCGTCGTTCGTCGCGTGGGACCTCCTGGCGCTCGGCGACGAGGACCTGCGTGACGTGCCACAGAGTGAGCGGCGGGCGCGCCTGGAGTCGGTGCTAGGGGCGGCACCCGCCCCGGTCCACCTGACGCCCGCCACCACGGATCGCGCCACCGCCGCGGAGTGGTTCGACCGGTTCGAGGGGGCCGGTCTGGACGGGGTCATCGCCAAGAAGCTTGACGCGCCGTACCAGCCGGGCAAGCGGGCGATGCTCAAGATCAAGCACCAGCGCACGGCCGACTGCGTCGTGGCCGGATTCCGCTGGCACAAGAACGGCCCGGGCACGCATGTCGGGTCGCTGCTGCTGGGCCTGTTCGACGACGAGGGAACGCTCCACCACGTGGGCGTGACCTCGACGTTCACGTGGGACCGGCGCGCGGCCCTCGCGGACGAGCTGGCACCGCTCCGCGATCACGCGTTGGACGATCACCCCTGGAAGGAGTGGGCCGAGTGGGCCGTCGCCGGCGACACGGATGCCTCCGGCCAGCGACTCCCCGGCGCGACCTCGCGCTGGAATCGCGGCAAGGACCTGTCGTGGGAGCCGCTCCGCACAGAACGCGTCGCGGAGGTCGCCTACGACCACCTCCAGGGCTCGCGGTTCCGGCATGGGACCACGTTCAAGCGCTGGCGTCCGGACAAGCCACCGGCCGACTGCCGCTACGACCAGCTGGAGACGACGACGCCGTACCTCCTCGGAAAGATCTTCGGCG
>JBBEBL010000149.1:0-20304 GCA_040882345.1 Chloroflexota bacterium
TTCGCGGCACCGGCTCCTAAGGCCGGCGCGTCTGCCATTCCGCCACTCGCCCGTGAATTCCGCTTATGAAGCGCGTCTGCCTCGGTGGAGGACTTGCGCACAGGGCATGAGACGCGTATGACTCTGGCAGATTGTTCCACGCTCAGAGGCCCGATTTCGATGCCACGAGCCACCACCAAGGCGCCCAGTCTAGCCGATGGCCCGACCCTCGCCAGCACCCGCGACTACTGGATCCTCTACCTGCGCAGCGAGGCAAGGCCGAGCGGACGATCAGCACCTATCTGCGGGCCCTCGATCGGCTCGACGCCGTCCTCGTCGAGCGCGACATGCCGAGCGCCCTGGGCGCGATCCGCCGCGAGCACCTCGAGGCCTTCTTCGTGGCGCTCGGCGAGCGCAGCAACGCGCCGGCCACCATCAGCATCCTGCGCGGCGAGCTCGCCGCCCTGCGGCTCGGCGACCTCAACCTCGGCCAGCGTTTGGCCTTTATCGAGGCGGCGACGTCGAAGAGCCGTCGCGGCCGAGCCGTCGTCTACGGCGACTCGACCGCGAGGGCGCTGATGCGCTACCTCCGGCACCCAAAGGCACCACGCGCCGAGGAGACTCCACTCTGGATCGCTCGAACAGGACGTCCCCTGACCGGCAATGAGATCTTCCACACCATCGGCCGGAGGGCACGGCAGGCCGGCCTGCGCGTCCATCCCACCAGCTTCGCCACACTTGGGCGTCGAGCATGTTGGCAGCCGGCCATAGTGAGGGCGACGTCATGCAGCTCGGTGGCTGGACGGACCGCTCGATGCTCTCACGGTACGGCACATCGGCGGCGGCCGAGCGAGCGCGGGCGGCATATCGCAGCCCGATCGATCGTCTCGCGAGGCAGCGCTGACACGGGTCGCCCTGTAGACACTGCGGTTCTTCCCCTCAGATCGGCGAACCCAGCGTACCGCCCACACCTGACGCGATTGGGGAGGCCGCAGTGTGCGCGGTCATGCTCCCTTGAGGTACCGGACCATGTCGGCGGGCGACACGCGCCCTGGGTCCTCGACGTCAGGGATCATCAGACCATCCGAGAAGAACGCCACTTCACGGCCGCGATACCTCTCGGACGCGCTGTAGGCGATGTCGTAAGCGACGGTGCGCCGTCAGGCGCGCCATTACAACCTTGTCGGGCAGCGTCAGCGCCAACCCGTGCGCGTGGGCCGCCGCGGTCAGCCGGACACCACGATCTCGAGGTCTGCGACCGTGAAGCGCCAGATCGACGACCAGCCCTGGGACCCCGGGCTGGTCGGCTTCGCCCGACGCCGGTGCGGCTTCAGGCGATCATCGTCGCGCCGCTATCTCTGACTGACGTCGGCGACGTCGCTACAAGCGCCGGAAGAGCCCCGCGACCCGCGGGACGCCGCCGAACGGTGACCAACGCACCCTAACGCGGCCCCCGCCAGACCTCCGTGAGTGCATCCCTCAGCCTGCACCACGTCGTATACCGCGAGGCCTCGACCCTGCTCGCGGCATCGTCCGGTGAGGTGCGTGCCAGATCGCCAAGCCAGGTCGATCGGCCCGGTCCAAAGACATCGCTGCCGCATGTCGCCCACGCCGCCAACATCGCGTCACCGAGTGCGCCATCTGACGCTGCCGCCCACACCTGTTCGACCCCCAGGACGTCACTCACGATCTGCCGCCATGCGTCGCTCGCCGCGCCACCACCGGCTGCCGTGAAGTTGCGGGCGAATGCGGTGAGGTCCGCGTCCTCCAGCCCCGCCCGGACCGTGAAGCCGAACGATTCGAGGAGCGCGCGGTGCAGGTGCGCCCGATCGTGCGTCACGTCGAGCCCGACGATCGCCGGTCGCAGCGCGGGTTCATCACCCCGCGGATGCGCCATGAAGTGAGGGAGCACGTAGGGCCCGTCCGGGTCGGCCCCGAGCATTACGGCGTCGCGATCGAGCCGTGCTAGGTCGGCATCCGGCCCGGATCTCGACGCGACGGATCGCAACCCACTGGCGGCCCACGGCAGTGCAGGACCGAGGACGGCATACCCGACCTCGCGGTAGGGACCCCACTCACGGATCGATGACGGGTCGAGGAGATAATCCTCGAACGCGACTGTGCAGACGTCGACGGTCGTTGTCGTCCCGTAGTACACGAGGACGTCGCCGGGATGGACGACACCGGCCCCGAGAAGAGCTGCGGGCGTGTCCGGCAACCCGAGGATCACGGGCGTCCCGGGCGGCAGGCCGAGGTCGGCCGCGGCGAGCGACGTCACGGTGCCGGCGATGTCCCCGGCCCGACGGAGCTCGGGCAAGGCATCCGGTGCAAGCCCGAGATCGTTCGCCACGTCGAGTCGCCACGCAAGCGCAGCGGGATCGAATAGACCGCCCGACCGCATCGCCGTCCGATGGTCCAGAAGGTGGTTGCCCGTGAGTCGGAAGACGAGATGGTCCTGCGGGTTGAACACCCGGCGGGTCCGTCGCAGGAGGTCCGGTCGTCTTGCTCGAAGCCACAGTAGCTTTGGCAGCAGCTCGTCGCCCATGAGATGCCAGCCTGCGATCTCACTCGCTTGGGCAACATACCCGTCGGCTCGCCGGTCAGCGTAAAGCAGCGCGGGGACAATCGGCTCGCCGTCGCCATCGGCGAGGACGAGCGTCGGAAAGTGGCCGCTGATCGCGAGTCCGGCGAGCGGCCGGGCCTCGGCTCCTGCGCTTCGGCCGATGGTGCTCCGCACGAGGCGCCGGAGCGCCTCCCACCACTGGTCGGGGCTCTGCTCGACGTGGCCCAACCCGGGGCGGTCAACCGTCTGCGGGATCGCGGCTCGGTGGATGATCCGCCCGTCGGCTGTGGCGAGGACACCCTTCGCGGAGCTGCTTCCAACATCGATTCCTAGGACGAGGCGGTCGTCCATGATGTCGACTAGTGGGATGCCGAGAGGATCTTGCCGATGAAGGCCTTGGTCCGCTCTTCACGGGGCGCAGTGAATAGCTGGGCGGGCGGGCCCTCCTCGACAACCTGACCCTTGTCCATGAACACGATTCGGTCGGCGACCCGGTTGGCGAAGTTCATCTCGTGGCTGACGATCAGCATCGTCATCCCTGATTCCGCGAGCTCCTGGATCACCAGCAGAACCTCGTTGATCATCTCCGGGTCAAGTGCCGACGTGATCTCGTCGCACAGCAGAACCTTTGGCTGCATCGCGAGCGCGCGCGCGATGGCCACGCGCTGCTGCTCGCCACCCGAGAGCTGCGACGGGTACTTGAGTGCGTGCGTCTCCAGCCCGACACGGATCAGAAGCTCGAGCGCGGTGGCCTCCGCCTCCGCTCTTGACATCTTCAGGAGAACCTCGGGCCCGATCGCGATATTGCGCATCACCGTCAGGTGCGGGAACAGGTTGAACGACTGGAATACCATCCCGACGCGCCGGCGGACCTGCTCAACCCGGCGGTGGTCGCCGGTGAGCTCCACGCCATCCACAACGATCCGGCCGGATTGGTGGCGCTCCAGCCCGTTGATACACCGGATGAGCGTCGACTTCCCCGAGCCGGACGGGCCGATGATCACGATGACTTCCTGTTCGTGGACGGTGAGGTCGATATCGCTCAGCGCTTGGAATGTTCCGTAGGACTTACTCAGGCCGTTTATCGAGATGATCTCGGGCGCGTCGGGCTTCACGGCCATCAGGTCGCTCCAGTTTCGCGTGGGGCCTGGACGCCGCGCTGCGGCGTCCAGGAATGGGTGTGGTCAGACATTGTCGAGCGTCGCCAGCGGCGCACCGGGGCCTCCTGCGGTCGGAGTGACGCCTCGTTCTCGATCAGAGACCCGCAGTCGCTCCTCGACGAGATACCCAACGATCGAGACGGCTGAGCAGATCACGAAGTAGAAGATCGTGATGAACGCGAACACGTCCCAGTTCGACAACGTGTTCTGACGAACGACTAGTCCGGCCCGGGTCAGCTCCGTCAGCCCGATGATCGAAGCGAGCGATGAATCCTTGATGCTCGCGATGGACAGCCCGATTGCGGACGGTAGGAGCACGCGCAAAGCCTGGGGAAACACGATCCTGCGCATCATCCGGAAGTAGCCGAAACCGAGCGCGTAGGACGCGTCGATCTGGCCCCGTGGCACCGCCTCGATGCCTGCGCGCACAACTTCAGTCATGTAGGCGCCGATGTAGATCGACATCGAAACGATCCCAGCGGCGAACGGGTCGAGGCGGATTTGGAACGCGACCGGTAACCCGTAGAACACGACGAACAGCAGGATGAGCAGTGGGATCGAGCGCAACACCTCGACGTAAAGCGCGATGGGACGGCGCAGCCAGAGGATCGAGGACGCGCGACCCATCCCGAACACGATCCCGATGAGGCAGCCGAAGAACAGCGAGCCAACACTCAGCCTGAGCGTCACCATGACACCCTTGAGCATGAACTCGAGGTAGGTGCCGAAGAGCTCGCTCCCGATCATCGAGCCATCGCCTCGGCGTGCTTCGGGAGTGCGACGCGACCCAGCGAGCGCCACCCGTAGTTGATGACCTGGACGAGGACGATGTAGACGAGCCCCGCGGCAATGAATGCCTCGAAGTACCGGAACGTGTACGAGCCGACCGTGAGCGAGGCATACGTGATGTCCGGGGCGGCGACGACCATGACGAGGGCGCTGCCGAGGACGGTCGCGACGATCTGGTTGCCGAGCGGATAGAACGCGAACCGTATGGCTTGCGGCAGAACGAAGTAGCGCCAGGTCTGGAGGGTCGAGAAGCCCAGTGCAGCGGAGGCCTCCCTTTGTCCCGGATCGACCCCGTTGATGCCGCCGCGGTAGATCTCGGTCGTATACGCGGCGCTGTTGAGAGTAAGCGCGATCCAGCCGCTCACATACGAGGACACGATGATCCCCGCGGACCCGAGGCCGAAGTAGATCACGAATAGGAGCACGAGCAATGGCGTGTTCCGGAACAGATGGACGTAGAACTTCGCGAAGGTGCTGAGGACGCGATTCGGTGACACGCGCGTGAGCACCAGCGGGAGCGCGAGCGCGAAGCTCGAGGCGATGCTGAGCAGGCTGATCGTGAACGTCACCCACGCGCCTTGAACGAACATGTCGACGTACGGCAGGAGCGCGGCGAAGTTGAGGCTCACGGGCTTGTCAGACTCCTCGCTGAGACGAGGGCGGCGCCTCAGCGCCGCCCTCTCGCGCTGGCGCTCCAACGGCTACATCGGAGGCATCTCGTATTCGAACCACTTCATGAACAGTGCGGCGTTCGCTCCCGTGGCGTTGAACTCGTAGACCCACGTATCGAGCCAGCGAGCCCACTTGGCGTCGCCCTGCGGCAGACCGATCGAGATCGACTCGGCCGGATAGTCTGCCTCGATGACCCGGTATGTGCCCGGGTTGTCGGCCATTAGCCTCGCGTTGAAGAAGTTGTCCTGCGTGAGTACGTCCGCCTGGTTCGACTGGAGCGCCTGGACGCAGTCGCCCTCCGAGTTGAAGGCCACCTGCTTGCCGTTCGGTGCGAACGTCGGGACCCACTGCTCGGCGGTGCCGCCCCGCGTGATCGCGATCCGCACCTCCGGCTTGTCGAGGTCCGCGACCTCCTGGTAAGGGCTGTCTGCCCGTACGAGGAACATGTTGCGGACGATCAGGTACGGCGGAGTGAAGTCGATCGTCATCGCCCGCTGCGGGGTGCGGGTGAAGTTCGCAACGACCATGTCGAGCTGCCTGGTCTGGAGAGACGCCACCCGACCGGGGATGTCGACGACCGTCCACTCTGGGGTCGCGCCAAGCGTCTCGGCGATGGCCTTCGCGATGTCCACGTCATAGCCTTCGGGCTGGCCGTCGGCGCCGAGCTGCGAGAACGGCGGGGCGCCGTCGAGGATCCCGATCCTGATCTTGCTGGTCTCTTGGATTGTGTCGAGCACGCTCTTGCCCTGCTCGCCTGTGCTCTCTTGACACCCTCCGAGCGGTGCGGCGATGACGAGCGCCGCAAGCAACAGAACCAACCTGTTGCGGACTCGCATAGGTGTGATCCCTCTCCTCATGGATTCTGATCGCCCTGGAGACGGGGCCTGCGCAGTCACGGAACACCTCCTCATGACAAATCCGCCGCGCGCCGAAGAAGCTCGCGGTGGACGATGCACATCTCAAGTCTTGTGGGAGGTGGTATGGGCCGAAAGTGCCGACGGTCGCCTCGGAGGTGCCGTTCGGCCCTATTCGGAAGGAGCGGGTCGCCGGCAGACTCGGACTCGCTCCTCTGTATCGCAGGCACGTTCATGCTGACCGTGCATCGCCGGTTTCGTGGAGGTCACGCCGGCCATGGCGTACGATCGCTCGACTTTGGCACCGCGAGCAGCAGCGGTGGAGTCCGTCCACTCGGTCGAGGGCGCCGCACGATCGACATCGGCGCCATGCGACCGTCCGCCGCTCTTCGATCCCGCTGACTTCGTCATCCCGTCAGGGATCACCCACGTCTGCGCGGGCGGCGAGAGCGCGCCCCTCCGCTCACATCTCGACGCCTTCGTAGCATGGCTCGAGGACAAGGCCGCGGGACCGGTCGGCCGAGATCGGCTCGACGAGCATGTCGTCCAGGCCCGCGCCGGCCTCGCCGCACGATTCGGGGTGGCATTGGACGATGTCGGCATCGTGTCGAGCGTCGCCGAAGGAATGTCGGCGCTCATCGGCAGCATCGACTGGCGGCCCGGGGACAACGTGTGCGTTGCAGCAACAGAGTTCCCATCGCTCGTGGTCCCGGTGCGCCTGCTTCGAGCGGGCCCGGAGGTGAAGGTCGCTCCAGGGAGTCTCGCCGACCCTCCGCGGTTCGAAGACGTGATCAGCCCGCGAACGCGGATGGTCGCGGTCAGCCACGTCTCGTACTGGTCCGGCCTTCGACTTGGGCTCGCAGATCTCCGCTCCCTGTGCGACGCCGTGGGCGCGCTCCTCGTCGTCGACTTCACCCAGTCCGCCGGCGTATTGCCCACCGACGCATCGGTCGCCGACTTCGCGTTCGCTGCGAGTTTCAAATGGCTGCTCGGAGGGCACGGCGCCGCTGCAGGGGTCTGGAATCGCGAGCGTCAACCGGACTGGCAACCGCGGAGCGGCGGCTGGAACACGGTGATCCCGCCACCTGTGCCCGACCACTTCGCCGAGCTCCACCTCAGGCCGGGCGCGGCCCGACTGACGCCGGGCAACGTCGCATACCCGTCCGTGTACCTCCTCGAGAATGGGCTGCGCTACCTCGATCGCCATCCGACGACCGCTGTCGCCGCGCACGTGGAGGCGCTTGCGATGCACCTGCTCGTGGGCCTCGGCGGATTCGGCATCGATCCGCTCACGCCGCTGGATCCGACTGAGCGCGCTGCGAACGTGGCCTTTCGCTACCGGGGTGCCGAGGATCTTGCGCGAAGGCTGGCTGTGCGCGGCGTCCTGGTCTGGGGAAGCGAAGGCCGACTCCGTGTGAGCGTTCACGGGTATAACAACAGCGCCGATATCGAGAGGGTCCTCGGCGCGATCAGCGCCGAGTGGCGGGAGGATGGGACGTGATCGACCTGGAGACGGCCGGCCTGGCGGCGCGTACCGGCGCGATACCGAAGTCGGGCATCGGGGAGGTGATGGGCTCGCGGCGACTGTCCCAGGGGTCATCCACCTCAAGGTCGGTAAGCTCGACGTCCCGACGCGATCACACATCCCAAGAAGGGAGGACGCACGGATGAAGTGCGTTGTCAATCCAGAGTCACTGCCGGCGGCCGCGGGCCCGTACAGCCAGGCGGTGCGAAGTGGCAACCATGTGTTCGTTGCCGGCATGGTGGGGATGGATAGGAATCGCAAGCTGGCGCCTGATGCTGCGGGCCAGACAAGACGGGCGCTCGAGAACATGGCTGCGTGTCTTGCCGACCTCGGCGGAGCAATGGCCGATGTCTGTTCGGTCACAGCGTGGCTCGAGGACATCGATCGAGATTTCGCCACGTACAACACCGTCTACCGCGAGTTCTTCCCTGCGGATCCGCCAGCCCGGGCGACGGTCCAGGCGCACCTGATGGGTGGCGCCCTCGTCGAGATCGCTGCCGTCGCCGTCCTCGACGACTGAGGAAGATAGACGTGCGCATCGCTAGCGTCGAGTACTTCATCGTCAGCGTCCCCTATACGCACCACGAGAGCAGCACCCAGATCGCGCGGGACGGCGTGACCGACATCGTCGTGAAGGTCAAGACGGACAACGGGCTCGTGGGCTGGGGCGAGAGCTGCAGCGGGTCAAACGTCGAGTCCGTCCTCGCGGTCCTCGAGGCCTGCCGACCGATCCTTGAGGGGCGCGATCCCTGGAGCCGCGAGGCGATCTGGCACGACTGCTTCCGCTACGACCTCTGGTTCTACCGCGAGAGCATCTTCAACCTCGCCTACCCCGGGATCGACATGGCGCTCTGGGACCTGTGCGGGAAAGCGTGCGGGCAGCCGCTCTACAACCTCCTCGGCGGTCTGCGGCGTCGCGAGGTGCGCTACTTCTACTACCTGAGTTACAGCGATACGCAGACGCTGAGGGATGAGTGCCGAGACGGACGTGGTCGCGGGTATACGGCGTACTACCGGAAGGTCGGCCTTGACATCGATGCCGAGCTCGAGGCGATGGCCGTCATGCGCGAGGAGCTGGGGCCGAATGCCTCGATCCGGCTCGACGCGAACGAGGCGTGGACGGTCGCGGAGGCGGCGCGAAACTTGACGAGGCTCGATGCGTGGGTCGTTGGCTACGCCGAGCAACCGGTGCCCGCCCAGCCGATCGAGAACATGCTCGAGCTCAAGGGCCGGATCCCCGTGCCACTGGCCTTCAACGAGGGGCTGTGGCGCGTGGATCGGGTGACCGAAGTGATCCGTCGGCGCGCCGCCGACATGCTCGTCTTCGGACCGTACTGGGTCGGGACGATCGCGAATTTCGTCCGACTGGCACACGCCGCGGCCGTCGAAGGGCTGGTCGTAAACAAGCACACGCACGGCGAGCTCGGGATCACCGCCGCCGCGAACCAGCACATCCTGCTCACCCTACCCGCGATCGACGACGGTCACCAGCAGACGGCGACGATGATGCGCGACGACCTCTTGGTCCGACCGATCCCGATCACGACGGGACCGAACTGGGGGGTTCCCGACGGTTCCGGCCTCGGCATCGACATCGACGAGGCGAAGGTCGAGCGCTACCACCGCCACTATCTCGAGCGCGGCCAGTACCTCCCGTACACGCTCGACCGGATGGCCGACGAGGACCCGGAGTGGCACGAACGACGACGGGCCGCGACCTTGGCACCGAGCAGCGAATGAGGATCACGAGGGTCGCCACGCACGTCCTCGTTGCGGACGACGTCAACGTCGGCGCGACGAGCTCGGCGCAGGACGCGTTCGTCGTCGAACTCGAGACGGACGCTGGCATCACCGGGATCGGCGAGAGCGACGTCAACCCGTGGATCGCCCGCGCGTGCATCGAGGCGCGCGGCACCCACACGATGGGCCAGAGCTTGGCGGACATGCTTATCGGCGCGGACCCGCTCGATCCAACCGCGCTCTGGCAGCGCCTCTACGACGGATCCGCGATGAACGGCCGTCGGGGTGCGCTCATCCATGCTCTTGGCGCCGTCGACATCGCGCTTTGGGACATCGCTGGCAAGGCGGCGGGAGTCCCCGTCTGGCGACTGCTCGGGGAGCAAGCGCACGACTCAGTGGTTCCTTACGCGTCACTCCTGCCGCCGGGACCCGACTTCGAGATGTTCAAGGCGACGATGATCGCGTGGGCGCTACGGGCGAAAGACCTCGGCTTTCGGGCGGTCAAGATCGAGACGCTTCTCAGTGGTCCCTACCGACACGGCGCCCTGGACGAGCCGGACGAGCGGATGACAGAGATCGTCGCGGACGTCCGGGCGGCCGTCGGGCCGGGGATGACGCTGATGGTCGACGTCGGCTACGCCTGGGATGACGTCGACCGCGCGGACGGCGTGCTCCGCGACTGGGCGGGACTCGATGTCCTGTTCTGTGAGACGCCACTCCGCTCCGACGATCTCGATGGTTATGCGCGTCTGCACGATCGCGCCTCCGGCGTCGCGATCGCGGCCGGGGAATGGCTCGCGACGCGCTTCGAGTTCCGCGAGCTGATGGACCATGGCAAGGTCGATGTTGTCCAGCCCGATCCGGGCCGCGTGGGCGGTCTTACCGAGGCACTGCGGGTCGCGCAGATGGCGCAGGATCGAAACAGGACGGTCGTCACCCACTCGTGGAAGACGGGAATCACGATCGCCGCTGCTGTTCACCTGGCCGTGGTCTCGCCGGCTTGCGCGTTTGTCGAGTATCTGCCCAAAGAACTGACCGACTCGGTTCTTCGCCGCGAGCTGACGACTCGAGAGCTGCCCGTCGACGATGGCCTGATCCACGCTCCGGAGGCGCCGGGCATCGGAGTGGAGATCGATCCCGATGCCCTCCGCCGATTCACCGCCTGATGCACCACCGATCTCAGGACCAGGAGACCGCAATGAACGAGCCTGCCGCGGTCAGTTCGCGCAATCACATCCAAGGTCTCGTCGGTGAGCACGAAGCGTGGCGCCGAACGACGCTCAACCTCATCGCATCGGAGAATGTCGTCAGCCCGACGGTCGCCAAGGCTCTGTCGAGCGATCTCGTTGGACGGTATGCGGACTATCCCGGCCGGGATGCTTCGAACCGCCGCTACCAGGGCAACCGCCTGATCGCGGAGATCGAGGCCGAGACGGTGCGGCTCGCGGCCGAGCAGTTCCGCGCCCGCTACGTCGAGATGCGGGCGATCGCCGGTCATCTCGCCGGTCTCGCGGTGGTGATGGGCGTCTGCCGGCCCGGGGACGTCGTGCTGGAGCCCGGTCGTGATGGTGGAGGCCATCGTGAGGCCGGTCGCCTAACCGCCGCAACGCTCGCAACGCTCGACGTCGCTGACCTGCCGTTCGACGCCCGGCGTTTCACGATCGACGCGCCGGCGGCGGTCCGCATGGTCGAGGAGCGGCTCCCGCGCCTGGTCATCCTCGGCTCGAGCAACTTCCTGTTCCCCCACCCGGTCGCACCGATCGCCAAGGCGGTTCATCGGATCCCCGGCGCAGTCGTCGCATATGACGCATCGCACGTGATGGGGTTCCTCGTGACTGGGCGGTTTCAGGATCCGCTCGCCGAGGGTGCGGACATCGTGTTCGGAAGTACCCACAAGACCTTCCCTGGACCGCAGGGAGGAATCATCTTCTCGAACAACGACGTCCTTATGGACACGGTGACCGCCGCGCTGGTACCGGGACTCGTGACGAACCATCACCCGTTCCGAATGCCGGCGATGGCACTTGCGCTGCTCGAGATGTCCGAGTGGGGTGGTGCCTACATGGACGCCATCGTGGCGAACGCGCGAGCCCTCGGTGTGGCACTTGACGCCGCCGGCGTTCCGGTGGTCGAGGTCGCCGGCCGCGCCACCGACTCGCACACGCTCCTTATCCGTGTCGCGGAGTTCGGGCCTCGCGAGCTGATCGCGGCGCGACTCGAGGAGGCCGGGATCATCACGACTCATGCTCTCCTTCCCGACGCGTACGGCATCGAGGGGATCCGCATCGGCACCCAGGAGGTCACGCGGATAGGAGCTGATTCGGCGGTCATGGCTCGAGTCGGCGTCCTCATCGCCGACGCCATCCGCCGGACGCGTGAGCCAGCGGTCATCAGGGGCGAGGTTGCTGCGCTCGTCGCGAGCCTCGGTCCTGTCCGCTACACCTGGCCCGCAGCCGATGCCGCCTAGCGACATGACGCCTGTGTCGTAGAGGAGCGAGATGAACACAATCGTGACACCCGAGGTCGGAGGGCTCTCCGCTGCCCTCCGGCGAGTGGGCGTCGTGCCGGTGGTCACTGTGAGCCGGCCCGAGCAGGCAATCCCACTCGCCGAAGCGCTGCGCTTGGGTGGCCTGTCATGCGTCGAGATCACGTTCCGCTCGGACGCCGCTGTTGCGGCGATCGAGATGCTGCGGAGCCAGGCGCCGGACATGCTCGTCGGAGCAGGGACGGTACTGACAATCGCGCAGGCTGAGGCGGCGATCGCGGCCGGCGCCACGTTTATCGTCGCCCCCGGGTTCAATCCCGCCGTGGTCGAGCACGTGCTCCGTCGCGGGATCCCGATGCTCCCGGGCGTGTGCACCCCGACCGAGATCGAGGCGGCACTTGCACGCGACATCCGGATCGTGAAGTTCTTCCCTGCCGGCGCGATGGGGGGTGTCGGGTTCCTCCGTGCCTTGGCCGGGCCGTACCCGATGGTCAGCTACGTGCCGACGGGCGGCGTGACCACCGAGAACCTCGCGGACTACCTCGCACTGTCTTCGGTCGCTGCGGTCGGCGGCACGTGGCTCGCCAAGCCGAACGTCGTCGCAGCGGGCGATTGGAAGGAGGTCGAGCGACTAGCGGCCGAAGCCGCGGCGATCGTCCGCCGGGCGCGGGGCGGGGACGGTGGTCCCGTCGTTGTCGCGACCGGCGACGATGCGGGGTCACGGAGGCCGGCATGAGCGAACTCGCGATTCTGCCCTCGGACGCGGCGCGCTGGGACATCGTCGCACTCGGCGAGGTCATGCTACGGCTCGATCCGGGGGAGGAGAGAATCCATACGGCGCGCTCCTTCCGGGTGTGGGAGGGCGGTGGCGAGTACAACGTCGCACGGGCCCTCCGGCGGTGCTTCGGGCTGCGTTCGACGATCGTCACGGCTCTGGCCGACAATGCCGTCGGCCGGCTCGTCGAAGACCTGATGCTCACGGGCGGCGTCGATCTCAGCCACGTGAGGTGGGTCAAGCACGACGGCGTCGGGCGATCGATCCGCAACGGGCTCAACTTCACCGAACGCGGCTTCGGTGTTCGCGCCGCCGTCGGGGTATCTGACCGCGGCCATACCGCGGTGAGCCAGCTGCGGGCGGGCGATATCGACTTCGACGCGCTCTTCGCATCCGAGCCCGCCCGCTGGTTCCACACCGGCGGCATCTTCGCCGCGCTGTCCGAATCGACGGCCGAGGTCGCGGCCGAAGCGATGAGGGCAGCACGAGCGCATGGCGCGATCGTGAGCTACGACCTCAACTACCGCCCGAGCCTCTGGAAGAGCATTGGCGGCCAGGCGGCGGCGCAGACGATCAACCGGCACCTTGCCCCCCTCGTCGATGTGATGCTGGGCAACGAGGAGGATTTCACCGCGGCACTCGGCTTTCAGGTGGAGGGACTCGATCCGGATCTCTCTGCGCTCGACCCGGCGAACTTCGGGCGCATGATGGCCGAGGTCAGTGCGGCGTACCCGAACCTTGCGATCGTCGCGACGACCCTGCGTGTGGCTCATACGGCGAGCCGAAACGACTGGGGCGCCGTGTGCTACGAGGACGGCCGGCTCCACGTTGCGACGCTTCGACCAGACCTCGAGATCCTTGATCGTGTCGGTGGGGGGGACTCGTTCGCGTCAGGACTCATCTACGGCCTCCTCGCCGGCTTCCCGTCCGAGCGTGCGCTCGAGTACGGGGCAGCGCATGGTGCCATCGCGATGACGACACCGGGGGATACGTCGATGGCGACGCTCGCCGACGTCGAGGCCGCCGTTGCCGGGACCACGGCACGGGTGGTCAGGTAGCGGCGCCGCCGCGGTGACCAGGACCGACTTCGCCGGGTTCAACCCGGTCCATCGGGCGGAGACACTCGCTGACGAGGGCCGCACCGATCTCGCCGTCTCGCCCAGCGCGAGAAGGCGCGGGAGGGACTGGGGCCGGACACGTACGAACAGCGGTCCTGATGGTACGGCCACTCCGTCAGCCGACGCCCTGATCGGCACCGAGGTGCACGAGAACCTCGGTGATCCCGAGATGGAACCGGCGAATCGTCGCCTCGACCTCCTCGGCGATCCGATTGCCCTCCACGATCGTGAGCTCGGAGCGACGTGGATGTGGAGATCGACGCGAACGTGTCCGGCATGCGGCGGCGGTCGACACGGATGCGATCCGAGCCGCGGCGCTGGCCGTTCCCGGCGTGCGCGTCTGCCACGCCGTCCGCTCACGTGGCGAGGTGCGTCGGCCTCCGAATCAGGCGCCCTCGCCAGCCCACCACGCTTCCCCAGCGCCGGCGATTGGGATCCGGATATTCGTGGCATCCGCGCGGTTGAATCCTGTCGGGCGCGCCATAGCAGCCTGGAGCCTCCTGATCATCCGTCTCACGGACTAGCCTGCTGCGCAGGCTGGTCCGTCTCAAGACAGCCGGGGCCATGCGGGAAGTCACCTAACGGATTCACCGCGTGACCCGGTCAGGATCGCGGCGATGCAAGCCCTCGTGGTCGCGGCAGCGGTTGTGCTCTGGTTGTCGTACTCGTAGGAGCGGACGTCGCGCTGGAGCCGATTTCGATCCGGAGGACGTGAGCGGCGGCGCGTACATGTGGTGTCCTGAGATGGCACCGCACAGCGGATGCCCTTCGCCATAGGCGCGGCGGGCCGGGCTGCTAGATCGTCGGGAAAGGGCCGAAGCCCTCCTGCTTGAATACGATGGGGCAGACTTCGAGACGGTGGCAGGTGTCGTCGACGCCGGCGCCATGGCGACGGCTTTTACCGCGACGCTAGCTAGGGGCGGCACACCATTCGCGGTTACGTGGGTGGCTGGGAAGCTCGCGTACGTTGTTGGGGCGTAGGCCGAGCGGTGGCCCCATGGATCTTCAGAAAGGAGCTCCGATGGCCCCGAACCAGACGGTGTGTCAGGGTCGCGCATGGCGTGACTCGCGATATGGCGGACGGTCGCGCCACAGGTGCGGCAGCGGGTCATCGGTCGGTCGCCTTGCCGTCGATGTCGTCCAGCGATGTCGGGATGACTTCGGGCCCGCCATCGGGCAGCGCGCGCCATCGGGCCAGTGTCTCGGCGGCGGCGTCGTCGGGGTCGGGCGCCTCGCCGGTGCAGCTACGGCAGGTGATGTCTCCACCGGCGGCCGTGAACGCGGTGTATTGCGCCTCGTCGGTCCAGTGGTGGTAGTCGCAGCTGACGCAATGGCCGCTGTCAGGAGCTCGGCGGCCTCTGACGGACGCTCCAGGGCGGCCAGCCAGATGACCAGGCCTGCGTACCACGCCGCCCCGTTGCCTGAGATGACGATCCTCTGCACGGCTGGGCTCCGCAGTCGTTCGACGACCGCATCGACGCCGTCAGCCGTCCGTAGGACGCGGTCAAGCGTTTCCGGGATTCGAAGCGTGTCCTCCCAGAGATGGCTCGACGCCGGATTCGTGGGCGCTGATCGTGAACCCATCAGGTCGCGGACCGGCACATCAGCCGTCGATCGGCCCAGACCACGCGGAACCGATCGCTTCCAGGAACCTGAGGTAGGCGGTCGCTCCCGCGTCGGGGTGACCCCGGCCACGCTCACCGATCCAGGCCGCCCTCCCCCGCCGCGCCACCAGCGCTGCGGTAGTGTCGACACCCTGACGTGCGGCCCCAACAGCCGCCTCGAACGCCGACTCGTCGGATGCCGCGGCCTCAGCCGCGTCAAGGCTCGGCACGAGGGCGTCGAGGACCGTCTTGTCGCCGAGCGTAGCCTTGCCGCGGAGCGCGATCGTGTCCGCCGCAGCCCGACCGAACCTGAGGAGGTCCGATCGGCCGAGGTCGTCGATGCCGTCGATCGCCTTGGCCGCAGCGAGCAGGGCGCTGGCCGACAGGGTCGAGAACGTGGCTGGGTTCGAGCGGGCGATCGCCGAGGCAACGGCCCGGACGACGTCGGCGGGTGACGCACCGGGCTCGAGTTCGGAGAGCGCAGCCTGGGCCGCTGCGACGCCGCCACGGACGGTGACCCCGAGGTCGCCGTCCCCGGTCGCGGCATCCAGGTCGCGAAGCTCGTCAGCGCTTGAGACGAACGTCTCGAGGGCGGCATCCAGCAGGCGGTGCAGGTCGTCGCCCGTCATGGTCGGAAGAAGGGAGAGCGTGCGGGCGCATCCAGCAGCTGGGTCAGCCGGTCGTCCAGCCGCATGATGGTGACGGATGCACCGGCCATCTCCAGGCTCGTCGCGTACTCGCCGACGAACGGCCGATGGACGACGACGCCACGATCGTCGAGGATCCGCTTCACCCGCCGGTACAGGATGTACAGCTCCTCGAGCGGGGTCGCACCGAGGCCATTCACGAGGACGGCGACGCGGTCGCCGGCCTGAAGGTCAAGGTCAGCGACGACCGCACCGGTCAGGTCATCGGCGATCTCGTCGGCGGTCTCAAGCGGCGCGCGCCGGTTTCCCGGCTCACCGTGGATCCCGATGCCGATCTCCATCTCTCCGTCACCGATCTCGAACGTCGGCTTGCCAGCAGCCGGGATGATGGTGGGCGACAGTCCGACGCCCATCGATGCTGTGTTGGCGACCGCCTGACGGGCGGCATCGGCGACCCGATCAAGCGGCTCGCCGGCCTCAGCGGCGGCGCCGGCACACTTCCAGGCGAAGACAAGCCCGGCGACCCCGCGCCGGTCGGCAGCCCGGTCCCTGGGGGCAGACGCGACATCGTCGGTCACGAGGACCGTGGCGGTCTCGATACCGTCCACACCAGCGAGATCCGCCGCGAGGTCGAAGTTCAGGACGTCACCGCCGTAGTTGCCGTACAGGAACAGCACACCCGCGCCGCCGTCGACGGCCCGGGTCGCTTCGAGGATCTGATCGGACGATGGCGAGGAGAAGACGTTGCCGATCGCCACGCCGGAGCACAGCCCGGGGCCGACATAGCCCATGAAGACCGGCAGATGACCGGAGCCCCCACCGGTGACGATGCCGACATGGCCGGCGACCGGTGCATCGGCGCGAACGATCGCGCGCTTATCGCGACCGACCGACCGGAGTTCGCCTCCATGGGCGGCGAGGACGCCTTCCAGCATCTCGTCCACGAACCGGTCCGGATCGTTGAGGATCTTCTTCATGTCTGTCCTCCATCTTCCTGGGAATCCGTCGCGTTGGGCCGATGCCTGTCCATCCCGGTCGCGCCCGTCACGGCGAAGAAGTGCCGGAGATAGCGCTCGGCGTCGACCGACACCGCGATCTCGTGTCCAAACACCTGTCGGGCGCGCCAAGGAACCGCTTGTGCAACGAGCGAATTGGTTCTATCATCGCCTCGATTGAAACCGCTCGTGTATCAAGCGAATGTCTCTCCATCTGACCTACAGGCCCAACATGGCGGTTCAGGAACGGCTCGACCAGTGGGAGAACGCCGCCCGTCGCCAAGCAGATCTCGGACCCGGCAGTTGGCGAATGCTCGCAGTCTGGCCAGCGGCCCGCGATGCCGCGATCTCGGGCAGCACGGGCATCGAAGGCAACCCTCTGGCGCCGGGGCAGGTCGAGGAGGTGTTGGCCGGCGCGGCGGTGGACGCCGACGCCGACCACATTCGCGAGGTCGAGAACTACAACCGCGCCTTGAACCTCGCTCGCGATGCCGCAGCCCGTCCGGGGTTCGCTTGGTCGCATGAGGTGATCCACCTCATCAATGCGAACATCATGGAGGGACTTCCGCGAGACACCCACGGCAACTACCGGGGGCCGGGCGAAGACGTGTTCGTCGGGATCTTCACGGGACCGAGCCCCCTGGTCGTCCAGGGCCTCATGGACGAACTGATCGAGTGGCTGCGGGGCGCGGATCGAACGCCGCCGCTCGTTCGGTCGGCGCTGCTCCATCTCAACATCATTGCCATTCATCCGTTCAACGACGGCAACGGCCGGACGGCTCGGATCCTCGCCGCGATGGAGCTGGTTCGAGACGGCATTCAGTCGCCTGAGCTTATCAGCATCGAGTCCTACCTCCGCCGCAACCGAAACGAGTACATCGATGCTCTTCGGACGACCCTCGGTCCGGCCTACGATCCCGACAACCACCCCGTCACGGAATGGCTCGACTACTACACGCGGATCTCACTCGACCGGCTGCTGGCGCGGAACCGAATCCTCGACGCGCTGCCGACGGACATCGGGGTTCTGGTAACCGCACTCGCTGATGCCGGCGAGCCGCTCGGGTGGGCACCGCCACTCCTGGCGGCCCGTGTCGGTCGGCTGCGAACCGCCGCCCTCGCAGAGCTCACTGATCGATCCATGCCCGCCGCCCGAGCCGAGCTTGGTCGCATGACGCGGGCTGGTTGGCTCGAGCCGCGAGGCGCGACGAGAGGACGATGGTATGCGCCGGCGGATCGACTGAACGCGCTGCCGCTTCACGTTCCAGAGTTGATGCGCCTCCTGGCAGCTGGCGAGCAACTTCGCCGCTTCGGTGATCCTCTGGCGGGATAACGATCAGATGCGGCTACGAGTCCGCGGATCCATCCTTGATCGGCTCCGATCTCCTCGTTGTCACCGGCAGCCTCGGGCAGTTGCCGGGCGCTTGGCAGAGCCATTTTGGGTGCTCTCCCGGGCCCCGCCACGCTCGTGCTGCGACGAAACGCCTTGATGTCCCGCAGAGCGCCGCGTCAGTCCTCGTCCTCGTCTTCGTCGGCCGGCTTCTCGAGCTCCGCGAGCAGCTCGTCGAGGCTCGGCACCGTCGCGGCAATCTTGATGTCGAGGCGACCGCGCATCACGCTGCTGGTATCTCGCGACCGGGCGCTCCACTCGGCTGCCAGCGTCTTGCCGGCGAGCGTCGGATTCGTGAAGAGTCGGACCTCGGTGAGATCGGCGGTCTCCTGCGGGTAGAGATCGAGCACGTCGAAGGTCAGTCGGACGGAGCCAGAGTTGTCGATCCTCACGCCGCGGCCGATCGGGCCGTGTTCGGCGGGTAGTGGTCGTAGCGATTCAGGCCCAAGCCGGCGAGGTTGATGGCGCTCATATCGGCGAACCGAGAGCGGACCTCCTTGCCGAGCATCACAGGTCGGTCCGGCATGGTCGCCGACTCGATGTCACCGTCGTCGAAGGCGGCGAAGCCATCGCCCGGGACATGGATCTCGACCTGGAGCTGGCGGATCGGTCGTCGGTGTCGTTGCGGACGAACAGGGCGAGGCGGCCGAGACCGCGCTCGTATGCACGCCACAGCGTCACCACCGGGAGCCGCTTCTCCGTCTTCTGCCGCCGCGAGCACCGCGTCCATGTTGCGATTCGCGGAGATGGTGGCGATCGGGACGCCAGCCGCCGCGGCCTCGGCGGACAGGGGCAGGTAGTGGACCTCATCGATGATCAGCAGCCGCGGCCCCGCGAAGAAACGCATGGCCGTCGGCCCAGCGGCAGGTTTCGCCCGGCGTACCGGGGCGGTGGCGCGCGCTCATGTCCGTCCGCTCGTCCGCGGGCCCGCGGTCGCGAGCAGGCTCGCCGTCTCGACGATGCGACGGAACTGGAGGGGAACGTCGTCCGGCCGCACGTCGTGGAAGCGGCGCCAGGGCCGGAGCACCTTGTCTTTACTCGACCGGATCCCGGCGACCGCCTCGAAGTCCGGATCGAGCCGGATCGTCGGGGCCGACCCGACGGCCATGGCGATCGCCGCGTTCTCGGCTTCGGCGGTGGCGCCCGTGTCGGCATCGAACACGACGAGGTGCGGGATGGCGAGCCGGGAGAGGAGACGCGCGGCGAGTGGGAGATTGCCTTTGCCGCCGACTTCGACGATCGAGATGCCGAGCGCGTCGGGGTCGTGGCCCAGGCTCCGGAAGATGGCCGGGAGCGATAGGCGCTCGGTCTGTCCCTCCACGAGTACCACGGCCCTGGCAAAGAACATCTCGCTGCGTTCATGATCGAACTCCGCTGCCAGGCGGAGCCACTGTTCGTCGGTGAGCAGGGCGACCGGGGCGTCCAGGACGCGCAGCCCGGCCGCGGCGAGATCGAGGCGCAGGATCTCGTCGTGGTGGGTCGCGTCGAGCATGGCCGGTGACCGGGTCGAGTAGATGACCTGATTGTCCCGTCCGAAAGCACGAAGCAGGCGGTAGAGGTGGCGCTGGGCATGGGGGGTCAGCATCACCTCCGGCTCCTCGATGACGAGGACGTCACCGCTTCGTCCCGCCCGGCACGCGGCCTCGATCGCGTCGACCATCGCCTCGGCGCCGGCGGCATCGCTCCAGCCGCGTGCCGCGGGGCCCGTCGGCGGTCGATCGGCGATCCGTTCATGGATCGGCAGGTACCAGCATCGTGGGAGCGGCTGCAGGGACGCCGTGTCACCTGAACGCTGCACCGTCCGCGGACCGTCGGATGACGCGAGCTCGCCGGTCACGACGGGCGCTGCCTCCGAGCCCGGATCACCGAGCCGCGGGTGGCCGGACAACAGCCACGAGATCGCGGCGAGCAGGCGTGACTTCCCGATCGCCCGCGGGCCGATGACCGCGGTGATCGGCCTGAGCGCGACATCGATGTCGGGCAGGCCGGGCACCGCTCGCACCGTGAC
>JBBEBL010000149.1:20404-21575 GCA_040882345.1 Chloroflexota bacterium
CCGACCGCAAGGTCGTTCATCGTGTCGAACAGCCCGCGCACGTTCCGTGTTCCGAGGAACACGTCGGTGTAGTACTCCTGCAGCTCGAACAGGACGTGGACCACCGTCACGACGCCGATCGCGCAGGGGGTCGACAGCCGGAGGAGCCAGGCCAGGATGATCGTCCCCACCCCGGTGTTGTGGGCGTGCGGGATCAGGTCGAAGTGGAAGTAGGTGTCGTACAGGTCGAACGAGTTGCCGGCCTGGTCCAGCAGGAACGCGCTCAGGTAGAGGTTGTCGTACCAGACGGGGTACGGATGGCCGCGCCGGCGAAGGAGCTGCCAGGCGGGCAGGAGCAGGCTGGCGACCCCGACGATCACGAGGTTCCGGACGCCGAGGGCCTTGTCGGCAAAGCGCGGATCGTCCGGACTGAGTAACACCTCCAGCGTGAACGCCACCATCGCCACGCGCGCCGCAAGGTTGACGGCGATCCCGAGGCGCCTCACCGGACGGTCATCTGGCGGGTGTCTCGACCTGGAAAGCGGTCCGGCGGGCCCGGCTGTGACGACAGCGGGCCACGGCGTGGCTCCGCCCGCCGACGTCGATCCCAGTCGTGGTCACCTGGGCGCTCCTTCCTCGGCCACCAGCGGGTCCCCGCACGCTCCGGTCGACGTCAGCTGACGGGTCCGATCACCGGTCCAGGCCGCGGGTGCGGCTGCGTCACCGGGCCCGAGGCGGCCGTCAGGTCAGGTCGAGGATCAGGCCCGTATATCGTGGCACAGCCCGCTTCACTCCGACTCACCCGATCTCGGCGCGGCGGGGCGTGACAGCGTCATTCTCCAGGCTGCTGCTCCGAGGCTGCAAAACCCGACGATCGGATCCGCGCCGCTGCGACGGCAACCGCATCCCACTGTTCGGGTGGACTCCCGACGCCAGGTGCCGACGGGAGCCACCACGGCGTTCGCGTGGACGCGGCCTCCGGCGGATGCTGCCCTCGGGTGTTGAGAACCGCCAGCACGCGGGCTGCAGTCCCCAGGTCGAACGGGGATTCCGAATCCTTAGCGTACGAGGCGCGCATAACTGGGCGTCGTTGGCATCAGTCGCTGATCGCGACGCATAGCGCAGGGCCCGAATCGCTCCTAAGCCCGGATCCACCGAACCTCTTCGCCTGGGAGACGCGGAAACAACGGAT
>JBBEBL010000150.1:0-10026 GCA_040882345.1 Chloroflexota bacterium
GGATCGACATCAAGGCCGGTCAGATCCGCCCACGGCGGCAGCGGGACCGGTGTCGGCGTCGGGGTCGGCGTGGGCGGAGCGGGCGACGGCGGCGACGGGGTCACGATCGCAGGCGAGGGAGGAGCCGGTGGCGGGGGTGCCGACGCGCTGGACGGCGGGGGCGTGGACGCGCATCCCGACGCGGCGACGAGGGCCATCAGGACGACCGCGGTGGTGGCGAGGCGACGGCGAGGATGGGTCATGCGTGGGTGACTCCGCGCTGATCGGCGACCGTGGAGGATCACGATGGGCACCGGCGACCGCACCGGACATCACCCGAAGGTACCGGTCCCTACATCATCACCAGGCCGCCGTCCACGGCCAGCACCTGGCCCGTGATGTAGGCGGCCTCGTCGGAGACCAGGAAGGCGACCGCGTTGGCGATCTCGTCGGTCGTGCCGAAGCGGCCCAGCGGCGTGCGCTCCGTGATCTGCGCCTGGAGCTCCGCCGGCAGGTCCTGGGTCAGCTCCGTGAGGACGAAGCCCGGCGCGACCGCGTTGGCCGTGATGCCGCGCGACGCCAGCTCCCGCGCGGTGGCCTTGGTCAGGCCGATGAGGCCGGCCTTGGCCGCACTGTAGTTCGCCTGACCCGTCTGGCCCGCCTGACCGGACACGGACGTCATGTTCACGATCCTCCCCGAGCGCGCCTTGAGCATGGGCCGGGTGACCGCCTTGGTCATCCAGAAGGCTCCGAACAGGTTCGTCTCCAGGACGTCGCGCCAGTCCTCGTCAGACATGCGCATGATGAGGTCGTCGCGGGTGATGCCGGCGTTGTTGACGAGGATGTCCACCTTGCCGAAGGCCTCCAGCACGGCCTTGACCACGACATCCGCCGACGGCCGGTCGGAGACATCGCCCTGGATCGCGAGGGCGATGCGTCCCAGGGCCTCCACCGCGGCGCGCGTCTCCGCCGCGGCCGCCGCGTTACCGCGGTAGGTGAAGGCCACATCGGCTCCCTGCGTCGCCAGGCGCAGCGCGATGGCCCGCCCGATGCCGCGCGAGCCGCCGGTCACGAGCGCGGACTTCCCGGTCAGATCGATCATCCACGGACCTCCGAGTTGCTGGGAACGGGCCCGGGCTCGCCGGGCACGACGTCGTCGAGGGGCACGTCAAGGGTTCCCGGCTGAGCCATCAAGGCCGCGAGGGCCGGTGGGATGGGGTCCACGGAGTCCCAGTCCACGGGCAGACGCACGCTGACGTCCTCCGGGCGGACGGCCGCGTCGCCGGCGATCCCCCTCGCCGGGTCAGCGGTCCACTCGATGGCCACGGCACCGGACGTGAACCCCGCCCCGAAGGCGACGATGACGATGCGGTCGCCGACCTTGACGCGGCCCTCGTTGACGGCCTCCGCCAGGGCGATCGGCACGGACGCGGCGGACGTGTTGCCGTAGCGGTCCAGGTTCACGTACATCCGGTCCATCGGCAGGTCCAGGCCCTTGGCCACGGCCTCGATGATGCGGATGTTGGCCTGATGCGGGATGAACAGATCGATATCGGCGGGCTCCAGGCCAGCGTGTCGGATCGCCGCCAGCGCGGTCGTCGCGAGCGTTCTCGTCGCGAACCGGTAGGTCTCCTTGCCCTCCATCCGGATGTAGTGCTCGCCGCGGGCGATCGTCTCGGCGCTCGGCGGCGACTTGGCCCCGCCCGCGGGCAGCCAGATCATGTAGGCGCCCTGTGGTTCCGTCGTGAGCTCCACCCCAAGGGTCCCGCCGGAGGCATCCGACGCCGACACGACGACGGCGCCGGCCCCGTCACCGAACAGGATGCAGGTGCTCCGGTCCGTGTAATCCAGGAAGCGGGTCAGCAGCTCAGCGCCGATCACCAGCACGTGCCGGGCCAGGCCGGCCTGGATGTAGGCCTGCGCGGTGGCATAGGCGTAGACGAACCCGGAGCAGGCCGCCGACACGTCCATGGCCGCAGCACGGGTGTTGCCGATGGCCTCCTTCACGAGGGCCGCCGTGGATGGCATCCAGTAGTCGGGCGTGAGCGTCGCGAGAAGGATCAGGTCGATGTCGTCCGGGTCGATCCCGGCGGTACGGATCGCGCGCAGGGACGCCACGGCGGCCATGGACGCGGTCGTCTCGTGCGCGGCAGCGACGCGTCGCTCGCGGATGCCCGTGCGCTGGACGATCCACTCGTCGTTGGTGTCCACCATCTTCTCGAGGTCCCGGTTGGTCAGGACCTGCGTCGGCGCATACCGACCCCAGCCGGTGACATGGGCACGGATGGCCGGTCGCTGCGGCGTCGCACTCACAGCGGATCCACCTCCATGAGGGGCTGTCTGGCCTTGACCAGTGTGCCGCTCTCCGGCACGACGCGGACGACGCGCCCGGCGAGGTCCGACTTGATCTCGTTGAACAGCTTCATCGCCTCGATGAGGCCGATGACCTGGCCGACCGCCACCTCCCCGCCGACCTGGACGTAGGGGGCGGAGCCGGGCGCCGGGGAGGCGTAGAAGATGCCGGTCAGCGGAGCCTTGATGGTCGGGCGTGCCGGGACGTCATGATCCTTCGCCGCGTCCGGGGTGGAGGCCGCGTGATCCCCGGCGGACGATCCTGCGGCCGGGAGCGCAGCGACCACCGCCGGTTTGCGCAGCACGAGCCCGGTCCCGCCCGCCTCCACCTCGATCTCCAGGAGATCGGACCGATCCAGCAGGCTGGCGAGCCGGTCGATGAGCTTGAGGAGCTCGACGTCCGCTCCGTCGCTCGGCGCCGGGCCGACCGGCTGCATGACTTCGTCCGTCATCCGCGCCACCGGGTGAAGACGAGGGCCGTGTTCTGGCCACCGAACCCGAACGAGTTGCTGATCGCCGCCCGGATGTCCCGGTCCGCCGCGACATTCGGGGTCAGATCCAGGCCGGCGCCTTCCGGGTCCGGATCGTCCAGGTTGATGGTCGGCGGGACGCGACCCTCACGGATGGCGAGGATCGTGGTGATCGCCTCGATCGCGCCGGCGGCGCCCAGGGTGTGGCCCAGCATCGACTTGATGGCCGTGACCGCCACGCGGCCGGCGTCCTCCCCGAAGATCGTTCGGATGGCCTGCAGCTCCGACTTGTCGCCTTCCGGGGTGGAGGTCGCGTGGGCATTCACGTGGTCGATGTCTGCGGGCGTCATGCCCGCCTTCTCCAGGGCTCGCCGCGCGGCGCGCACGGCCCCGATGCCGCCCGGTGCGGGCAGCGTGATGTGGGAAGCGTCCGCGCTGGCCCCGTATCCCACGAGCTCGGCAAGGGGCTCCGCGCCGCGGGCTTCCGCGTGACCCAGTTCCTCCAGGATGAGGGCGCCGGCGCCTTCGCCGCACACGAACCCATCACGCCCGCTGTCGAACGGTCGTGACGCGGCTGCGGGATCGTCGTTGCGCGTCGAGAGCGCCCGCATGGCCGCGAAACCGCCGACGAGGACCTCGAAGATCCCGGCCTCGGCTCCGCCGGCCACCATCACGTCGGCATCCCCGCGCCGGATCGTCTCGGACGCCTCGCCGACGGCGTGACCGCCGCTCGCGCACGCGGACACGGTGGCAAAGTTGGGCCCGGTCATCCCGAAGTTGATGGCCACCTGGCCGGCCCCCACGTTGGGGATGCCCATCGGGATGAGGAACGGGCTGATCCGGTCCGGCCCACGCAGGGCGTTCGTGGACATCCCTTCGTACAGCGTCCCGATCCCCCCAAGGCCGGTGCCCATGATCACCCCGGTCCGCTCCGAGAGCTCACCCTCAAGGCGTTCCGGGAGCCCGGCCTGATCCATGGCCTCGCGGGCGGCCACGAGACCGAACTGGATGTAGCGGTCCGTGCGGCGCATCTCCTTGCGGTCCAGGACGCCGCTCGCGTCGAAGTCGCGCACCTCGCCGGCCATCCGCGAGGTCAGGCGCGACGGGTCGAACGACTCGATCGTGCGGATCCCGGATCGACCGGCGACGAGGTTGGCCCAGGTGGTCGGCACGTCATTGCCGAGCGCGGTGAGCATGCCCATGCCGGTCACCACGACGCGCCGGGTCATCGGACGAGTTTCCCGGTGCGGACCGTCGCCGCGCGGTACACATCGCCGGCCAGGCCGCGGGCGGAGATGGCATTGGCCACGGACAGCGCATCGAACTCCGTGCGCCGGAGCTCGGCGAGGATCCCGTCGCCGTCGAGGTCGATCAGGGCCCATGACGCCGTCGGGTCGCCGTCGAAGACGTAGCCCGCGGATCCGTCGTTGACGATGAGCTTCCAGCCCAGGTCGCGGACCTCGGGCAGGTGGGTGTGCCCGCAGACGATGACCCGGGCGTCCGTGCGCGCGGCGCGCTCCAGCGTGACATTCGGGTCCAGCTCCTGGTCGAACCCGGCGGTCTGGGATCCCGGCGACGCGTGGCAGACCAGGACGAGCGTGTCGTCGTCCGTTCGCCAGCGCCGCTCCGATGGGAGCCGGCGAAGCCAGTCGATGCGGTCGGCGCCAAGGGCATCGTGCGCCCACTCGGCGGCATCGGCGACGGCATCCGGCACGCCGTCCGACATCTGCGGGAACGCCGCCGCGTAGTCGAAGTCGGCGACCGCGATGTCCGTGTTGCCCCCGACGATCAGCGTGGTGGCCGCGGGCAGCGAGCGCAGGACGTCCACCACGAGACCCGGCTCCGGGCCGTTGAGCACGAGGTCACCCGCGATGAGGACGGCATCCGGCTTCTGCTTCGCGATGTCCTTGAGCACGGCCTCCAGCGCGGTGGCGTTGCCGTGGATGTCGGAGAGGGCCGCCAGGCGGGTCATCGGAGTGCTCCCGCCGGCGGGATGATGAACGACAGGAGTCCCTCGCAGGCGACCTGGCCGTCAACGGAGGCGACGCCGCGACCCTTGCCGAACCGCGAGCCCAGGCGCTCCATGGTGATCTCCAGTCGCAGCGTGTCGCCCGGGACCACGATCCGCTTGAAGCGGACCTCGTCGATCCCGGCGAACAGCCCGATGCGATCACCAAAGCCCGGCTGCTGCGACACGTAGACGGCCATCGTCTGGGCCAGCGCCTCCACCTGGAGGACGCCGGGCATCACGGGCAGCCCCGGGAAGTGGCCCTGGAAGAACCATTCGGTGGCGGTCACGGCCTTGCGGCCGACGATGCGCCTGGCCGCCGGGTCGTACTCGTCGATCCGGTCCACCAGCAGGAACGGCCAGCGGTGCGGGATGAGGGCCTCGATGCCGGCCACGGTCAGGGCCGTCGGGTCGATGGCTGGTGTGGCAGCGAGGTCCGGCGATGATCCGGGCGCGGGTTCGGTCACGGGCGACTCCATGGTGGTGCGGCGACAAGTCTGCCGGGCGAAGCCGGGTCGACGCGGTGGACTGTGTGCAGGGCTGCACGACACGGGACGAGCGGCGCCGGAAGCCGGTTCGTGCTCACGCGCGGGCGGCGGCGGCCAGGAAGGCCGCGCTCCCGACGCGGTCGAGCAGGTTCGTCGTCATGTGCCCATCAACGAAGGCCTCCGACGTGAGCATGGCCTGGTGGATCGCGACATTCGTGACGACGCCCTCGATGACCAGGCCGTCCAGGGCTGCCCGCCCGCGGGCGATCGCGGACGCGCGGTCCGGTCCCCACACGACGAGCTTGCCGAGCAGCGAGTCGTAATACGGCGGGACCTCGTACCCGGTGTACAGGTGCGAGTCCATCCGGACTCCGGGGCCGCCCGGCGGGATGTAGCGCTCCACGACCCCGGCCGCGGGCCGGAACTCGTGCTCGGGGTCCTCCGCGTTGATCCGGAATTCGATGGCATGGCCACGCATCGTGATGTCCGCCTGGGTCAGGCCAAGGGGCTCGCCCGCGGCGATGCGCATCTGCATGGCCACGAGGTCCACGCCGGTCAGCATCTCTGTCACCGGGTGCTCCACCTGGATCCGGCAGTTGATCTCGATGAAGTAGAAGTTCCCGGACCCATCCACGAGGAACTCCAGCGTGCCGACGTTCTCGTACCCGGCCGCGACGACGGCCCGGACAGCCGTCTCCGCGAGCGTGGCGCGCGCGGCCGCGTCCAGTGCGGGCGTGGGCGCCTCCTCCAGGATCTTCTGGTGGCGGCGCTGGACGGAGCAATCGCGCTCACCAAGGTGGATGCCGTGGCCGTAGCGATCCACGGCCACCTGGACCTCCACGTGGCGGTTCTCGTCCAGCCACCGCTCCAGGTACAACGAGTCGTCCCCGAAGGCGGCCTTGGCCTCTGAGCGGCAGACCCGCAGCGAGTTCTCCAGTTCCCGTGGCGTCCGGACCATGCGCATGCCCTTGCCGCCACCGCCGGCGGACGGCTTGACGAGGATCGGGTAGCCGATGCGCTCGGCCTCGCTGAGCGCGTGCATGTCGTCGCGGAGCATCCCGTCCGACCCCGGGATGATGGGCAGCCCGAACCCGCCAAGGAGCTGCCGGGTCCCGGCCTTGCTGGCGAACCGCTCCAGGACCCCGGCCGGTGGGCCGATGAAGGTCAGGTCGTGCGCGGCCACCACCTCGGCGAAGCCCTCGTCCTCCGACAGGAAGCCGTAGCCTGGGTGGATCGCGTCACAGCCGGTGACGAGGGCCGCGGAGATGACGGCCGGGGCGGACAGGTACGACTTGCGGGCCTCCGCGGGGCCGATGCAGATGGCCTCGTCGGCCAGCTGGACCGCCAGCGACGAGCGGTCCGCCTCGCTGTACGCGACGACCGACTCCACCCCGAGCTCACGGCATGCGCGCAGGATCCGGACGGCGATCTCGCCGCGGTTGGCGATCAGGACCTTACGGAACATGGGGATCCCGCTGTCCGTGGCCGTCGGCCGTCACCATGCTCACGACCCGGCAGCCGGTGCGAACTCGATGATTAGGAGTTCCTGGCCGTACTCCACGGCGTCGCCGGTCTCGGCCAGGCTCGCCCCAAGGATGCCGTCCACCGGCGCGACCACCTCCTGGGCCACGCCCAGCATGTCCACGGCGCCAAGACGGTCACCGGCGCGCACCTTCGTGCCGGCGGCGAGGTCCGGCCGCGGCCGGTAGATCCCGACGGCGGGTGAGGTAGCCACGCTGCGGGATGCAGACCGCGCCGTGGGCCGGTCGGCACCCGGGCCGTCCCGCTCGGCCCGGTCGCGGTCGGCTCGATCACGCTTGCGGTCACGAGGTGTGGTCGGCGCACCGTCCGCCGGCCGGCGCAGGCGCACCCGCCAGTCATCCTCACGCACCTCCAGTTCGCCGAGGTCGGTCGCGCCCAGTTTGGCGATGAGGGCCGGCAGCAGCTCGTCCGTCAGTCGGTGGATGGCGGCATGGTCGGCGGCGCGTTCCTGCGCGGTGCGCTCCACGCGTTCCATGCGATCCGTGCTGGGCGGCTGGGCGTCGGACACGGACTAGACCTCCTCTCGAGCCGGCGGATCGTCTCGTGACCAGCTCTCGGCGCCCGGCCCCGTCGCGCGGCGTGCCGGATCGAGCAGGTCGCGGAGCCGGTCCGCGAGACTCCGGTCCGGGCGCTCCGGGACGTCTGGCTGGGCCACCTCAGTGTAGGCGCCAAGGACCCGGTAGCGTCGGTAGCGGGCCGCCACCAGTTCGTCCAGCCCAAGCACGTCCAGGGCGGCCAGGCGATCGATGACGATCGCGCGAAGGCGTCGGGCCGTCTCCTCCGGCTCGGCATGCGCGCCGTCACCGGGTTCCGGCACCACCAGGTCCACGACGCCAAGGGCGTGCTGGTCGGCGGCGGACATGCGCATCGCCGCGGCCGCGGTCGCCGCCTCGTCCGGGCTGCGCCACAGGATGGACGCGCAGCCCTCCGGGCTGATCACGGAGTAGACCGCGTTCTCCAGGGCGATGACGACGTCCCCGACCGCGATGGCGAGCGCGCCGCCCGAGCCGCCCTCACCGGTGATGATCGTGACGATGGGCGTGCGCAACCGGCTCATCAGCCCCACGGAGCGCGCGATCGCCTCGGCGATGCCGCGCTCCTCCGACTCGGGACCGGGGTGGGCGCCGGGCACGTCCACGAAGGTGATCACCGGGAGGCCGAAGCGCTCGGCGAGCTCCATGATCCGGATCGCCTTGCGATACCCCTCCGGGTGCGGCATCCCGAAGTTGCGGCGGACGTTCTCGTCCGTGTCGGCGCCCTTCTGCTGGCCGACGACCACGACGCGCCGTCCCTCCAGCCGTGCCAGGCCCGCGACCATCGCCGCGTCGTCCCCGAACGCGCGATCGCCGTGGAGTTCCACGAAGTCGTCCATCATCGCGCCCACGAACTCCAGGGTCCGCGGACGGCGCAACGACCGCGCGGTCTGGACCCGTGCCCAGACCTCGTCTCGCGTCCGCGCGGCCGCCTCGGGATCAAGCGGAGCGAGGGTCCGCATCAGCGGTGGCGGGGCCGTCGAGGCGGGGCCGCCCAGGGGTCCGTTCGTCGCGGCCGCCTCCCCCGGCACGCCGTTGACACCTGAGCCCGCCGGATCGGAGCCGGACGGGTCCGGCCCACTCCGCGCCCCGGTCATCGCCCGGACGCCATCGCTGCCGGCCGCGGCCATGTCACCGGCGAGATCGCCCACGCGATCCGCGATCGACGACAGGAACGACAGCGGCCGGAACGCGGCGACGTCCGCGTCCACGTCGTCGCCTCCCAGACCGGCGCCGGTGCCACGCGCCGGGAGGAGGTGCAGGAGTCGAGCGATCTCGTCGCGCAGGTCCGGTCGCGCGACGACACGATCCACGAACCCGTGGTTGAACAGGAACTCCGCCCGCTGGAAGCCGGTCGGCAACTCCGCGGCGATCGTGCCGGCGGACACGCGGGCCCCGGCAAAGCCGATGAGCGCATCGGGTTCGGCGATGTTGACGTCGCCGACCGCCGCGAACGACGCGAACACCCCGCCCGTCGTCGGGTCGGACAGGATGGAGATGAACGGCACGCCAGCCGCGGACAGCCGCTCCAGCGCCGCGAGGGTCTTGGCCAGCTGCATCAGCGCCAGCGTTCCCTCCTGCATGCGCGCCCCACCGGACGCGCTCACGATGAGGAGCGGGATCCGGGCCGCCAAGGCATGCTCCGCCGCCCGCGTCACTTTCTCGCCGACGACCGCGCCCATGGAACCGCCCATGAAACCGAAGTCCATGACGCACATGGCGACCCGGGTGCCGCCGATGGCGGCGGTACCCCACACCGCTGCGTCGCGCATGCCGGTGGCCAGCTGGGCCGCGACGAGGCGGTCCGGGTAGGCCTTCTGGTCCACGAAGCCCAGGACGTCGATGGACTGCAGGTTCGCGTCCGATTCCGACCACGAGCCGTGGTCCACGAGTTGTTCCAGCCGCGCCGAGGCGGACAGCCGGAAGTGATGGCCGCACGACGTGCAGACCCGCAGGTGCTTGTCCAGCTGCTTGTTGAACAGCATCGTGGAGCAAGTGGGGCACTTGGTCCACAGGTCGGGCGGATAGACGTCCCGCCGAGCCCGGAACGAGGGCAACTTGAGCGGCATCAGGCGAGTCTCGCCCGCGCGACCGCGCGCGCGGCGCGCGCCATCGGATCCACCGGGCGGGCACGACGCCACGCGACGAACGCGGCACCCGCGATGGACAGCGCCGCGGAGGTCAGGACGCCGCCGATGAGCACCGGCCGCATGAGGGCCGAACGAGCCGAGCCATCAGCGCCACGGACGGCCATGATCTCCTGGTCCAGTGGCAGAGGCAGGTCCACGAGCTCCCCCGCGCCGATACGCCCGGCGACCGCGGCAAGTCGGGCGGCGAGGGCCTCCTCGAACCGGAAGGACGGATGGTGGCGGGGCAGGTCTGTCGCGAGGCGGCGGGCGGTGCGCTGCATCTCGGCCGGCACGCCGTCCGGCACCACGGTGTCCCGGGCCAGGAGGGACTCGAGGTAGCGATCGACGACGAAGGCCTCGATGTCGCCGTCGCGCTCGAACGAGGCGGTCACCGGTCGTCGTCCCCGTGGGGGTCGTCCCGGTGCGGGTCGTCCCGGCGGGGGTCGTCCCCGTGGGGGTCGTCCCGGCGAAGGTCGCCGGCGACGGAGCGCAGGGCCCGGTGGAGGAGCACGCGGACGGCGCCAT
>JBBEBL010000150.1:10126-18109 GCA_040882345.1 Chloroflexota bacterium
AGGTCGCCGGCGACGGAGCGCAGGGCCCGGTGGAGGAGCACGCGGACGGCGCCATCGGAGCGTCCGAGGATCCCGGCGATCTCCGCGGTGGACATCTCGTGGACGAAGCGCAGCACGACCGCTCGCCGCCGATCCCCTCCCAGGCGGTCCACGGCGCGCCACGCGGCCGCCGCCTCGTCGCGGGCGACAGCCGAGCGCTCCACGTCGAGTGGATCGCGGACGTACAGGGCCGCCTCCAGCGGCGCCTCGGGACGGCGACGTTGTGCCCGGCGACGTTGCGCGATGACGTTGCGCGCGATCCGGAACAGCCAGATGCGGAACGTGGATGCCCCGTCGGGCTCGTCGGCCCGGGCCTGCTCCCGGAACCGGGGCAGGTTGGCGAGGGCCGCCAGGAACGTCCGTTCCGTGGCGTCCTCCGCCTCGTGATGGTCGCGCAGCTCGTAGACCGCGAAGTTGTACACCTGGGCCACGTACTTCCGATACAGGGCCTCGAACCGCGCCGGATCCGCCTGCGCGGCGATCACCTGCGGCCGGTCAAGGTCCAGGTGGGCGACGCGCCCGCGACCGATCTCCTCCGGTCGAGTCATCCTTCCCAATGCCGGACGGACCATCGCGTTACACCCCCACCGGTGCGAGGCGGACGTGGCGGACCTCGCCGACGACCACGGACCGCTCGCCGCGCGGCGACTCGGCGTCCTCGATGACCAGGGCGCCGCTGGCGACGTCCACGCCCACGGCCCGGACCTCGTTGGAGGTGCCGTCCGGATCCGTGAGGACGATGTCGCGCCCGGTCGTCAGTTGGCGCTCCGTCCAGTCGCCGACATCGAAGCGACCGCCGCGCAGCGCCTCGATCCGGACCTCCAGCCGTCCGAGGAAGGCATCGAGCAGGGCCGCGTGGTCGATGGGCCGACCGGACGCAGCCTCGCGCAACGAGGTCATGGACCCGGCCAGCTCCACCGGGAATGCCGCCGCGGCCCATTCCGTGTTGATGCCGAGGCCGACGACCGCGCGCGGGTCCGGGCCGCCGAGTCCGTCCGTCTCGCCGAGCACCCCCGCGATCTTGCGGACCTCCGTGGCGACCTGCGGGGCCATGGGCACGGCCGGACCGTGGGTCTCCACGACGAGGTCGTTCGGCCACTTGAGGCGGATCGCGCCGTCGGGCAGGTAGGCGACCTCCTCCGCGGCGTCGGCCATGGCGAGTGAGACGGTGGCCGCCAGCCGCCACACGCGGTCCGGGTCCAGCCAGGTCGGCCGGAAGCCGATCGACAGCAGGAGCGCAGCCCCGGGGGGCGCCGTCCACGTCCGGCCCTGGCGACCGCGGCCGGCGGACTGCTCATCGGCGATGGCCAGGCAGACTTCCGCCGTCCCGTCCGCCAGCCAGCCGCGCACGACGTCGTTGGTCGAACCCACGACGGCGAACCGCTCCTGGCGTGCGAGGAACCCGGTCATCGTTGGGTGCCCGGCTACCCGGCCGCGGCGGCCTCGATCGGTTCGGGTCGCTCCAGCTCGAACGCGCTGTGGAGGGCCTGGAGGGCCGTCTCCAGCTCCTCCTCGGCGATCATGCACGTGATCCGGACCTCGGACGTCGAGATCATCTCGATGTTGACACCAGCGTCCGCCAGCGTGCCGAACATGCGTGCCGCATAGCCCGGGGCGTTGTGCAGGCCGGCGCCGACGATGCTCACCTTGGCCACGCTGGCGTCCGTCGTGAGTTCGCGCGCGCCGAGGTCGCGGACGATGGGCTCCAGCGTCTTCTTGGCCTTGCCCAGCTCTACCTGGGGGACCGTGAAGGACAGGTCGGTCTCGCCGCCGTGGCCGACGTTCTGGACGATGAGGTCGATGTTGACACCCGCTTCCGCGAGTGGATCGAAGATGGACCGGGCGATGCCGGGGCGATCCGGGACGGCGACGACCGTGACCTTGGCCACGTTCCGGTCGTGGGCGAGCCCGCGGACCTTGTTGCGCTGCTCCACGAGCGGGTCCTCCTTGATGAGGGTCCCTGGAGCGTCCTCGAAGGAGCTCAGGACCTCGATGACGACATCGTTGACCCATCCGAGCTCGACGGCCCGGACCTGCATGACCTGGGCCCCCTGGTGGGCGAGTTCCAGCATCTCCTCGTAGCCGATGACGGGGAGCTGGCGGGCGTCGGGGACCAGCCTTGGGTCCGCGGTATAGATGCCGCGGACGTCGGTGAAGATCTGGCAGCGATCCGCCTTCAGGGCGGCCGCCAGGGCCACGGCCGTGGTGTCGCTCCCGCCACGGCCAAGGGTCGTGATCTCCTGGTCCAGGGCGGAGGTCGCGCTCTGGCCCTGGAAGCCCGCGACGATGACGACCTTGCCGCCCTCGATCTCCTGTCGGATCCGTCTGGGCTCCACGCCCGCGATGCGGGCACGGCCATATGTGCCGTCCGTGGTGATCCCGGCCTGCGGCCCGGTCAGGCTGATCGCCGGGACGCTGAGCGCATGGAGGGCCATGGACAGCAACGTGGCGCTCTGGTGCTCGCCGGTGGCGAGGAGCACGTCCAGTTCTCTTGGGTCGGGGTCGTCCGTGATGGCTGCGGCCAGGCCCAGCAGCTCGTCCGTGGTATCGCCCATCGCGGACACGACGACCACCAGGTCGTTCCCCGCCGCGCGCTCACGCGCGATCCGCCGCGCGACCCGCTTGATGCGGTCGGCGCCGGCGACGGACGAACCGCCGAACTTCTGGACGACGAGGGAGGCTGGCATCGCGCCGCATTCTACCGTGGCCATCGTCGGGGCTCGGACACGTCGGTCGGCGCGGCTCCTTCTCGCAGAGGGGGCACGGTCGGTCGCAGAGGGGGCGGTCGGTCGCCCAGTGACCGAATGGACGACGGAACCTCGCATTCCGGGCGTTCCTCCGTCCGGCCGGTCACCCGTGGACCGGCTCGACGACGGACGGCCGCACGACCCCCGTTCCTCCGTCCGTTCAGCCACCCGGCGACAGACCGCATGCGGATGGGATACTCCCCGGCCCACCGGAGGCGACCCGGCGGAGGCGTCCCGCCGGAGGCGACCCGGCGGAGGCGTCCCGCCGGGCGGCCCTATCGTCGAACGAGCGGTCCGGCACAGCCGCTGCTCCGATGTGCGTCCCCTCCCGCGGGACGGGGGTCGGCGGAGGCCGCCTGGTCGCGGGACCGGCCGACGTTAGGGCCATGGGATGGGAACCCGTCCGCGTCGGGTGTGTCAGCCGACCGCGCTACCGCTTGGCCAGCGTCCACCCGGCGATGACCACCAGCACGAACACGACCACCCAGAACAGGCCGTTGGGCAGCACCTGGTTGCCGGCGTTGACGATCCCTCGCAGGGCGGCCCCGATGGCCTCAAAGGCGCCGGCCACGAGCCCGGTGATGCCGTTGCCCACGCTCCGGGCCAGTCCGTCCATGGCTAGTCGGCGATGACCCGGGCCCCGTGGTTCCGGGGCTCGACCACGTGCAGCTGACCGGTCAGGTCCGTGTCCGCCGCGACCGCCGCGAAGGCGGCCTTGACCCGCGCGATGTCCGCCATGGAGTCGGTGAAGGCGATGATCGTGGACCCGGCGCCGGACAGGCACGCCCCAAGGGCTCCCGCTTCCCGAGCGGCCTGGACCATCCGCGGCAGCTGGGGATAGGCGGCCGCGCGATACGGCTCGTGGAGCCGGTCCACCGTGAGCAGCCGCAGCAGGTCCGTCCGTCCCGCCGCCATCCCGGCCACGCCGAGGGCGACCGCGCCGAGGTTCGCGACGGCATCGCTCAGCTTGACCCTGGCCGGCAGCGCCTTTCGCATCTCGCTGGTCGAGAGCCGCAGGTCCGGGACGAACAGGACCGCGCGCAGGTCGCGCGGCACGTCGAACCGGAGGGCCTCCACCTGGTCGCCGTCGCTCGCGGCCACCACGAACCCACCGAGCAGCGCGGCGGCGGCGTTGTCCGGGTGCCCTTCCACCGTGGTCGCGATCCGGAGTTGCGCCCGGACATCAAGTGGCCCGCCCATGAGCGCGTTGGCGGCGACCACCCCAGCCACCGTCGCGGCAGCCGACGACCCGAGCCCCCGTGACAGCGGGATGTCGTTATGCATGGCGATCCGCCAGCCGACCCCATCAGGCAGCTCGCCGCGACCTTCGATCAACGCCGTCTCCAGGCCGCGCACGAACCGGTTGTCGCGATCGTCGGAAAGTTCCGCCTGACCTTCGCCGTCCACGGTCAGCTCGATGTCGCCGCGAGCCCAGCTACGGACCTCCAGGTCCACCCGGTTGGTCATCGCCAGCGCCACGCCCAGGCAGTCGTAACCGGCGCCCAGGTTGGCCGACGACGCCGGAACCTCCACCGTCACGTGGCGCCCGTCCATCTCCGCGAGCCAGTGACCCATCGCCACCGTCAGCTCCAGCCGAGGGCGACGGCGACGGCGCCGACCGTCGGGCTGGCTTCGATGAGCGCCGGCACCTGCCGCTCCGCCGTGTGCGGGTCCTTGAGGCCGTGGCCGGTGAGCACGGCGACCACGGTGAGGTCCGGGTCCAGTCCTCCCGTGGCCGCCATCTTCCGGATCCCGGCCACGCTTGCGGCGGAGGCCGGCTCGCAGAAGATCCCCTCGGTCCGGGCCAGGTCGCGGTAGGCGGCCAGGATCTCGTCGTCCGTCACCGCCTCTATCCGTCCGCCGGACTCGTCCCGAGCCGCGATGGCCTTGTCCCACGATGCGGGGTCGCCGATGCGGATCGCCGTGGCCACCGTCTCGGGGTGTTCCACGCGCCGGCCGCTGACGAGTGGCGCGGCGCCGGCCGCCTGGAAGCCCCACATGCGCGGCGTCGCGGGGATGCGTCCCGCGGCGGCGTAGTCGCTGAAGCCCGCCCAGTAGGCGCTGATGTTGCCGGCGTTGCCGACTGGGATGGCCAGGATGTCCGGCGCGCGGCCCAAGTCGTCGCAGATCTCGAACGCCGCGGTCTTCTGGCCGTCCAGGCGGAACGGGTTGACCGAGTTGACCACGGTGATGGGGTGGTCGTCCTGCTCCGCCAGCCCGCGGACGATGGCGAGCGCCTGGTCGAAGTTGCCGTCGATGGCGACGACGCGGGCTCCCGCCACCAGCGCCTGGAGCAGCTTGCCGAGCGCGATCTGGCCCTTCGGGAGGATGACGATGACGTCCAGCCCGGCGGCCGCACCGTATGCGGCGGCGGAGGCGGACGTGTTGCCGGTGGATGCGCACACGATGGCGCGTGCGCCGGATTCGACGGCCTTGGCGACCGCGATGACCATCCCACGGTCCTTGAACGAGCCGGTGGGGTTCTGGCCCTCCACCTTGAGCAGCAGGTTCGGCGCCCCGATGGCGGCACCCAGGCGGGGGGCCGGCACGAGCGGCGTCGCGCCTTCGCCCAGGGTCAGGGATGGTGTCGCTTCCGAGACCGGCAAGAAGGCGCGATAGCGCTCCATCAGCCGGGGGCGCGGCCGGGCGTCGAGCGACTCAGTCATCGATCGGGTAGAGCGTCAGGTCCGCCCCGGCTGGCAGGATCGCGCTGAACGCGGCGCGCGCCTCCGCCAGCGTCGCGACCTCCGTCCGGATGGCGGTGCCGTCCTCGAAGTCGACCGTGGCCGCCTCGTCCAGGATGTCCGGGAGCGGGCCAGGGTCAACGGCCGGCGCGAAGGCGTACCACCGCCGACGTCCATCGAGCGGATCTGCGGCAGCCACCGCGGGGCCGGTCGCGGGGGCGAGACCGGCCCACGTGGATCCGACGCCGCGGGCGACTGCCACGAGGTCGCCCAGGATCGCACTGCTCGTCGCCGGCCCGCCGGCGCCCGGCCCGGCAAGGCCGATGGACCCGAGTGGCTCAGCTTCGATCTCGACCCGGTTGCGCACGCCGTCCGTCCAGCCGAACGGGCTGTCCGCGGGGACCGCGGTCGGGATGACAGCCGCCTCGATGGCGCCGTCCGGGCGTCGGGTCGCGGTCGCCAGCAACTTGATGGTGAGACCCAGCGCGGCCGCCCCCTCCACCTCCTGGTCGGTGATGCCGGTGATACCGGGCCGGCCGTGGCCGCGCGCGGACGGCGGCCGGCGTCCCACGGTGGACGGGTCCAACCACGCTCCGAAGGCCAGCCGGGCGAGGATGACGAGCTTGTTGACCGCGTCGTCACCCTCCACGTCGCCGGTCGGGTCCGCCTCGGCGTAGCCCAGCTCCTGGGCGTCCTCCAGCACGTCCTCGTAGGTCCGCCCCTCCTGGGCCATCGCGGTGAGGATGTGGTTGGTCGTGCCGTTGACGATGCCCCGGACCCGGACGATCGCGTTGCCCGCGAGGTCCGACGCGAGCGGCGACAGCACCGGGACCCCGCCGGCGACCGCGGCCTCGAAACGGAACGCGACGTCCGATCGCCGGGCTAGCGCCTCCAGCTCCGGTCCGTGGTGGGCCACGACGTGCTTGTTGGCCGTGACGACCGGCTTGCCGGCCCCAAGGGCGGCCGCGATCAACGTGCGCGCGGGTTCGTCCCCGCCCATGACCTCGACGATCACGTCCGTCTCAGGGTCCGCGACGAGATGGGCCGGGGCGTCCGTGAGAAGGTCGGCCGAGATGCCGGCGTCCCGCGCGCGGTCCACGTCGCGCACGGCGACCCCGACCAGGCTCAGCGGCCGGCCATCGGCCGCCTGGAGGTGCTCATGGTGGGCGAGCAGCTCGTTGATGACCGCCCGGCCGACGGTACCGGCACCGAGCATGGCCACGCGCAGGGGCGGACGGCTCACCGGGGTGGAAGGGAGTGGTGTCGGGACATCGTGGCGAATGGTAGCCGAGGGCCCGTGTCACGCGTCCCCCGTCCGGTCCTGTCCCCGGGTGACAGACCGAGGGGATCCGGTCACCCGGTGACCGACCTGGCGACGAACCGGCGCGCTTCCCCCGTTGCTCCGTCCGTTCGACCACCCGGTGACCGACCTGACGACGAACCGGCGCGCTTCCCCCGTTGCTCCGTCCGTTCTGCCACCCGGTGACCGGCGTCTGGAACATGGCGCGCTCGTGAGGCCTCGGCTTCACAGCACCACGATCGCCGACCCACCCGGATGTCGACCCTCGCGCAGCGCGGCCATGGCCTGTCGGCCGGAGATCGGGAACGACGCCTTGAGCAGTGCGGCGCTGGCCGCCAGCACGTCCCGGTTCCGATTCGTGTCGGCCACCACCAGCAGCACGGCCACCACGCCGGCATCCCGAGCCTTGAGCATGATCCGCCGCACCTGGGCCTGGAGATCGACCAGTCGCGTCTCGGCCTCCACCGGGAGGTCGTCCGCCGGCGCCGACCCGTCCGGCGTGACCAGCCCGCGGATCACCGCGTCCCACGCCCGCTGATCCTGGACGACCGGGAGCGGCACTTCCAACGGCAGGGTCAGGCGTGGGTGCAAGCGGACATGCAGTCGAGACAGAAGGGCGGCCTGGCCGGCATCGACAACGGGGTCCGGTCCTGGATACGAGCGAGTCCGGATGTCCACGCCGACGGTCGCGCCCAGTCGGGCGAGCTGATCGATGCTGACGGTGGCAAGGACGCCCCGCTCGATGCGGCTTGCCTGGGACGGTGACATCCCGCTCGCCTCGGCGACCACATCCAGGGATCGGCCCGTGATGTGTCGCGCGACGCGGATCTCGCGACCGATGCGGATACGGTCGTCGCGGGCGAGGCGCCGGCCGCGGTCGATGGCGCGTTCTCGGGTGGCCATGCGACCCAGTCTGGCGCGCGACGTTCACCCGCGACTCACCTGCGGGTCACCTGTGACTCACCCGCGACTCACCCGGCCGCTGGCACCCTGCCCGGCGCTTCCCCGGAATCGCACTGTCACCGGGTGGTCGAACGGGAGAAGGAATCCCGGAGGCTCGGCGGTTCCGTCGTTGGGTCGGTCGTGGGGTGACCGGATCCATCGGGTCGGTCGTGGGGTGACCGGACGGACGGAGGAGGGCCGGAGGCTCGGCGGTTCCGTCGTCGGGTCGGTCGTGGGGTGACCGGATCCATCGGGTCGGTCGTGGGGTGAC
>JBBEBL010000150.1:18209-21510 GCA_040882345.1 Chloroflexota bacterium
CGTCGTCGGGTCGGTCGTGGGGTGACCGGATCCATCGGGTCGGTCGTGGGGTGACAGAACAGGGCTCGTCCCGGAGTGACCGGGGTGATCGTCAGCAAAGGGCCGTCGGCTACACTCGCGAACCATGACCGTCCAGATCGCCCCCGCGCCATCGCCGGTGGAGGCACCCACCCCGCGACCCCGGATCTTCTCCGGCATCCAGCCGTCCGGCGCGCCCCACATCGGCAACGACCTGGGCGCCATCCGGAACTACGTGAAGCTGCAGTGGGAGTACGAGGCGATCTACTGCATCGTCGACTACCACGCCCTGACGAGCCTCCACGACGCCGACGCACTGCGCCGTCAGACGCGCGAGATGGCCGCGGCCCTCCTGGCCCTGGGCCTGGACCCGGAGCGCTGCACGCTGTTCGTCCAGAGCCACCGACCGGAGCACGCGGAGCTCGCCTGGCTGCTCATGACCGTGACGCCCGTCAGCTGGCTGGAGCGGACGCCGACGTACAAGGAGAAGAAGGCCAACCAGCCGGACGACGTCAACCACGGCCTGCTCACCTATCCCGTCCTGCAGGCCGCCGACATCGTCATCTACAAGGCCTCGCTCGTGCCGGTCGGCAAGGACCAGGCCGCGCACCTGGAGCTCAGTCGCGAGATCGTCCGTGCGTTCAACGCCCGCTACGGCGAGACCTTCCCGGAGCCTACCGCGGTCCACACCGAGTCGCCGATCGTGCTGGGCACGGACGGCGTCCGCAAGATGAGCAAGTCGATCGGCAACACCATCGATATCTTCGCGCCGGACGACGTGGTCCGGAAGCAGATCATGGGCATGGTCACGGACACCAAGCGCATCCTGCGAACGGACCCGGGCCGCCCGGAGGTCTGCAACGTCTGCCAGCTGCACCGTTCGTTCGGTGACGACTACGAGGAGATCTGGGACGGCGAGCGGACCGCGCGCACGGGCTGCGTGGACACCAAGAAGCTGCTCGTGGAGCGGGTCCTGCAGCACTACGCCGAGCCACGCGAGCGCTATCGCGACCTGATGGCGGACCCCGCCCGGATCGACCGGATCCTGGCCGAGGGCGCGGAGCGCGTCCGACCGATCGCCCAGGCCACGATGGCCGAGGTCCGCGACAAGATGGGGCTCCGCTAGGCTTCCGCGATGGAACTGACCGCCCGACAGCGTCGCTGGCTGGACCTCCTGCTGGTCCTTGCGACCGTGTCGGTCGCGTTCGTCGTGGTGGGCTTCGTGGCCCAGACCGCGGCGCTCTTCGGCGACATCCTGCTGGCCTTCTTCCTGGCCTGGCTGCTCGCGTTCGTCATCAGCCCGGTCGTGACCCGGATCGCGGCACTCATCCCCGGGCTGCCGCGCGTGATCGCCACCGTCCTCGTCTACACCGCCATCGTCGGCGGGCTCGTCGTGATCATCATCGTCGTCGCCCAGGCGCTCGCGAGTTCCATCGCCAACTTCGTCGCGTCCATCCCGGACATCCGGGCTCGACTCCCGGAGATCGTCGCGCCCACCCAGGCTTGGCTTGAAGGCATCGGCCTGGGGCAGGTGGACGTGGCCGCCCAGGCCGCCGCGCTGCTGGACAACCTGGACGACGTCGCGGCATCGCTCATCGACCCGCTCCAGTCGGTGGCGGTGGCCAGCCTCGGGGCGGTGGCGACGATGCTCATCGTGTTCCTGCTGTCCATCTACATGGTCATCGACCGCGACGCGATCATGGCCTTCCTGTTCCGCCTCGTCCCGCCGTCCTACGCCGAGGAGGCGCGGCTGCTCCAGACGTCGGTGGCGCGGTCGTTCGGAGGGTTCCTGCGCGGCCAGGCGCTGATGGGCGGCGTCTACTTCGCGATCGCCGTGGCCACCAATCTCCTGCTCGGCCTGCCGCTGGCGGCGTTGACGTCGGTCAGCGCCGGTATCCTGCAGGCCATCCCGTTCTTCGGCCCGTTCATCTCGTGGGCCCCACCGATCGTGGTTGCCCTGCTGTTCCGGCCGGACGCACTCGTCCCGACCGCCATCCTCATGCTGGTCGGCTGGTTCGTGGTCATGAACGTCATGCAGCCGCGGATCATGCAGGGCGCGGTCGGCATCCACCCGATCGTGGTCCTGGGCTCGGTCCTGGTCGGGTCCCGGATCGCGGGCATCCCGGGCGCCATCTTCGGGATCCCGATCGCCGCCGTCGTGTCGGCCTTCTTCTTCCACTACCTCCATCGCTCGTCGGCGGACCGGTCCGTGGCCGGGCGGGCCGCGCGGCGCCTGAGCGAACGCGAGGGTCGCGCGGTCCGCGTGCCGCGCGAGCCGGAGCCCGGGACGGCCGTGGACGTGGAATCGTCATGAGCCAGGATCCACCCCCGGACGGAGCGCGCGCCGATGTCCCGGACATGACCCGCGAGCGGGCGCGCTCGGAGCGGCGGGACGTGGACATGGAGCGTGGCGAACCGTTGGCCGGTGGCGCGGCCCGTGGCGGTCCGCGCGCACTGCGGACCACGGCGCGACCGGTACCGGAGTGGACTACCAGGCCGCGCATCCTCATCACCAACGATGACGGGGTCGAATCGCGCGGCCTCCTCGCGCTCAAGCAGGCGATGGAGACGATGGGCGACGTCACGGTCGTCGCGCCCGACACCAACCAGAGCGCGGTCGGTCACACGAAGACCCTCATGCGCCCGCTGCGCGTCCGGGAGCGGACCCTCGCCGACGGCTCCATGGCGTATTCCGTGGACGGCTCGCCGACGGACGCGGTGAGCATCGCCTTTCTCGGCTACTTCGGCCACGGCTTCGACCTCGTCGCATCCGGCATCAACTACGGCGCGAACCTCGGCGACGACATCACCTACTCCGGCACGGTGAGTGCCGCCATGGAGGCGGTCATCAACAACTGCCCGGCGTTCGCCATCTCGCAGGAGTACTACGAGCATCCCGATTTCACCCTGGCCGGCCTCGCCGCGACCCTGGTGGCTCGCAACATCCTTGCGGAGGGCCTGTCGCGAGGGGAACTCGTCAACGTCAACGTCCCGGCGGTCACACCAGACCAGTGCGAGGGGATCGAGGTGACCCGCCTTGGTCGGCGCATCTATTCCGATGAGTTGCTCGAGCGCGTCGATCCGCGAGGCATCCCCTACTTCTGGATCGGCGGGCCGCCGCCGTCCGGCCAGGCGATCCCCGGCACCGACTTCCACGCCGTGGTCAACCGGCGGATCGCGGTCACGCCCATCCACCTGGACCTGACCGGCCGACGCCTGCTGCGCCGGCTCAAGACGTGGTCGTGGGACCTACCGGCGTCGAACGCGGAGACCCCGTGACGGA
>JBBEBL010000151.1:0-3309 GCA_040882345.1 Chloroflexota bacterium
AAGACGGTGATCGTGCTGACCGCGCCGACTTCGTCGAGACCGGCGGTCCCGGGCGAGCCCTGGATGTTCATCATCGGGGCCATGGGCACCGCGGACGTATCCGTGATGATGTAGCGGCTCTCGGGATAGCACTGATGGAGCTTGAAGGTCACGACCATCCCGTCGAGGTCCGGCGCCTCCAGGAGCGGCCCGCCGGCCAATGGCAACTCGACGGTGGTGTCCACCGGCAGGGCGCCGCCTGGCCACTGGACCGTCGGATAGTTGACGACGATCTCGGTCTCCTCGACGGCCACCGACCCTGCCGAAGTGGCTTCCGTCACGGCCAAGGCGGAGTCGAGCAGGATCGGATCGCTCGTGAATGACACCCGTACGACACGATAGAGCGGCGTGAAGTCCTCGCGGCCCGGCACCGTGCTCAGGATCGGCAACTGGTCCGGGACGCCTCCCTCGACGAGATGGATCGTCCCGACAGCGCCGTCGCGGGACCTGGCGGTCGAGAGGACCGGGACCCAGACGAGGCCCTCCTGCTCGGCGAAGTCGCGATCGCTCGTGTCCGTCCGGACGAAGTACGCGGTGTCCCCGTCGATGAAGCCCGCGTGCAAGCGGAGCGTGACGCTCCCGCCATTCCAGGCGTAGGGCCCACGGAGTTCGTACTCCACGACGTCACGGACCAAAACCGTCGCGGCGCTATCCGGCGTCGGACTCGGGGACGTGACGGTTGGGACCGGATCGGGCGGTGCGGCGGTCGCCACTGACCCGGTCGGTGCGGACGTCGGTCCACCCGCGCTCGGGGTGCATGCCGCGAGAGCGGCTGCTCCGCCGGCAAGCGCCGCCCCCCCAAGGAATCGGCGGCGGGACAGGGAACGTCGATGGTCGATCACGGGTTCCTCCTTCTTGGGCTCAGGCGAGCGATCTCTCGCTCAGCCGACGTACTTCCGGTCCACGTAGCACCAGACGAAGCCGGAGTCGGCGGGCATCTGGTAGATGACCGGATGGTCCTCCTGGTTGGCGTGCGATCGCGCGTGCCCTGCCTGCGACTCGCAGCAGCCGACATGGCCGCACGTCGCGCACAGCCGCAGGCTGAAGGTGCTGCCGCACTCCTCGCAACGCGTGCCGCTCGGCGCGGCTCGCTCGGCGGGGATGTGCTCGCAGGTGGTGTCAGACGTGCCGGTCAGCCGGCGGAGAAGATCCATGCCGGCACCGTACCCGTGGCGGACCCGACCGACTGTGAGCCGGGTTACGGCCGACCTGCGGAGGACGGGCCACGCTCCGTCGACGGGGCCGCGCCTGCTCGGAGGGCGTGCGCCCCGGCCATCACCGACCGGACAAGGGAGCGATCCATGCACCACGATCCAGCTGAGTACGAGTGGCACGTGGCGCATGAACGCGCGGCGAAGGACGTCTACTTCCGGACGTCGCCGCACAGTCCCATCCCTCCGTCGGAGCGGCCGTCATTCGAGGGACTGGCCTACTACGCCATCGATCCCCGGCTGCGCTTCGAGGGGCTTCGCCTCACCCCATTGTCGGCCGGGGAGGAGGCGACGATCGAGATCGCGACCTCAGACGGGGGCACCCGGCAGGCGCGTCGACTCGGGTCGCTGGAGTTCGCGCTGGGGCAGGCCCGGCGACGCCTGGTGGCCTACGAGCTTGGTGCCGGAGACGGGTCGCTGTTCGTTCCGTTCCTGGACGCGACGAGCGGGCCGGAGACCTATGGTGCGGGGCGGTACCTGGACATCGAGCCGGAGGCGGACGGCACGTACGTGCTCGATCTCAATCGTGCGTATCAACCGTTGTGCGCCTACGCCCCGAACTTCTCGTGCCCGCTGACCCCCGCGGAGAACCGACTGCCTGAACGGATCGAGGCGGGCGAGCGCCTGGCCCCCGTGGCTGTCCGTTGATCCGTCCCGGGGCCAGGCCGGCACCCATGGCAGCCAGCCTGCCGCCCGTGCCACGACCGGATGGGGAGATCCTCCATGAGATCACGCGCTCCATCTGCCCGGAGTGCCGCGCCGTCATCGACGCGCAGGTCCTGCTGCGCGATGGCCAGGTCTACATGCGCAAGCGCTGCGACGTCCACGGCTGGTTCGAGGGTCTGATCTACGCCGACGCCCACGCCTATGTCGACCAGGCGAAGTTCAACAAGCCGGGCCAGGCACCCGCTCGCATCTCGACCGAGGTCTTGAAGGGCTGTCCGCTCGACTGCGGTCTGTGCGCCGAGCATCGACAGCACACGTGCCTCGCGCTCGTCGAGGTGAACAGCGCGTGCAACCTCGACTGTCCCGTCTGCTTCGCCAACGCCGGTGCGGGATTCAACCTCACGATCGCCGAGGTCGAGGGGATGCTGGACCGGTTCGTCGAGCTCGAGGGTCACCCGGAGGTCGTCCAGTTCTCCGGAGGCGAGCCGACCATCCACCCTGACCTGCTGGAGATGATCGCGGCGGCCCAGGCGCGCGACATCCGCTACGTCATGGTCAATACGAACGGCCTCCGGATCGCCAACGACCCCGAGTGGTTCGCCCGATTCGCCGCGCTGCGGCCGCTCATCTACCTGCAGTTCGACGGCCTGACCGACGAGACCTATCAGGTCATCCGCGGCGAGCCGCTTCTGGACACGAAGCTGCGCGCCCTGGATCGATTGGCAGAGGCGGACCTCCACGTCATCCTCGTCGCCGCCATCGAACGCGACGTGAACGAACACGAGGCTGGTGCGATCGTGGAGTTCGGTCTGCGACACCCGGCCGTGCGGGGCGTGATGTTCCAGCCGGTGACGCACAGCGGCCGCCACCCAGACCACGATCCGATGCGGCGGATGACCATCCCGGACGTGCTCCGCGCGCTGGATGCCCATCCGGGCGGGACCTTCCGCGGGAGCGATTTCGTGCCGATCCCATGCTGCTACCCAACCTGCAGCTCGGTGACGTATGCGTATCTCGGCGACGACGGCGAGGTCATACCCCTGCCGCGGATCCTCGAGGTGGACCAGTACCTCGACTACATCACGAACCGCTCCATGCCCGGGATCGACCGCGACATCCTGCACGCGCTCGAGGGTCTCTGGTCCGCTGGGTCGGTCCCCGGGGAGACCCAGGCGGAGGCGTTCGTGTGCGCGGCATGCGACCTGGATCTGCCCGCCCTGACCGATCTCGCCCGTCGCATCTTCATGGTCCAGCTTCGCGACTTCCTTGACCCCTGGACGTTCGACGTCAAGAAGGCCATGAAGTGCTGTATCGGGATCCTCCAGGACGATGGCCGAATGATCCCGTTCTGCACGTACAACACCGTCGGCTATCGCGAAGAGACGCGGCAGCG
>JBBEBL010000152.1:0-18077 GCA_040882345.1 Chloroflexota bacterium
AGCAGGCCGAGAACATCCGCAAGATGCTCCTCGCGATGGCCCAGGACATCCGGGTCGTCCTCATCAAGCTCGCGGATCGCCTCCACAACATGCGAACGCTGTACGGCCTGCCATCGGAGAAGCAGCAGCGCATCGCTCGCCAGACGATGGAGATCTACGCGCCATTGGCGGAGCGCCTCGGGATCTGGCAGATGAAGTGGGAGTTGGAGGACCTAGCCTTCAAGGTCCTGGAGCCGGAGCGGTTCCGCGAGCTCGCGAAACTGCTGGACACCCGCCGCAAGGGTCGCGAGAGCTACATCGACCGGGCCATCGCCGAGCTGCGGCCGCGCCTGGAGGCCTCCGGCATAGAGGCTGACGTCCAGGGCAGGCCGAAACACATCTACAGCATCTGGAAGAAGATGCTGCGCAAGGGTGCGGAGTTCGGCGAGATCTACGACGTCTACGCCATCCGGCTGCTCGTGGACGATGTGCGTGACTGCTATGCGGCGCTGGGCATCGTGCACAGCATCTGGCGGCCCATCCCTGGCCAGTTCGACGACTACATCGCCGTGCCCAAGAACAACCTCTACCAGTCGCTGCACACGGCCGTCATCGCCCTGGACGGCAAGCCGCTGGAGATCCAGATCCGGACCCAGCAGATGCACCAGGTGAGCGAGGTCGGCATCGCCGCCCACTGGCGCTACAAGGAGGGGACGAAGTCGGACCGCGAGTACGACGCCAAGCTCGCCTGGCTGCGCCAGCTGATGGATTGGCAGCGCGACGTGTCGGAGTCGGACGCCACCGAGTTCGTCGAGGGGATCAAGCTCGACATCTTCCAGGACCAGGTCTTCGTGTTCACCCCCAAGGGCGACATCAAGGACCTGCCGGCCGGCGCCACGCCGCTCGACTTCGCGTATCGGATCCATACCGACGTGGGCCACCGGACCATCGGGGCCAAGGTCAACAACCGGCTCGTACCGCTGGACTATCGGCTCAAGAACGGCGACATCGTCGAGATCGTCACGACCAAGGGCGAGCACGGCCCGTCGCGCGACTGGATGAACGTCGTCCGGACATCCCACGCGAGGGAGAAGATCCGCCAGTGGTTCAAGCGCAAGGACCGCGACGAGAACATCGTCCACGGCCGCGAATCGCTGGAGCGGGAGCTGCGCCGTCTCGCCCGGACGACCCTGTCGGCCGTGGGTACGGACAAGATCGCCGAGGTCGCGCGCCAGCAGAACCACGATTCGATCGATGACTTCTACGCCGCCATCGGCTACGGCGCGATCAGCGCCCAGTCGGTCGTCATGCGCCTGGGTGTCGTGGACGACGGGCACAGCCAGCTGCCGACCGTCGCACCGCCCCAGCAGATGGCTCGGACCGGTGGCGTCCGGGTCAAGGGTGTCGGCGATCTGCTCGTCCGCTTCGCCAAGTGCTGCAGCCCCATCCCGGGCGACCCCATCGTCGGGTTCATCACGCGCGGCAAGGGCGTGACCGTGCACCTGCGCAGCTGCCCCACCGTCATCAACGAACGCGAGGTCAGTCGCCTGATCGAGGTGGAGTGGGAGGCGGCCGCGACGCAGACCTACCCGATCGCCATCCGGGTGGAGGCCTACGACCGGACCGGCCTGCTCAGCGACATCTCCCAGGTCGTCGCCGAGAACAAGGTCAACATCCTGGCGGCGTCGGTCGGGGTCACGTCGGATCACACGGCGGTCGTCACGGCGACCCTCCAGGTCCAGTCGGTGTCGCAGCTCGCCCGGGTCATGAGCCGCATCGAGAACCTCAAGGACGTCATCAACGTCCAGCGCGACCTCAACTGACGCATGGACCCGACCATTCTTGCCGCGTGATGGACTAGTCTCGACGACCTGATGCCGACCTTCCGTGCCCCCCGGGGCACTCGCGACCTGCTCCCGGACGAGACGCCGACCTGGACGCGCCTGGAGCGCCTCGCCGCTGACCTGGCGGCTCGCTACGGCTACCGGCGCATCGAGACGCCGATGCTGGAGCAGACCGCCGTCTTCGAGCGCGGGGTCGGTGAGGTCACGGACATCGTCGAGAAGGAGCTGTTCCGGATCGCGCCCCGGAGCGAGGAGGGGGAGTCGTGGGCGCTCCGCCCTGAGCCCACTGCCGGCATCGTGCGCGCCTACATCCAGCACGGGATGCAGACCTGGCCGCAGCCGGTGAAGCTCGCGATGACCGGTCCCATGTTCCGCTACGACCGACCGCAGGCCGGCCGCTATCGCCAGTTCTGGCAGTTCGACATCGAGGCCATCGGCGACCCGGGACCGGCCATCGATGCGGAGATCATCGAGCTTGGGTCGAGGTTCTACGACGACGCCGGCCTCAGCGGGGTCCAGGTGCTGCTCAACTCGATCGGGGATCCCGCCTGCCGCCCGGCATACGTGGCGGAGCTGACCGCCTGGTACCGCGAGCGAGCGGACCGCCTGCCGGCCCTGGAGCGCGATCGGCTGGAGCGAAACGTCCTGCGCCTGCTCGACTCCAAGGATCCCGTGATGACGGAGTTGAACGCCGCCGCGCCGCGCATCACGGATCGGCTGTGCGACGCCTGCGCCGAGCATTTCGCGGCCGTCCAGGAACATCTCCACGTGCTCGGCGTGCCGTTCCGCCTCGAGCCCGGCCTGGTGCGCGGCCTGGACTACTACACCCGGACCGCATTCGAGTTCTACGTTGCCGGTCGCGAAGGTCAACAGCAGGCCCTGGGCGGTGGCGGCCGGTATGACGGGCTGGTGGGACTGCTGGGTGGCCGCCCGACACCGGGCATCGGGTTCGGGATCGGCCTGGATCGGCTGGTCCTGGCCCTGTCGGACCAGGGCGGGGGAGCCGAGCGGTCTGACGCACCCACGGTCGTGGTGGTCGGGGCGGACCCGGACGACACCGTGGGCCGGCTGCGCCTGGCCACGGAACTGCGCGCGGCGGGCATCACGGCCCGGGCGGAACTCGGGCGGCGCAAGCTCGGCAAGCAACTCGAGTCGGCGGGCAAGGAGCACGCCCACTTCGCGGTCATCCTGGGCGACGAGCTGGCCGGCGGCGACGTGCAGGTCCGGGACCTGCCTGCCGGCACGCAGAAGCTCGTGCCCGTGGTGGACCTTGCCCGAGAGATCGCCCGTGCCCACGCCGCCCACCGCCACGGGCGGGCCGAGGAGGACGCGGCCGATGCATGAGGTGCGGGGATCATTCGTGGCCGCCCATGGCTGATCACCCGGCATCGCCGGCGCACACGTAGCCGACCGATTGACGCGTGGGCGTACGATCGCGACAGGTCGATCCGACCACGTCAACCCGAGGATGCGATGCAGGTCAGTCCGTTCCCCGCCAGTGCGCTGCGGGACCCGTCACCGGATGCGAGCTGCACCTGCCGGCACTACGACCATTGCGACCACGGGTGCCATCACCGGGACTGCGATCCGACGGAGCAGGCCTGCGACCTCACCTTCCTGCCGGACGAGGGCGGCCTGACGCCGTGGGGCTGCCGCGACTGCACGCCCGGCGAGGGCGGCTGGCACTACCTCGGCTGCGAGCTCATCGGCTGGAACGTGCCGGCCCGCCCGGACATCCTGGAGATGTCGGCGCCGCGTCAGTAGACGAGAACGCGGTCCGCCGCGAACGCGAGCTCCACCAGCCGGTCTGGCGGGGCCATGGTCACCGGTAGCCCGCCCAGCGCGTCGGCGCCCAGGCCGCGCGCCTTGCTGGACAGCCCCGACGCGTGGACCGCGGCCCCGCCTGCCACCAGGGCGTCCATGTGCTCGCGAAACCCACCGGTGCCGATGCCGTGTCCGGCGTCCAGCGTCTCCGGCCGCAGGAGGCCAACGCCGTCGCCGGCGATGAACACGTCAACGTCGTGCCCTGCGCCCAGGGCGGTCCGGGCGACGAGCAGCCCCAGGGCTGCTCTCGTCGGGTTCTCGGGACCCGTGGCGATGTGGACCAGTAGTCGGCTCACGATGGTCTCCTTGTCGCTGCCGTCAGCCCGGTGAGGCCGGACCGTCCGGTCGACTACGATACGGCCGCCATGACCGACCTTTCCGCCCGCCTTGCCACGCCCTATCGGAGCCACACGTGCGGGGCGCTTCGTGCCACCGACGCCGGCGCCATCGTCAGCCTCGCCGGCTGGGTCCATCGGCGACGCGACCACGGCCAGCTGATCTTCCTGGACCTGCGCGATCGGCACGGGCTCACCCAGGTCGTCATCGACCAGGCTGATGCGCCGGCGGCCCACGAGGTCGCGAGCCGGGTTCGCAGCGAGTTCGTCGTGCAGGTACGTGGCACCGTCGCCCCGCGCCTTCCGGGGACGGAGAACGCCAGGCTTCCCACCGGTGACATCGAGCTTCGCGCTGACGAGGTCATCATCCTGTCCGAGGCGAAGACACCGCCGTTCTATATCAACGACCCGGATGCCCCGGTGGACGAGATCCTGCGCCTCCGCCATCGCTACCTCGACATCCGTCGCCAGCCGATGGCTGATCGCCTGCTGCTCCGATCGCGGATGGTCCAGGCCATCCGCGAGGCGCACCATGCCGCCGGGTTCCTGGAGGTCGAGACGCCGACGCTCATCAAGAGCACGCCGGAGGGCGCGCGAGATTTCATCGTCCCGAGCCGTCTCCAGCCGGGCAGCGTCTATGCGCTCCCCCAGAGCCCGCAGCAGCTGAAGCAGCTGCTCATGGTCGCCGGGATCGACCGCTACTTCCAGATCGCCCGCTGCTACCGCGACGAGGACCTGCGGGGCGACCGGCAGCCCGAATTCACCCAGCTCGACCTCGAGATGAGCTTCGTGGACGAGGAAGCGGTCATGGCCTTCATCGAATCGATGGTCATCGACGTCTCGCGCGCGACGACGCCCGACCGCCCGATCCAGGAGGTCCCGTTCCCGCGATTCACGTACGACGAGGTGCTGGAGCGCTATGGATCGGACAAGCCGGACCTGCGCTTCGGCATGGAGCTCGTGGACCTCGCGCCGGCCCTGGTCGGGGCGGATGGGGCGCCCGCGTCGGGCTTCGGCGTGTTCGATGGCGCCATCGCGGGCGGGGGCCGCGTCAAGGCCATCGTGGCGCCCGGCATGGGTGGTGTCACGCGTCGTGAGATCGACGAGCTGACGGACCGGGCGAAGCGGTTCGGGGCGAAGGGGCTGGTCCATCTCGCCGTCGAGTCGGGGGGCTTGCGCGGGCCGATCGTCAAGTTCCTGTCCGATGACATGCAGCGCGCGATCCTGGATCGTGCGGGGGCAGCGGAGGGTGATCTCATCCTGGTCGTCGCCGACGACGCGACCGTCACGGCGGACGTGCTGGGGCGTCTTCGTGCCGAGCTCGGCGAACGCCTGGGTCTTGCCGACCCCGACGTGCTCGCGTACGTCTGGGTGAACCGCTTCCCGATGTACCAGTGGGATGCGGAGAACGGTCGCTGGGACGCGACGCACAACCCGTTCAGCGGCGTCGTCCCGGAGGACGAGGCGCTCCTCGTTACCGCATCGGGCGATCCGGCGCGACCATCACCGGAGGATCCGGCCGGCCGGGCCCGGGCGATGCAGTACGACCTGGGGCTCAACGGTTGGGAGCTTGGTGGCGGCTCCGTGCGGATCCATCGTCGCGACCTGCTGGAGCGCAGCTTCCTGCTCCAGGGCCAGACGCTGGAGAGCATGCGGGACAAGTTCGGGGCCATCCTGGACGCGTTCGAGTACGGGGCGCCGCCGCACGGTGGTATCGCCCTGGGCGTGGACCGCTGGGCGGCCCTGCTCGCGCGCCAGACGAACATCCGCGAGGTGATGGCGTTCCCCAAGACCCAGTCCGGGAGCGACCCGATGCTGGACGCGCCCTCGGAGCCCGACGCGCTCCAGTACGAGGAACTCGGCCTGCGGTTCGTGGGACTCCCCGCGAAGCCCGCCGCAGACTGACGGCCCGCCGATGTCCGCCGCCCCGAGCCCGGCGGACGCGCCCAGCCCGGCGGACGCGCCCAGCCCGGCGGACGCGCCCAGCCCGGCCGTGACCACGGATCTCGGGATCCCCATCCTGGACGCGATCGCGCGCCGACCCAGGATGGCCGCGCTGATCGGCGCTTTGTGCATCGCGTTCTCGGGGATCTTCTACCGCTTCGCTGAGGTGTCACCGTCCACGGGCACCGTGTATCGAGCGGTCTTCGGGCTTCCGCTCCTCATCCTTGTGGCGCTCGCCGAGCGACGACGCTACGGCCCCCTGCCGGGGCGGGCGCGTCGACTGGCCGCGCTGGCCGGCATCTTCTTCGCCGGCGACCTGCTCTTCTGGCACAACGCCATCGAGTACGTGGGGGCCGGGCTCGCGACCGTGCTCGGCAACCTGCAGGTCGTGATCGTCGGCGTCGTCGCGTGGCTGTTCCTCGGGGAGCGTCCGTCGCGCTCGACGTTGGCCGGGGTGCCGGTCGTCCTCGTCGGCGTCGTGCTGATCTCCGGCGTGGTGGGCACGGGAGCCTACGGGAAGGACCCGGCCCTGGGCGCGGTGCTCGGCGTCCTGACCGCCCTGTGCTACAGCGGATACCTGCTGCTGATCCGGCTGGGCGGTCGCGACGTCCGCCGCCCGGCCGGTCCCGTGGCCATCGCGACGATCGCCGTCGCGATGACCGCCTCCGGCGTGGGCGTGGTCGGCGGCGACCTGGACGTCCTGCCCGCCGCGGCCAGCCTGTTCTGGCTGGCGATGCTCGGGATCTCCTCGCAGTCGATCGGCTACCTGATGATCTCCATCTCGCTGCCGCGCCTGCCCGTCGCGGTCACCTCGGTGATCCTGCTGGCGCAGCCGCCCACGACGGTGGTCCTCAGCGCCATCCTCCTGGCCGAGCGGCCGTCCATCGTCCAGCTGGCGGGAGTCGGGCTGGTCCTCGCCGGGATCGCCGTCGCCACGCTGCCCGTCGCGCGAGTCCGGGACCGGTGGCGCAGGTCGGCGCCAGCCTGACGCGGCCTGACACGGCTCCCGATCACTCGAGCGGCGGCTGGTCCAGTGCCTCCAGCAACTCCAGCGTGGCTGCCACGATGCGGTCCTGCTGCTCCTGCCGGCTGATGGTTGCCGGTGGGTCGTCCGGCTGGCCCGTGTACCAGCCCATCTGCTCGTGGTTGCCGCCTTCTATCATCGTGACCACGACCGCGGGGCCAAGCCTGGCGACGTTCTCCGCGCTCGTGAAGTCCGCCCGCCCACCATCCAGCGAGCCATAGCTGCTGGACACCAGGACGCCATCGCCGGACAGATCCGCAGACGAGTAGGACGCCCACAGGACCAGGCCGTCCACGAGACCTGGGTGGCCGTCGATGAACAGGGCCGCCGCCGCACCGCCGAGCGAGTGGCCGCCGACGCTCCAGGATGAGATCTCTGGGTGATCGTCGATGACCGCCTCGGCGGCGCCGACGTCCAGGATCGCCAGGCCGAACGGTGCTGGAACGAGCGCCACGAGATAGCCCGCCTCGGCGATGGCGCGCGCGGCCGGTGCATATGCCACGGGAGGCACCGTTCCGCCGGTGTACAGCACGAGCCCGGTCGTCGGCTCATCGCCGGCCGGAACGAACGTGATCCGCTCGCCGGGCCCGGCCACGTAGGTCGCATCCGGCGTGGACGCGAGGGCCGCCGTTGCTTCCGGGAGGAGCGGCCGGGGTTGCGCGTACCACAGGAACCCCGCGGCGGCGATGGCGACGACCAGGGCGATGACGGTGACCGCGATGAGCGCCCGGCGTCGGCGGGCCGGGACAGGTGTCACGTTGTGGTGTGAGCGTCCGGTGCGGGCAGCCCGGCCGCCGACTCCACGTCCTCGCCCCACTCGTGGCGGTGGCCGGCGGGCGGATCCGGCGGCCCCTCGTAGACCGGCAGATCATGAAACGGCGTGTCCGCGTCGTGGATGACGCCCGGGTCGCCGAGGTCCACCGCCCGGGTGGGGATGACCGCGGCCAGGGCATCCGCCACGTCCGCCGGCGCGAGGTCCGCGCCCAGACCACGGAGCGACTCCAGGTGGTGTGTCGGCAGGAGCAGGGGCCAGCCCGCCTCGCCGTGCCAGGCTGGCCGGAGGACGGCGTCACGGTACATGCCGTGCGCCTCGATCAGGGACGTGACCGTCTCCGGCCCGACCCATGTCATGCGTGCCGGCCATAGCAGCACGGCGGTCAGGTCGCGCACCTCGGCCATGGCCAGCTCCGCGCCGCGGACCATCTGGCCGACGGGGCCGACCTCCGGCGAGGCGGGTGTGCCGAGGATCGCCTCGGACCCAAGGAGGGCGGTCGCCACCGTCCCATCCGCATCCGGAGCGACGACGATGACCGGGAGGGCCCCCCCGGACCAGGCGAGGTCCACGAGGCGACGCACGCGAGGCTGCCCGAGCGCGGGACTGACGGCGACTTCAGCGGTGGCGGACAGGATCACGGCGGCGACGGTCATCGTGCGAGCGATGCTACCAGCGTCCGACGCGCGTGGGCGCGCGGGACAGATGCGCGTGGGCGCCTTGCTGGCTCCGATATGGCACACTCCGACGGCCCATGACCACCGCAACGCCCCAGACTCGCACGCGCGACGACCTGCGCAACATCGCCATCGTGGCCCACGTGGACCACGGCAAGACCACGCTCGTGGACGCGATGCTGCGCCAGACCGGCGCGTTCCGGTCCAACCAGACCCTCGTGGACCGGGTGATGGATTCCGGCGACCTGGAGCGCGAGAAGGGCATCACCATCCTGGCCAAGCAGACGACGGTGGACTACGCCGATGTCCGCCTCAACATCGTGGACACGCCAGGTCACGCCGACTTCGGCGGCGAGGTGGAGCGCTCCCTGCTCATGGTCGATAGCGTCCTGCTCCTCGTGGACGCCGCGGAGGGCCCGCTGCCCCAGACCCGCTACGTGCTCCAGAAGGCGATGGCCCGCCGCCTCCCGGTCGTCGTCGCCCTCAACAAGATCGACCGTCACGACGCCCGCCCGGCCGAGGTCCTGGACGACGTCTATGAGCTGTTCATGGACCTCGGCGCGGACGAGCACCAGATCGACTTCCCGGTCGTGTACACGAATGCGAAGGCCGGCACCGCGACGATGGACCTGGACGAGCCGGGCGAGGACCTGCGGCCGCTGCTGGACCTGCTCACGGACGTCACACCGGTCCCCATCTACACGCCGGACCATCCGCTCCAGCTGCTGGTCACCAACCTCTCGGCCAATGAGTACGTGGGCCGGATGGCGGTCGGGCGGATCTGGAACGGTCGGATCCGGGTGGGCCAGCGCGTCGTCATCGTGCGCGAGGAGGCGGACGACACCGCTGGATCCGTGGAGCCCGGACGAACCATCACCCTGAGCGGCACCGTGACCAGTCTCCAGACCGCCCACGGCATCGACCGGGTGGACATCACGGAAGCGGGACCCGGCGACATCGTCAGCGTGGCCGGCCTGCCGGAGGTCACCATCGGCGACACGCTCACGGACCCGGCCGACCCGCGGCCGCTGCCGCGCCTGGACGTCGACTCCCCGACGCTGCGGATGACGTTCGGGGTCAACACGTCGCCGCTCGCCGGTCGCGAGGGCAAGTACGTCACGAGTCGGCAGATCAAGGCGCGGCTGGAGAAAGAGGTCCTGGGCAACGTCTCCATCGAGGTCCGCCCATCCGAGTCGAGCGAGGCGTTCGAGGTCCGCGGCCGCGGCGAGCTCCAGCTGGCCGTGCTCATCGAGCAGATGCGTCGCGAGGGGTTCGAGCTGACCGCATCGCGGCCGGAGGTCCTCCTGCGCGTCATCGATGGCGATGTGCACGAGCCGTACGAGCGCGTCACGATCGACATCCCGCCCGACTACATCGGCGAGATCCAGACCGCGATGGCCGGCCGCAAGGGTCGCCTGGACCAGATGAGCAGCGATGCCGACGGCCGTGTCCGGATGGAGTTCGTGCTGCCGGTCCGGGGCCTCATCGGCTACCGCGGCCAGCTGCTCACGGACACGCGTGGGACGGCGCTGCTGCACCAGATCGGCGAGGGCTACGGGCCGTGGGCCGGCGAGGTCACGCACCGCACCAACGGCGTCCTCGTGAGCGACCGGGCAGGCACGAGCAACGCGTACGGCCTGTTCAACCTGGAGCAGCGGGCGGAGCTGTTCATCGGGGCCGGGGTGGAAGTCTACGAGGGCATGATCGTCGGCGAGAACAGCCGCTCGGGCGACATGGACGTCAACCCGACCAAGGAGAAGAAGCTGACCAATATCCGGACGCACTCCCACGACGAGTCGCTGCGCCTGACTCCGCCGCGGCCGCTCACCCTGGAGACAGCCCTGGAATTCATCTCCGACGACGAGCTCGTGGAGGTCACTCCGCACTCCATCCGCCTGCGCAAGCGCCAGCTCGCCCAGCACGATCGCCGGCGCGAGGCCGGCAAGGCGGACGACCTGCGGCGCGCCGTGGAACGCGAGGCCGCGTCCGCCGGCTGACAGCGCACCGGCGGGATGGCCGGCCAGACCGACGTACAATCCGGGCCACCATGACCATCTACCTGGACCACGCCGCGACGACGCCGCTCCGGCGAGAGGTCCTCGACGCGATGCTCCCGTACCTGACCGGGGTGTTCGGCAACCCGTCATCCGCCCACGAGCCGGGTCGGGTGGCGCGCGCCGCCCTGGACGAGGCGCACGAGCGCGTCGCTGCCCGGCTGGGGGCGGAGGCCCGTGAGATCGTCTTCACGTCCGGCGGCACGGAGGCCAACAACCTCGCGCTCAAGGGGGCCGCGTGGGCCGGCAAGGCCCGCGGGCATCGGATCGTGACCTCGGCGGTGGAGCACCACGCCGTCGGTCACTCCCTGCGCTACCTCGAGAAGTTCGGGTTCGAGGTCGTGGAGCTGCCCGTGGACCGCTACGGCCGGGTGGACCCGGACCAGCTCGAGGCGGCCATGACGGACCGCACCATCCTCGTGTCCATCATGCTCGGCAACAACGAAGTCGGGACCATCCAGCCGATCGACGAGATCGCCGCGCGCGTCCGTTCGCGCCGCGGCGTCCTCCTGCACGTCGACGCGGTCCAGGCAGCGCCGTACGTGCCACTGGACGTCCGCACGCTGGACGCCGACCTCCTGTCCATCGCGGCACACAAGTTCGAGGGACCCAAGGGCGTGGGGGTGCTCTTCATCCGGCACGGGACGCACATCCTGGCGCAGCAGCACGGCGGGTCGCAGGAGCGCCACCGCCGGGCCGGGACGGAGGACGTCGCCGGGGCGGTGGGCCTGGCTGCCGCCTACGACCTCACCCGCGATGAGCAGACAGCCACCGCGGACCGTCTACGCGAACAGCGCGCACGGCTCGCCCGGACGCTCCTAGCGGTCAAGGGCACGGAACTCACGGGCCATCCCACGGACCGCCTGCCCGGCCTGCTGTCGTTCATCGCTCGCGGCACGGACGGCAGCGCGGTCGCCGTGTCACTGGACCTCGAGGGCATCGCGGCCTCGGTCGGTTCCGCCTGCACGACGGGTTCCACGGAGGTCAGTCACGTCCTGACGGCGATGGGCTATCCGGAGGACGAGGCCCGCGGAGCCCTGCGCCTGTCGCTGGGGCGCACGACCACGGACGCGGAGGTGGACGCCGTCGCGGAGGTCGTGCCGCGCATCCTCGACTCCATGCGGACGGGCGCTGCGGCCGTTGCCGCGGATCCGCTCGGCCAGGAGGTCCCGGCGTGAGCCGCGTCCTCGTGGCGATGTCCGGCGGCGTCGACTCGTCCGTCGCGGCCGCGCTGGTGCGCGACGCCGGCCACGACGTCGTCGGCGTATGGATGCGCCTGCACGACGTCGCCGACTCGTACTCCGAGTTCAAGAAGAGTTGCTGCTCGCTGGACGCCGCGGACGACGCGCGCCGGGTGGCCGCGCAACTCGGCATCCCGTTCTACGTGATGAACCTGGAGCGGGAGTTCGATGCCGGCGTGCTCCAGCCGTTCCTGGATGCGTACCTTGGCGGCGAGACGCCGAGCCCGTGCGTGGACTGCAACACGTACGTGAAGTTCGGGGCGCTGCTCGGGCGCGCCCGGCACCTCTACGAGTGCGACGCGGTGGCGACCGGCCACTACGCCCGCCGCGCCGTCGGCGATGACGGTCGCGCCCGGTTGCTGCGCGCCCGTGACGAGGACAAGGACCAGACCTACTTCCTGTACGGCTTGCGCGCGGACCAGTTGGAGCACGCTCGCTTCCCGCTCGGCGAGATCACCAAGCCGCAGGTCCGCGCCGTGGCCCGCTCCCTGGGGCTCGTGACCGCTGACAAGCCGGAGAGCCAGGAGATCTGCTTCGTGCCCCGCGGGGATTATCGCGACGCGTTGCGCGACCGGGCCGGCTGGCAGCCGCAGGCCGGACCGCTGCTGGACACGGACGGCACGACGGTCGGCGCGCACCGTGGGGCGGCGGCGTACACCGTTGGCCAGCGCCAGGGGCTTGGCGTTGCCCTGGGCGAACCACGCTACGTGTCGCGCATCGACCCCGTCTCCAACACCATCCAGCTGGGACGTCGCGAGGACCTCGAGACGAGGACGTTCACGATGGAGCGAGCGTCGTTCATCGCACCTCGGACGCCGGACGCGTCGTTCCGGGCGCACGTTCGCATCCGCCACCGGGCCCGGCTCATCGCCGCAACGATCACCCCGATCGATGAGCGGCGCTGGGGCGTCACGACGGATGTGCCGGTGTGGGCCGCGGCACCGGGTCAGGCCGCGGTCCTGTACGACGGCGACGAAGTGCTCGGCGGGGGCCGGATCGCGCGGGCGGCCGTCGGGGCGAGCGTGGCCGCCGACGGCGGAGTGCTCGTCCCCGCGTGAGCCTGGAGCCGTCGCTCGTGCTGTCCGTCCTCGTCGGCTCGTTCCATGCCGCCCTGTCCGTGCTCATCAGGGGCTCGGCTGGTGGTCGGCTGCCGCTGGTCCTGGGCGCGGCTATCCTGGGAGCCTGGGCCGGGGACGCCATCATGGGTCGCCTGGGTGTCGAGATCCTGGCCATCGGCGACTACCACCTCGTGGGCGCCTCCATCGTCGCCTGGCTCGGCATCGCGATCGTGTCCGTGGTCGCGGTCCTTGGCCCCACGGAGCATCGAGCCTGATGGACGAGCGGATCATCGCGAGATTCCTGCGCGGACTGACGATCGGGGCCATCGTCGGCGCCATCGTCGCGGGCTCGCGCGTCTGGTCCCGACGTCGTCGCGACTGAGACGGTGGCCGGGCCCCCCGGCTGACATCGCGGGGTACGACTGTCGGTCGTGCTATGCCGCCGCGCGGATCATCTCGACCGCCCTGGCCGGGTGATCCACGCTCGATCCGCACCGGCACCCGATCCTGCCACTCGCATTCCACGACACCCGTTCGTGTTGCGCGAGCGGCGGGCGCATGGGGGACACGCCCGAGCCCGGATCCAGCCTCGGCTCCGCCACGACCGCCCGGGTGGCACGCTCCGCTACCATTGCGGCCGATGTCGATGCCGACCGTCACCCCGGACCCCCGGATCACGGCGTTGCCCGCCGCCAAGATCCGCCGGCGCTTCGTCGAATTCTTCGCCGAGCGCGGCCACACCGTGGTGCCCAGCGCGAGCCTCGTGCCGGCAGGTGACCAGACACTCCTGTTCACGAACAGCGGGATGGTCCAGTTCAAGGACCTGCTGACCGGTGCCGAGCAACGCTCGTACACCCGGGCGGTGGACTACCAGCGCTGCCTGCGTGTCGCTGGAAAGCACAATGACTTCGAGGAGGTCGGGCGGACCCCGCGCCACCACACGCTCTTCGAGATGCTCGGCAACTGGAGCTTCGGCGACTACTTCAAGCGCGAGGCCATCCACTGGGCCTGGGAGTTCCTGACACGCGACCTCGGCATCCCTGGGGACCGCCTGGCGGCCACGACCTACACGACGGACGACCTGGCCCACGAGGTCTGGCGAGACGAGATCGGCCTGCCGGCGGATCGGCTGGTCCGCTGGGGCGACTTCCCCAACGGCGACGAGAAGAACTGGTGGCGGATGGCGGACATCGGTCCGTCCGGGCCGTGCAGCGAGATCCACTTCGACCGCGGTGCGGACCTCAGCGAGGGCCCCGAGTGCGTCCCGGACCACAGCGAGCACTGCCCGCGCTGGCTGGAGATCTGGAACCTCGTGTTCATGGAATTCGAACTCCATCCCGACCGCTCGCTGACGCCGTTGCCGGCTCCCGGCGTGGACACCGGCATGGGCCTGGAGCGCCTCGCCAGCGTCCTCCAGCAGGTCCCGACCAACTACGACACGGATCTGTTCATGCCCATCCACGCGCGGATGCGCGAGCTGCTGGGGCATGACCCGGACGGGTTCGAGGCGGAGCGATTCAGTTACCAGGTCATCGCCGACCACAGCCGCGCCGTCACGTTCCTGATCGCAGACGACGTCCTTCCCGGGAATGAAGGGAGGGGCTATGTCCTGCGCCGCATCCTCCGCCGGGCGGTTCGCCATGGTCGGCTGTTGGGGAGACGCGAGCGGTTCATGGCCCAGACCGCGGAGGTGGTGATCCAGGTGATGGGCGAGGCGTACCCGCATCTCGTGGAGCGCCGCGCCGAGATCCTCGACGTCATCGCGCGTGAGGAGGAGCAGTTCAACCGCTCCCTGGACCGCGGTACCGCCAGGCTGGGGGTCGCCATGGAGCGCCTCGCCGCCACCGCGGCCACCGATGCCGCCACCCCTCCCGGCGCCGAAACCTTCGGATTCGAAGGGTCCCCGGGGCGCAAGGGTCCATCGTCTTCCAGCGTTCCCGCCGCCTCAGATCTGACCCCCATGATCGGTCGCCGCCCGGATGACCTCGACCGCGATGCGCTGGAACTCCCCGGCGATGTCGCCTTCGAGTTGCACGACACGTTCGGCTTTCCGATCGACCTGACCATAGAGATGGCGGCCGAATCCGGTGTCCGCGTCGATCGCGCCGGCTTCGATGCCGCGCTAGCGCAGCAGCGTGAGCGCAGTCGGTCGGGCAAACGGGCCGATCTCGCGAAGCACGCCGAGCTGACCGCTCTGTACGGCGCCGTCCAGGCGCGGGCCGGGGACAGCGCGTTCCTGGGCTACGAGACCACGACGGCCGAGGGTCTTATCGTGGCGATCATCCGCGACGGGATGGAGTTCGACGAACTGACCGGTCACGGTGCGGCAGAACTCGTCCTGGACCGGACGCCGTTCTACGCGGAGGGTGGCGGCCAGGTCGGCGACCAGGGCGCGATCCGCGAGCCCGGCGGCGGCAGCGAGCTGTTCACCGTGGAGGACACCCAGCGGCCGGTCGGCGGCCTGATCGTCCACCGCGGCACGCTCCACGGGCGGGTCAGGGTGGGGGAGACCGTGGAGGCCGCCGTGGATGCGGACCGGCGCGCGCACACGATGCGCAACCACACCGGCACGCACCTCCTCCACCGGGCGTTGCGCAACGTGGTCGGAGATCGCGCCCGCCAGGCCGGCTCGCTCGTCACGCCGGACTACCTGCGCTTCGACTTCCCGTTCGACCGAGCGCTGACGGACGAGGAGAAGCGCGCGATCGAGGATGAGGTGCGCGCCGTGGTCCGCGACGACCGCGCGGTGAGCATCGCGTTCCTGCCCATGGCGGAGGCCATCGCACAGGGCGCTGACGCCTTCTTCGACGAGAAGTACGGGGAAACGGTGCGCACGATCCGCGTCCAGGACTACAGCTTCGAGCTGTGTGGCGGGACGCATTGCCGGGCGAGCGGCCAGATCGGCGCGTTCGTCATCACCGGGGAGCGCAGCATCGGCTCCGGGATGCGCCGCATCGAGGCGGTCACCGGGGCCGCCGCCGACGCCCTCGTGCGCGAACGTCTCGATGCCCTTGAGCGTATCGCGACGACCGTCGGTGCGCGCTCCATCGATTCCATCGACGAGCGGATCACCGCCCTGCAGGAGGAGCTGCGGGCCACGAAGCAGCGGCTCAAGGCGGGGGCGGCGAGCGGCTTGCCGCGACCCGCCGAGCTGGCGGCCAGCGCCGAGGAGGTGGCCCCGGGTGTTCGGCTGGTGGCTGCCGCCGTCCCGTACGAATCGATGGACGCCCTGAAGGCGGCATCCAAGGACGTGCGTGCGACGCTCGGCGACGGCGTGATCGCCCTGCTCCTGGACGCCGACGCGCCGCAGGTCTGGGTCACGGTCTCCGACGACCTCGTCGCCAGGGGCATCTCGGCCGGCGATCTCGTCAAGGTCGCCGCCGGGCCGCTCGGGGCGAAGGGGGGAGGCCGGCCGCAGATGGCCCAGGGGATGGGGACCCGCCGCGACGGGATCCCTGATGCCCTGGCGGCCATCCGCGCCGCGCTCTCGACGGGGGCCTGATGGCCTTCTGGCGTCGCATCTGGTCGCGTGACGAGGCCGTGGCCCTCGCCGCCTGCACGGCCCTCGACGTCGGCACGGAATTCGCCAAGGCGCTCGTCTTCGACATCGACGAGGCGGGCCACGGGACCGTCCGCGGCGTGGGGCGCAAGCGCCAGGGTCTCAGCCACATGCAGTCGGGCACCGTCGCGGATATCGCCGCGGTCGTTGACAACTGCGCGGTCGCTCTCCAGGAGGCGGAGGAGATGGCCGGCTTCCGGCCGACCCAGGTGGTCATCGGGATCGCCGGTGAGCTGGTCAAGGGCTTCACCACGACGCACAGCCAGGAGCGCAAGCGCCCGGACCAGCCCATCACGGAGGCGGAGCTCCAGAAGCTCATCGATACCGTCCAGCGTGAAGCGCTGAGCGAGGCCGAGCGGGCCATCACCTGGGAGACGGGCCTGCCGCAGGTGGATGTCCGCCTGGTCCATGCGGCCATCACCAACGCGGCGATCGACGGCTACCCGCTCACCAACCCGGTCGGGTTCCAGGGGCGGCACATCAAGATCGGGATCTTCAACGCCTTCGCCCCGCTCGTCCACCTCGGGGCGCTGCAGTCGGTCGCGAGCCAGCTTGATCTCGAGCTCCTGGAGATCGTCGCCGAGCCGTACGCGGTGGCGCGGGTCCTTGGCAGCGAGCAGGTCCGCCAGGCCGGCGCCCTGTTCGTGGATGTCGGCGGCGGGACGACGGATGTCGCGCTCGTCCGCCAGGGCGGCATCGAGGGAACCCGCATGTTCGCGCTGGGAGGCCGGGCCTTCACCAAGAGCATCGCCGACCGTCTGGACCTGCCGTTCCCCCGCGCGGAGGCGCTGAAGGTGGACTACGCGCGGGGGATGGACGTGGAGTCGCGCGACGAGGTGGCGGGGATCATCGGCGACGACGTCCGCGTATGGGCCGCCGGGGTGGAGTTGGTGATGGAGGAACTGTCGGCCGGCGACCTCCTTCCGGGACGCATCTACCTGTGCGGCGGGGGTTCGCGACTGCCGGAGATCCGCGCGGCCCTCGCCGCGGACACGTTCTGGAAGCAGATGCCCTTCGCGCGTCCGCCGGAGGTCACGATCCTCTCGCCGGACCAGATCGACACGATCTCCGACGCGACGGACCTCCTCGTGGACCAGCAGGACGTCACGCCGCTTGGCCTGGCCTACCAGGCGATCGAGATCCAGACGACGGAGGACGCGCTCGACACGGCCCTGCGCCGCGTGCTCCGGGCGATGAGGGTCTGACCATGGCCGCCGGCGTCATCTACCTGGACATCGACGACGAGATCACGTCCGCCGCGTCCCGGATACGGGCGGCGGAGGGCGGGCGCGTCGCCGTCGTGCTTCCGTACGGTTCGCGCGTCGCGACATCGCGGATCAACTTCCGGCTGCTGTCCCGGGACGCGATGACCCACGCCAAGCGCCTGTCCATCGTGGCCGGCGATGCGGCGACGAGGGCCCTGGCGGCGTCCGCCGGCCTGCCGGTCTTTGCCTCGGTCGCGGAATACGAGGCGTCCCTCGCAGAGACGGGTGGCGACGCCGACCCTGCCGGGGGCCTCGCCGCCTCGGCCACGGTCGTGACGCCCGGGCCCGACGGCGTGGCCGCCGATGCTCTGCAGCCTCGGCCGCATGTCCTGATCGACCACGGCGCGGTCACCCGCGAGCGGACCGCACCGGTTTTTCGCGCGCCGGAGCCCGGTCCCGAGCCCCGCCGAGACCCGGCGCCTGAGCGAGCCGCGCGGCCGTCTGGCCGGCGCATCGGGCGAACCTCCATCGTCGTCGGCCTGCTCGTGCTGGGGCTGGCGA
>JBBEBL010000152.1:18177-27964 GCA_040882345.1 Chloroflexota bacterium
CGGCGCATCGGGCGAACCTCCATCGTCGTCGGCCTGCTCGTGCTGGGGCTGGCGACGATCGTCGGGGCCGTGGCCGCCTACCTGCTGCTCCCATCGGCGACCGTCGCGATCACGCCGCGCCAGGAGACGATCGGTCCGGTCCCGTTCCGCGTCACCGCGAGCACGACCGCCTCGGAGCCCGACGCCGTCGCTGGGGTCGTGCCCGCGGTCGCCGTCCAGGTCCAGGCCCAGGTCTCCGACACGTTCCCGGCGACCGGCAAGCGGGTGGAGGAGACCCGCTCGACCGGGACCGTCCGGTTCCAGAATTTTGACCCGACCACGAAGAACTCGATAGCCAAGGGCGCAGTCGTCAGCACGAGTGCAGGCGTTCGCTTCGCCACCGACCGGGCGATAACCATCCCGCCGGCCGAACTGGTGTTCGGCGAGAGGACGATCGTCGTTCCGGCGAACGCAGAGGTGAGCGTGACCGCGGTGGACCCTGGGGTCGCGGGCAACGTCGATGCGAACACCATCACGACCATCCCTCGTGGCGAGGAGCCCCTGTTCCTGAAGGTCACCAACCCCGACCCGACGACCGGCGGGACGAGGACCGAGTTCCCGCGCGTCCGCCAGGCGGACGTGGACGAGGCGGTCGCGGCGCTGACCGCTCGCGTCGGCGAGGCCTTCACGCAGCGCCTCGACGATCCGGACCTGAGCTCGGAGGCCGCCACCGTCTTCCCGCAGACGGCCGTCGCCGGCGAACCCGTGTTCGACCAGGACCTGGAGGCATTGGTCGGGCAGGAGGTCGAGGCGTTCGATCTTGGCGTCACGGTGACCGGGTCCGTGACGGCCGTGGACGCCGCCCCCGTGCAGGTCATCGCCGAGGCACGGCTCGGGTCCAGCGTGGATGCCGGCTACGAACTCGTGGACGGTTCCAGCGTCATCACCATCGACCCGGCGGTCGTCAATGACGGCACGATCGCGTTCCCGGTCATCGTCACCGCGCGCCAGGTGCGGATCCTGGACCCTGCCGTGATCGAGACCGAGATCCGTGGCCTGTCCCTCGTCGCGGCGCGCGAGATCCTGGATCGCTATGGGACGGCGGAGCTCGTCGTCTGGCCGGACTGGGTCGCGACGATCCCGACCCTGGATGGGCGGGTGCAGGTGACGATCGACGGGCCCGTCGCGGTCGATGTGCCGACCGCGAGCGACGAACCGGCGCCAACGGACGGGGGCGTCGCGCCATGACGGCGCTGCTCGGCATCGACCTCGGGGAGCGGCGGATCGGCGTCGCGCTCGCGGAGGAAGGCGCCATGATGGCTCGCCCGCTGACCACCCTGCCGCGCGGCCGGAGCATCGACGCGGATGTCGCCGCGCTGCACCCGCTGATCGACCGTCACGGCATCACCGAGCTCGTCGTGGGGCTCCCGCTGGAGGCCTCCGGAGAGGTCGGACCGCAGGCGGAGCTGACGGTGAGTTGGGCGACCGCGCTGGAAGGAGCGCTGGACCGGCCGGTGCGGATCACGATGCGCGACGAGCGGCTGACGAGCCACGTGGCAGAATCCCGGCTGGGCCCGATGGGTCGCGGACGCAGCGGCGGACCGCCGTCGCGGACCCAGCGCGACCGATACCGTGCCAGGGTGGACCGTGAAGCCGCCGCCATCATCCTTCAAGATGAGCTGGACACACGGCATGGGGCCGACGCGTCCCTCGTGCAGCCCCCCACGATGGAGACGTCCTGATGACCATCCGTTCCGGCGGACGCCCGCGAGATCCTCGGGATACCCGGGCGACGCGGGTCCGGCCCTACGACGCCGATGCCTACGCCACGGAGTCCGTAGCCCCGACGTATGCCCCCGAGCGCCGCGATCCTGGTCGGGACGGAGGCTACCGCGGCGGTGGCGGCCGCGGGAGCGGGATCCTCGGGATCATCAAGTTCCTCGTGTTCGCCGGCTTGCTGGGTGGGCTCGTCCTCGTGGCGAGCCTGACCGTGCTCCGCCCCGTCGTCACGTCCTTCGTCGTCGGCTGGGCAGCCGACAGCCCGGGCGCCCTGAACTTCCCGTTCGTCGCGGACATCGTCCGCGAGGATCTTGGTCCGGCGCTCACCGCGGCGGCGTCAACGGACGAGGAGCAGGTGCCGTTCGTCGTCACCGCCGGTGACACCGCCAGCACGATCGGCGCCCGCCTTGAACAGCAGGGCCTCATCACGGATCGGCGTGCCTTCGTGTTCATCGCCACGGAGCGCGGCCTGACCGGCGAGCTTCAGCAAGGCGACTTCATCCTGCGCGCGACGATGACCCCCGACGAGATCGTGACCGCGCTCCTGACACCGCAGGCGATCCCGGTCGTGGATATCGCCCTCCGCACGGGTCTCCGCCTGGAGCAGGTGACGGCCAAGCTCCAGACCCTCGATGGCCTGCAGATGGACGTGCGCGAGTTCTACGAACTCGCGGTGGAGCCGCCCGCATCGCTCATCGCCGACTATCCATGGCTGGGCCGGGCCCTGGGCGACGCGCCTCCCGGCGCGACGCTGGAGGGATTCCTGTGGCCGGCCACCTACCGCGTCCTGCCGGATACCAGCCCGGACGAGCTCATCCGCCTGATGCTGGACCGCTTCATCGCCGCGGTCGGCGAGAGCCGACTGGAGGTGCCGGAGGCACGCGGCCTGACCTTCTACCAGGTCCTGACCCTCGCCAGCATCGTGGAGCGCGAGGCCGTCCTGGACGACGAGCGACCGGTGATCGCCGGGGTCTACCAGAACCGGATCGATCGGTTGCCGGGGGTCAAGCCCGGGCTCCTCAATGCGGACCCGACGGTCATCTACGCGCAGGACACGGTCAATCTCGCCGCCATGGACTTCGACGCCTGGCGCCAGTACGTGTTCTGGACGGTCCCGCCGGTCCCGCTCGCCGAGGTGGCACTCCCCGACGACCTCGTTGGCTACAACAGCTACACCCAGGCCGGGCTGCCGCCGGGCCCCATCGCGACGCCGACCCTGAAGTCGATCGATGCGGCGTTGGAGCCGAACACGGAAGACAAGTTCATCTACTTCCTGGCCATCCCCGACGGCGGCGGCGCGCACGTGTTCGCCAAGACCAAGAAGGAACACGACGCGAATCGCCGCGAGTACGGCTACAACTGATGGTGACGCGGGCTCGCTGGCCGGCGCCAGCCGACTTCGCGCCGCCGCCGGACGACGCGCGACGACTGGCGTGGGCAGAGGCCGATCGGGTGGCTCGCGCGACCCGGATCGCGCGGCTGCGCTCCCGGCTTCCGGAGGCCGGGGTGGACGCCTACTTCGGCGTGCGGCGTGAGCACATGCGCTACGTCACGGGCTTCACCCTCGCCGAGACGGAGGTCGCATCGGCCGGGGTGTCCGGCCAGTTCCTGGTGACCGGTGACGAGGTCGTCGTCGTCGCCGACAGCCGCTACACCATCCAGGCTCGGCGTGAGGCCCCGGACTGCCGGGTGTTCGACTGGTACCAGGATCTCGAGGCGCGCTGGCCGGTGCTTCTCGCCTCCGCCGGCGCGCGGCGGGTGGCCGTGGAGGCCGGGTTCGTGGCGCACGCCACGTGGGCGCGTCTCGCGGCCGCAGCCCCGGACGTGGAGCTCGTCCCGGTGGACGGCTGGCTTGAGGCGGATCGGGCGATCAAGGAGCCGGCGGAGCTGGAGCGCGTCGCGGCTGCCTGCGCGGTCGCCGACCGGGCGCTCGCGGCCCTCGTCCCGGAGATCCGGCCGGGTGTCACGGAGCGCGACCTGGCGTTGCGCCTCGAGTGGCTGATGCGCACGGGTGGCGCGGAGGCCCTCGCGTTCGACGTGGCCTGCCTGTCCGGACCGGAGGCCGCCCTGCCACACGGTTCGCCCGGGGATCGCCCGGTGCTGGACGGAGCGGTCCTGCTGTTCGACTTCGGGGCGCAGGTGGACGGGTACCGGAGCGACATGACCCGGACCCTGTTCGTGGGCGAGCCCGCCGCCCGTGATCTCGCCGTGTACGAGCTCGTGGCGGCCGCGCAGGCTGCCGCGATCGAGAGTCTGGAGACGGTCATCGCCGGGGGAGGGGAGCTCCCGTCAGGCCGGGCCGTGGACGCCGTGGCACGGGCGGTCATCGCGGATGGTGGCCACGGCGATCACTTCGGGCACGGCACGGGCCATGGCATCGGGCTTGCCACGCACGAGGCGCCATCGCTCGGGACGCGAGCGGCCGACACGCCACTCCCGAGCCCCACCGTCTTCTCCGTGGAGCCCGGGATCTACCTCGACGGGGAGATGGGCGTCCGCATCGAGGACCTCGTCGCCGTGGATGCGGCGGCCGGCCGGATCGACCGGCTGACGCAGTTCCCGCGCGACGTCGTGGTGGTGGGGTCGTGAGCGTATCGGCCAAGGCCCGGTCCGTTCTTGCGGCCATAGCCAGCTGGTCCTACCGCGACTGACCCGCTGGTCGGAGCGAAGCCAGGGTCGCCGCCATGGCGTCCCCGAGGACCGGCACCTCTGCCGTCGTGAACGCCAGCGGGGGGCGGATCTTGAGGACCGCGCCGTCGCGACCGCACGTCCCGATGAGCACCCCGCGGTCGCGGAGCCCCTCCTTGATCCGGGTCGCCGTGGGCCCATCCGTCACCTCCACCCCGATCGCGAGGCCGTGGCCGCGCACGTCCAAGATCGGCCCACCGGGGGTCGCCAGCTCCGCGATGGCGGCTCGCAGCGCCGTGCCCGCGGCGGCGGTCCGCTCCATGACCCGCTCGTCGTCGATCACGTCCAGGACCGCGATCGCGGCCGCGGCGGATACCGGATTCCCTCCGAACGTGCTGAAGAACACGGTCTCGTCGGCGAAGGCCTGGGCGACCTCGCGGCGAGTGATGACCGCCCCGACCGGGTGTCCGTTGCCCATCGGCTTGCCGATCGTGACGATGTCCGGGACGAGGCCAAGGCGCTGGAAGGACCACATCCAGCCGCCGGTCCGTCCGTGACCGCCCTGCACCTCGTCGGCGATCCACAGCGCACCGGCGGCAAGTGCGTCGGCCAGCCACGTGCCGGCCCGGTCCGGGGTGACGTCCGGGTAGCCATCGCTGGTCAGGACCCCGTCCAGGATCGCCGCCGCGGGCCGGATCCCACGCGCCGCGAGCGCCTGCAGCGCGTGGCTGACCCCGGCGTCGTCGTCCGGCGCCCAGGTCGCCACGGTGGCCGGCGCCTCGTCGGCGCGCCACGACTCCGGGGACAGGGGGGCGATCGCCGCGGAGATGCCGTGGTATGCGTGGGCCGTGCACAGGCCTCCAGTCGCGCCGGTGACCGTCGTGGCCAGTCGCCAGGCAAGGTCATTCGCCTCCGACCCGGAGTTCACGTAGAAGACGGTGTCGAGCCCTGACCCCGCGGGCATCGTCGCGATGAGGCGCTCCGCGAGGTCGATGGCCGTCTCGTGCAGGTAGCGCAGATTCGTGTTGAGCCGCCGGGACTGGCGAGCGATCGCCTCCGTCACCCGCGGGTGGCCGTGGCCCACGCACGGGACGTTGTTGTAGGCATCCAGGTAGCGCCGACCATCCGCGTCCGTCATCCACACGCCCTGGGCACTGGCCAGGAGCAGCGGGTCGTCGTAGGTCAGGGGCTCCAGCGCGGGGCCCATGGTCGCTGCTCGGCGCGCCGCGAGGGTGGATCGTTCGGCAGGGCGCGGCGCGACCTCCGCGCCCATGCGGCGCGCGACCTCGTCCCAGCCGATATCAAGGAGGGTGGCGATCGTCCGCGCGACCTTCTCGTTGTAGCGGACGGCGAAGGACGCCTCCTCCAGGCCGCGCTCCGCGCGCCACGAGGAGATCGCGATGGTGACCGCGGCCCGGGCTGCCAGCAGCTCGCCCATCAACCGCAACTCAAGAGGTTCCAGCGGCGTCACGCGTTGGTAGCCGTCCAGCACGAGACGGGCGGTGCGGAACAGGTCGTGCGGACCGCGATCATCCAGGAGCGAATCCAGGACGCTGGCGAGTTCCGTCACGAGCGCCGAGTGGCTCATATCGCCGAAGTCCACGATGCCGGTGATCCGGCCCGCCTCGTCCACGAGAGCGTTGTCCGTCGTCAGGTCGCCGTGCACCACCTGGGCCCGGAGCGACGGCCACGCGGGGGTCACGACCTCGTCGAAGCGGTCCAGGGCGCGTTCCACCAGCGCGCGCTGCCCGGGATCGCCGATGGACCGGACCATGGGCCGGGTCAGCGCGGCGTGCTGGACATCCCAGAGCATCGTCCGCTGGGCAGATGGGTGGAAGAAGCCGCGCAGTGCCCGGCCCAGCCGCGCGGTGGTCTCGCCCCAGGCCACGAGGGCGGCATCTGACAGGTCCATCGGGTCGGAGCGCCCGCGGCCCGGCAGCACGTCGTACAGGCGCGCGTGATGGACCCCATCCGGGCGCGTGACGGCGGCACGGAAGGTGGCAGGATCCGATGCATCGCCATCGACACCGGGGACCCGCCGGGGGACGGCGAGCGGGAGCGTCGGGTCCACCCGGCGCGCGTGCAGGACGGCCAGCGCCTCCATGTCCAGCGTGGCCGGGTCCTCCGCCGCGTTGGACAGCTTCATCACGGCCAGGGGACGCGACCCGTCGTCCAGCAGCATGAACGTCTGGTCCCGCTCGCTGCCGAGATCGCGGGCGGCTGCGGCCGGCTCGCCGAAGGTCCCGGCGGCGATGCCGAGGACGGCGGCCTCATCGAACGTCGGTCGGGCGGCGGCGAGGACCGGGTCGAACCCGGTCGTGGAGGTGGGCGGCATGTCATGGCGATGGTAGCGGGCCGGTTCTCGGCGGGATCGCGGTGGCCCGGCAGATGGCCCGGTTGCCACCAGCAGTGGCCGTCTGGTGATGAACACGCTCGTAACAGGAGCAGTTCCGCACGATCCGATCTGGTGCCAGGCGTGTTCGTTCCAGGATGGGCACTGGGAGTGACGGCTCGGCGGTCGGCTAGAATGGCCGCCCGCGCGGTGCCGCCACTCACCCGTGTGCCCCGCCCCCCGATCCCAGGAGCCGACCCCCACGATGATCAGCACCGGTGAACTCAAGAAGGGCGTCGCCATCGAGCTCGACGGCGAGCTATGGCAGATCCTTGACTACCACCACATCAAGATGGGGCGGGGATCAGCGCAGGTCCGGATCACCCTGCGCAACATCAAGCGCGGGCAGACCGTTGAGCGCAGCTTCCAGGCCGGGACCAAGTGGCCTCGCGCATCCATGGAGAAGCGCCCCGTCCAGTTCCTGTACCGGGACGACGCCGACTTCCACTTCATGGACACCGACTCGTATGACCAGTTCATGCTGACGGCGGAGATGCTCGGCGAGACCGCCCAGTACCTAAAGGATGGGATGACGCTGGACCGCACCAGCTACCAGGGCGAGACGATCGGCGTGGAGCTGCCGGTGACCGTTGACCTGGCCGTCGTGGACGCGGAGCCCGGGTTCGCCGGCGACACCCAGTCCGGCGCGCGCAAGCCCGCCACGACGGAGACCGGCCTCGTGGTCCAGGTCCCGATCTTCGTGGAGGTCGGCGACACGATCCGCGTGGACACCCGCTCCGGCGAGTACCAGACCCGCGTCTGAGCGATGACGCCGTGACCCGCGGCCAGGAACCGCCCGACTGGGCCCTGCCGGGCTGGGACGCGATCACGGACGACGTCGCGGCGCGTCCCGGCCACCCAGCCCACCCGGTCCCCCCGTCCTCCGTCCGGATCCTCGGCGTCAGCGAGGTCACGCGCGCCGTCCGTGGGGCGATCCGCGATGACCCCCGGCTCATCGACCTGTGGGTGGAGGGCGAGATCGGACGGGTGACGGTGTCCAGCGCCGGTCACGCGTACTTCGCGCTCAAGGACGAGCGCAACCAGCTCCAGTGCGTGTGGTTCCGGGACGACCGCACCCGCTCGCCGTTCGAGGCTCGCGCCGGGCTGCGCGTCGTGGTCCACGGCCGGATCGACCTGTACGAGCCGACCGGCGCGCTCCAACTCTACGTGGACACGATCCAGCCGGCCGGATTCGGCGACCTTGCGCTCCGCTTCGAGGCCCTCAAGGCGCAGCTGTCGGCGGAGGGCCTGTTCGACCAGGGGCGCAAGCGGCCACTCCCCGTCCGTCCCGCCGTGATCGCCGTGGTGACCAGCCCGTCCGGAGCGGTGTGGCGGGACGTGTGCACGGTGCTGGCGCGACGCTGGCCGCTCGCGAGGGTGGCCCTGGTCGCCGCTCGCGTTCAGGGCGACGAGGCCCCGGCGAGCGTCGTGACCGCCCTGCGACGGATCGAGCGCTGGATCGCCGAATGCACTGACGCCGGGACCCCGGAGCTGGCGCCCGCGGTCACGATCGTGGCGCGCGGCGGCGGCTCCATGGAGGACCTCTGGGCGTTCAATGACGAACGGGTGGTCAGGGCGATCGTGACCCACCCGATCCCGGTCGTCGCCGGGATCGGCCACGAAGTGGACGTCACCCTGACCGACTTCGCGGCGGACGTCCGGGCCCCTACCCCGTCCGCGGCCGCGGAGCTCGTGGTCCCGGACCGGGCGGACCTGGAACGACTCGCGCGCGCCGCCGGGCGACGGCTGGATACCGCGGTCGGGCGGACCGTCGGCGCGGCGGGCCGGGAGGTCGCCGGGGAGCGTCGGGCGCTGGAGCGCCTCCACCCGGCCGCGCAGCTGTCAGCCGCCCGCGAACGGTCCGGGCTGCTCCTGGACCGCGCCACGCGGGCCATGGCCGACCGACTGGCGACGGACCGCCGGTCCGTGGAACGACTCGTGGCTCGCGCACGGCCAGCCCTGCCGGCCCGGATCGCCCGGGAGCGCTCACGCCTGCGCGCCATGCCGCCCCTCGCCGCGCTGGCCGGTCGACGCGTGGCGCGCGACCGGGCGTCGCTCGCGGCCGCCGGCGCCGCGCTCGGCGTCCTCGGTCCGCAGGCCACGCTGGATCGCGGCTATGCGATCGTCCGGCGGTCGCTGGACGGGGCCATCGTCCGCACCCCGGCGGAAGCGCCACCTGGGACGGGCCTGCGGGTCCGGGTGGCGGACGGTGAGCTCCCGGCGACCGTCGATGGGGGCACGCGGACGGGGTGACGGACCTCGTGGTCTTCCTGGCCGTCGTCGCCGTCATCGGCGTGGCCGGCGCCGGCCTCGGTATGCTTGTCGCAAGGCGGCTGGACGCGTGGACGGCCACCCGCGCATCCGCTGACGACGAGGAGCCCGGTGACGACGACCGACCCGATCCCTGACGACACCGCCGCCGAGGCCGCAGCCGCGACGGCCGATGTGGCGTCCTTGAGCTTCGACGACGCCCTCGCCGAGCTGCAGCGCACGGTCACGGAACTTGAAGCTGGCGGCCAGCCGCTCGAGGCGGCCCTGGCCCTCTACGAGCGCGGCGTCGCCCTCCAGGCCCGCTGCGAACGACTCATCGGTGACGCCGAGTTGCGGGTGCAGCAGCTCGTCGCCCGCGCCGGGGGAGCGCTGGAACTCCGGGACGTCCGCGTGGAAGACGCCGCGGAGGCCTGACGACCACCCGGCGCCGGGCGTGCCCACCGCCTGGCGCCGGCTCACCGTGGGTGAATGTTCGCGGGTCGTACCCGGCGCTGACCCCGTCCGGCCGGACCTTCCCTCGCACACGTTCAGCGCCAGTGAATCCGCCCGTCGGTACGACCTCCCCCATCGCCCCCCGTCTGTGCCCGGGGCGGTCAGGTCCCGCGGACGTTCTGTTGCGGTGAAGACGGGAGGCTCGCGCGGCCGGCGGACGCCGGATGATCACCGACGGTGAACCCCCCGGGCCGAACGGGCCGAACGAGGCGAACGGGCCGAACGGGCCGAACGGGGCGGACGGGG
>JBBEBL010000152.1:28064-39266 GCA_040882345.1 Chloroflexota bacterium
CCGAACGGGCCGAACGAGGCGAACGGGCCGAACGGGCCGAACGGGGCGGACGGGGCGGACAGGGCGGACGGGGGAGCCCGGAACGCGCCCGCCGCGACCATCCCGCAGCGCCTAAGCCCGCGGTCCCATCAGGCGTCCCGGTGTGATCCAGCCCTTGCCCTTGACCTGGATCGCCTCGCGGTCCTCCACCTGGAACGCCGCGGCCAGCCGCCGCGCGAGGCGTGGCCCCAGCTGGATGACATCGGGCTCCCCGTGCGACTCCATGCGGCTCGCGGTGTTGACCGTGTCGCCCCACAGGTCGTAGACGAACTTGCGCCGGCCGATGACGCCAGCCACCACTGGCCCCGACTCCATCCCGATGCGGAGTCGGATGGGCATCCCCTGGGCGCGCCACTCCTCGGCCAGGTCGAGCATCGCGAGCGCCACCTGGGCCGCGGCCTCCGCGTGGTCCTCGCGGGCGACGGGCAGGCCGCTGGCGGCCATGTACGAATCGCCGATGGTCTTGATCTTCTCGAGCCCGTGCGCATCGATCACGTCGTCGAACGCGCTGAACACGCGGTCCAGTAGGCCGACCAGGTCGTCCGGAGCGGCGCGCTCCGCGAATGGCGTGAACTCGACCACGTCGGCGAAGAGGACCGTGACGTCCGGGTGCGCGTCGGCGATGACCGCGCCGCGGTTGCCGCTCGCGTCGGCGGCCTTGAGCTGGTGCGCGATGGTGTCCGGCAGGATGTCGTGGAGCAGCGCGTCCGACGCGGCCCGGGCCGCCTCCAGCTCGCGCACGAAATACTGGAGCAGGAGGTACGCGACGACGGAGACGGCCCCGATGTTCGCGACGAAGAACGCGATCCGGACCTCATCAGGCAACGGCACGGCGGTCGCTGCGAGTCGACCGTCCAGGAGCCCGGACACGACCACGAGGGCGAGGAACGCCAGGAACCACGGCACCGCTCGGCGCGCGTCCAGGAAGTAGACCGCACCAAAGGCCGTGACGAGCCCCCACAGGCTGACGGCGGAGGCGTTGACGAACCCGCCGAGCACCCACTGGAGGACGAACGGCAGGACGAGCATCAGCGACAGCTGGACGGACCGAAAGAGGTCGAATCGCTTCGTCCTCCACAGCCCGATGAGACCGACCGCCGCGATCGCCTGGTACGTCGCCGGGATGGCCGCCGCGACCGGCCGGTCCAGGGCGAGATAGGTGAGGACCCAGGCGAACGCGAGGGAGGCGACCGTCGTCGTGGCGATGGTCAGCGCGCGCTTGCGGACGGCGATGCCGGCGTCATCGTCCGGACGACAACCCATGGAGGCGTAGCGGGCGAGCATGGCACCCGCCACTGTACCGACCACGTACAGCCCCGGCGTCGTCAACGGAAACTCGCGACCGCCCGGGAACAGGTTTACACTGCCAGCGCACCGGCGCACTTTCCGCGACGATCACTTGGGAGCGATCCACGACCGTGTCCATCTTGAGCGACCTGACCAGCCCCGCCGACCTCCGCGGCCTCGATGAGGTCCAACTCGCTGAGCTGACGGCGGAGATCCGCGAGACGATCATCCACACCGTCGCGGTCACGGGCGGCCACCTCGGTTCGTCGCTCGGCGTCGTGGAGCTGACCATCGCGCTTCATCGCCTGCTGGAGTCGCCGCGGGACCGCATCGTCTGGGACACGGGTCACCAGGCCTACCCGCACAAGCTCCTCACCGGGCGCCTGCAGCGGTTCGGCACGCTCCGCCAGATGGACGGGATCGGCGGGTTCCCGCGCCGCAGCGAGTCGGAGCATGACGTGTTCGATGGCGGTCACGCGGGCACGGGCCTGTCCATCGCCCAGGGCCTCGCCGAAGCCCGTGACCTGCGCCACGGGATGGAACGCATCGCGGTCGTCGTGGGCGACGCGGCCCTGATGAGCGGCATGTCGCTGGAGGCGCTCAACGACATCGGCCAGCGCCAGACGCAGATGCTCATCGTGGTCAACGACAACGAGATGTCCATCAGCCCGACCGTCGGGGCCTTCTCCAGGTACCTGTCGCAGATCAAATTGTCCGGCGCGTGGCGCCAGAGCAAGAGCGCCTACGACCGGACGGTGGAGCGCATCCCCGTCGTGGGTGGCGGCATCCTGGAGTGGTCGCGTCGATTGCGGGCGTCGGTCGTCCGGTTCGCCCAGCCGGGGCAGCTGTTCGAGGACCTGGGCCTTACCTACATCGGCGTCGTGCCCGGGCACGATCTGCACGCCCTGGATGAGACCCTGTCCGCTGCGCTGGCCCTGCCCGGGCCCACGATCGTGCACGTCCGGACCCAGAAGGGCCGCGGCTTCCGTCCGGCAGAGGCGGACCAGGTCAGCTTCCACGGGGCGGCGCTTCCCCCGATGTCACTCGCGCCCAAGGCGGACGCGTACGACGGCACGCGCGCGCCGATGCCCACCGAGTCGATGGCGGACGACGCCGCGCCGCCGATCCCGGCGCCGGAGGCGCCCAAGAAGCACCCCAACTACACGGCCGTGTTCGCAGCCGAGCTCACGGAGGTGGCCCGCGCGGACCGGCGGATCGTCGGCATCACGGCGGGCATGCCGACCGGGACCGGGATGGCGAAGTTCGGCGCGGAGTTCCCTGACCGCGCCTTCGATGTCGGGATCGCGGAGCAGCACGCCGTGACATTCGCGACGGGTCTGGCGCTCGGTGGGATGCGGCCGGTGGTCGCGCTCTACTCCACGTTCCTCCAGCGCGCCTTCGACCAGACCGTTCACGACGTCTGTCAGAACGATGCCCCCGTGCTCCTCGCGGTGGACCGGGCGGGCCTGGTCGGGGAGGACGGCACGAGCCACCAGGGGATGTTCACGATCCCGGCCCAGCGCCAGCTGCCCAACCTCATCATCGCTGCCCCGCGCGACGAGCAGGAGCTGCGCTCCCTGCTCCGGACGGCCCTCGCCCAGGACCATCCGTTCGCGCTCCACTACCCGCGCGATCCCGGGTTCGGCCTGGCGCCTGTGGAGCCCACCGTCCTGCCGATCGGCCAGGCGGAGACGCTGCGCGAGGGTCGTGACCTGCTGTTCGTGGGTTTCGGGCCCATCGTCGCTCGGGCGATGGAGGCCGCCGCGGCCCTCGAGGCGGAAGGCTGGAGCGTCGGCGTCATCAACGCGCGGTTCGCGAAGCCGCTGGACCGTCAGCTGATCCTGGACGCGGCTCGAGGCAAGCGCCTCGTGGTCACGTTCGAGGAGAGCGTCGTGACCGGCGGATTCGGCAGTGGCGTGCTGGAGCTGCTGGAGGAGGCGCGCCTGATGGATCCGGCTTATCGGGATGTGTCGTTGCGCATCGTGGGGATCCCCGGCGATCGGTTCGTGGATCACGGGTCCGTGACGGACCTGCGTCGCGCGCTGCGCCTGGACGCCGTCGGCCTCGCCGAGCAGGTCCGCGAGGCGGCCGCCACCCTGCGGATCACCCCCGGACGGTCCGTCGCGGAGTCCGCGACCGGCTGAGGCCGGGCATGGGCGCACTCGGGCGTGCCCGCTCGGTCACCCGGTGGCCGAACGGACGACGGAACTGCCGCCCCGGCGCCCTGGAGGGGCGCTCCGCCGTCGTGCGGGTCACCCCACGACCGAACGGGCGAAAGAGGGGGACGGTCGGCGCGACGTCCGACGTTCCTCCGTCAGGTCGGTCACCCGGTGGCCGGATCCTCCAGGGCCGTCACTCCGTGGCCGGACCCCGCAGATCCGTCCCACGGTCAGACGCGGCGTGCGCGTCGCGAGGGCGGTGCGACCACGGTGACGAGCCCGACCGCGACCAGCGCGGTCCCGAACAGCGTCGAGATGACTCCCGGTTGAGCGGCCTGTGCCACGATAGACCCATGACGCCCTCGACCCGGATCGACCCCAGCAGCCCGGCGGCCAACCCGGCGGGCACTTCGGCGGCCCGCTCGCGCCGGGTCCGACTGGACCAGCTCATCGTCGAGCGTGCGCTGGCGTCCTCGCGGGCTCGGGCCCAGGCGATGCTCCTCGCCGGCCAGGTGCGGGTCGGTGATGGCGATGCAGCTCGCCGTGACCGCAAGCCGGGCGACCTCGTGGATCCCGCTATCACGATCCTCCTCGAGGAGCGCGATCCCTACGTCAGTCGCGGCGGCCACAAGCTCGCGGCGGCGCTGGACGCCTTCGGGATCGATCCGACCGGCGTCGCGGCCATCGATGTCGGCGCGTCCACGGGCGGCTTCACGGACGTCCTGTTGCAGCGCGGCGCGAGGCGCGTCTACGCCGTGGATGTGGGTCGCGGTCAGCTCGCCGATGTGTTGCGCCGAGACCGGCGCGTGGTCAGCATGGAGCGGACCAACGCCAGGAGCCTGGACGCCACGAGCCTGCCGGAGCTCGCGGATCTCGCGGTCGTGGACGTGTCGTTCATCTCGTTGGCCAGGGTCCTTGGCCCCATCCGGACCGTGCTCGCGCCGCGCGCCCCGGTGGTCGCGCTCGTGAAACCGCAGTTCGAGGCTGGACGAGGACGGACGGACCGCGGCGTCGTTCGTGACCCGGCCATCCACCGCGAGGTCCTGGACGGTGTGGTCGCGGCGGCCGCCGGGGTGGGCCTCGGCACCCGTGCGGTGATCGCCTCGCCGATCCTGGGTCCGGAAGGGAACCGGGAGTTCCTCGTGCACCTCGCCCCGGGGCCCGGTTGTGCGGACATCGGTGACCGTATCGCGGAGGCTGTCGGGCCGTGACCGTCCAGCGCATCGGGTTCGCGTACAACCCCACCAACGAGGCGGCCGTCGAGCTGAGCGAGCGCGCGTCTGGCTGGTGCCGGGCACGAGGGATCGGGGAGTGGCAGGCGCAGGCCGGGGACCGTGCGCGCGTCCTGGCGGAACTCCCGACGACGGACGCCCTGGTCGTACTGGGCGGTGACGGCACGTTCCTGCGCGCCGCCAGGGCCGTGGCGGAGGTGGACGTCCCGCTGCTGGGCATCAACCTCGGCAAGGTCGGATTCCTGTCCAAGGCGGAGGCCGGCGATCTCGAGTCCGTGCTGGAAAGCATCGTGGCCGGCGACTTCACCATAGACGAGCGGATGATCCTGGAGGGTCGGATCCTGCGCGGGGGCTCCGTGGGGGAGGGGGATCGCTATCTCGCGCTCAACGACGTGGTCATCGCCCGCGGCGCGCTCGCCCGGGTCTGCCGGCTGGACGTGTCCATCGACGGGACGCATCTGGCCACGTTCCTCGCCGACGGCCTCGTGGTCGCCAGCCCCACGGGCAGTACGGGCTACTCGTTCTCGGCTGGCGGACCCATCCTGGACCCCATCAGCCGCAACCTCGTCGTCACGCCCATCGCCGCGTACCTGTCGGCGTTCCGGTCCGTCGTGGTCAGTCCGCAGCAGGTCGTCCGCTGCCGCGTCGTCGACGCCCACGAGGCGCTCGTGTCCGTGGACGGTCGCGAGGACTTCCGGATCGCCGTCGGCGACCTCGTGGAGGTGCGCGCCGTGGACCGCCCCATCCGCCTCATCGAACCGAGCGGGTCGCGCTCGTTCTGGGACCTGCTGCGCCACAAGGTGGAGTTGCTGCCGTCGTGAGCGCCGGGCGCCTGCTGGAACTGACGGTCACGGACCTCGCGCTCATCGACCGGCTGCGCCTGACCTTCGAGCACGGCCTGAACGTCATCACCGGTGAGACCGGGGCCGGCAAGAGCCTGCTCATCGATGCCCTCGGGCTGGCGCTGGGGGCACGCGCGGACACGGGCCTCGTCCGACACGGCGCGGAGACCGCGCGGGTGGAGGCCCTCTTCGATCGTACGCCGGAGCCGCTCATCGCCGTGCGCGAGGTGGGCGCCAACGGCCGGTCGACGGCGCGCCTGGATGATTCGGCCGTCACGGCGGCCCGTCTGGCAGACGAGGTGGGGCCGATCGTAGAGATCCACGGTCAGCACGACCAGGGCCGGCTCCTTGACGAGCGCTGGCAGCGCGACCTGCTGGACGCCTGGGGCGGCCATGACGAGCTCCGCGGCGCGGTGGCCGGGGCGGTGGACCGGTGGCGGTCGAACCGAGCCCTCCTGGACGCCACGACGATCGACCCGCGAGAGGTGGCGCGGCGGGTGGACCTCCTGGATCACGAGGCGTCGGAGATCACGGCCGCTCGACTGCGCCCCGGTGAGGCGGACGAGATCCGTACGCGTCTGGCCGCTGCCCAGCACGGCGAGGCGATCGCCCGTGGAGCCGCCGCCCTGCGCGACGCGCTGACCGCTGAGGGTGCCGGCGCGCGAGATGCCGTGGCCACCGCGCTCCACGAGGCGCGCGGCATCGCGCGGCTGGACCCACGTTTCGATCCACTGGCCGGACGGCTGGCCGGCCTGGAAGTCGAGCTCGCGGACGTGGCGGATGAGGCGCGCCGGCTGGCCGAGGACATCGACCATGACCCGGGTGCGCTGGAGGCGCTGGATGCCCGCCTCGGGACCATCCACGGGCTCCTGCGGCGGTACGGGGACGACGAGGCCAGCGTGATCGCCCATGGCGAAGAAGCCTCCCTGGAGGCGGAGCGACTGCGCGGGCTGGACGAGGAGCGCGCTCGACGCGAGCGTGAGGACGCCGCCCTCCTCGCTGGCGTCGCCACGGCCGCAGCGACCCTGTCCGCCGCGCGCGTGGCCGCCGCGGGGACCCTCTCCACTGCCGTGGACGAGATCCTGGTCGAGCTCGGGTTCCCAGCCGGGGTCTTCGAGGTGGCGGTCGGCCGCCGACCGGCCGGGCCGAATGAGCCAGCCGTGGAGGTGGATGGGGATGCCGTCGCCTTTGACGCGACGGGGATCGACCAGGTCGTCTATCGGCTCGCCCCCAACCCCGGGGAGCCGGCGCGCCCGCTGGCGCGCGTCGCGTCCGGTGGTGAACTGTCGCGCGTCGCGCTCGCCGTGAAGCGCGTCCTCGCGGAGGCCGACGCGACGCCGACGCTCGTCTTCGACGAGGTGGACACGGGGATCGGGGGTCGCAACGCCGACCCGCTCGGGCGGAGCCTGTGGGGCCTGGCGCGACGCCACCAGGTGCTGTGCGTCACGCACCTGCCCCAGATCGCGGCCCACGCCGACGCGCACTTCCGGATCGCCAAGCGCGAGCGCGATGGGCGCACGGTCACGGTGGTGGAACGGCTGGACCGCGAGGGTCGGATCGTGGAGCTCGCGGCGATGCTGGGCGGGGCGTCCGGGGGCGCATCGACGATGGCCACGGCCCGGGAGCTGCTGGATCGCGTCGATGCGTGGCGCAGCGACCCGGTGGGCGCACCGCGGGCGGACTGACGCGCATGGCTGGCGCGGATCTTCAACGGGCCATAGACGACTACCTCGCCTACCTGTCCGTGGAGCGCGGCCTGGCCCCGGCGACCATCCGGGCGTACCGCGGCGACCTGACCGACTTCCACGCGGCGATGGACGATGCGAGGCGCGGGCCGTCCCCATGGGACCGAGCGCCGGACGCCGTCGTCGACTACCTGGCGGCTCGGGCACGGCGTGGTGCGGCGGGCGCCCGCGGCGTGTCCGCAGCCGACGGCCTCGCGCCGACCAGCCTTCGGCGTCGAGCGGCCGCCCTGAAGGGCTTCTACCGGTTCGCCTACGGCGAGGGGCTCATCGAGGTGGACGTCGCGGCGCACCTGGATCTGCCTCGCCAGAGTCGCCGCCTGCCTGACACGCTGACCGTGGACGACGTCGTCCGGATGCTGGACGCGGCGGCCGCCGCGGGGCCTCGCGACCGGGCCCTGCTGGAACTGCTGTATGCGGCGGGACTGCGGGTCAGCGAGGCCATCGGCCTTGACCTTGAGGACGTGTCCACAGACGGCGCATTCGTGCGGGTGATCGGCAAGGGCGACAAGGAGCGACTGGTGCCCATCGGGGAGGAGGCCCTGGACGCTCTGGCTGGATGGCTGGATGGAGCGCGAGTGGACCTCGTCGCCCGGCATCACGTCCAGCCGGTTCGTGGCGGGCCGCTCTTCCTTGGGGATCGCGGCCGTCGACTCGCGCGCCAGCAGGCCTGGAAGACGGTCCAGGCGGCGGCCTTGGCGGCGGGCCTGGCCGGCCGCGTCAGCCCGCATACGCTGCGCCACTCGTTCGCCACGCACCTGCTGGAGGGCGGGGCGGACCTGCGGGTCGTCCAGGAGTTGCTCGGACATGCGAGTATCTCCACGACCCAGTTGTACACGCATCTGACCGGGGAGCGGATCCGGGACGTCTACCGTCGGGCCCATCCGCGGGCCTGAGCAAGGGAGGCACCACACGCGATGAGCTATGCCGACGCGCTGCTCTCCACCGGGGAGCGGATCATGCACCGCGAGAAGCAGCACTGGTTCGTGCTCGTGTGGGGGGCGCGCTGGGCGGTGCTGGCCATCGTCCTGGGCGTCGTGATCCTGGTGCTGAGCCAGAACCTGTCCGCGGACCAGCAGGCTGGTGCGCTCGGTACGTTCCTTGGATGGGCGGCCGCGGTGCTGGTCCTGGGCGGGCTTGGCGTACTCGCCTGGCACACCCTGCGCTACGTCAACCAGGAGTACGTGCTGACGAACCGGCGCGTGATCCAGGTCATGGGCGTCCTCAACAAGTCGTCCACGGACAGCTCGCTGGAGAAGATCAATGACGCGAGCCTGTCACAGTCCGTGTTCGGTCGGATCTTCGGGTTCGGTGACCTGGAGGTCCTGACTGCCGCCGAGGCCGGGATCGAGCGGTTCCGGATGATCCGTGACCCGATCGGGTTCAAGAGGGCGATGCTGGACGCGAAGCACGAGTACGAGCGCGACATGGCGACCGGGGCGAGCGCCCCGAGCCCGCCGCTGCGCTCCGAGTCAGCCCCGGCACCGACCCCGACCCCGACTCCGGTCGCGCCCGTTGCGCCTCCTCCCGTGTCGATCCCGATCGGCGACGAGACGGTCTCAGTCGCCGCGCCGGGTCGTGGGCCCGCGCCGAACCTGACGCCGGATGAGGTGACGCGGACGCTCGCCAACCTGGCCGACCTGCGCGATCGCGGCGCCATCAGCGCGGACGACTTCGAGCGCAAGAAGACGGATCTGCTCAGCCGCCTCTGACCCTCGGTCGCCGGAGGGGAGCCCATCCGGACGCCGCGCCGGCGTCATCCGGCTACCATACGCAGGACCCCGACGGAACATGCGCGGGCGCTCGTAGCGAGGAACCCGCTTGGACCTGGAGAACGTGCTTCCCATCGCGATCGCGGTCGGGATCATGCTGCTCGTCGGGTTCCCGGTGCACGAGTTCAGCCACGCGCTGGCGGCGTATCGACTGGGCGACGGGACGGCCAAGCTGTTCGGTCGCCTGACCCTCAACCCGGCGGTCCATTTCGACCCGCTCGGCGGGATCCTGCTGGCCGTGACGTTCATCGGCTCCGGCGGGACGTTCGGGTTCGGCTGGGCGAAGCCGACGCCGGTCAACCCGAGCAACCTCCAGGGCGGGCCGCGCGGCGAGGCCCTGGTGGCGGCCGCCGGGCCGATCTCCAACCTCGTCCTGGCGGTGGCCGCGGCCCTGCCGCTCCGCTACATCCTCGCCAACCCGGACCTGGCCGCCGAGATCCCGTTCCTGGTCATCCAGGTCCTGTATATCTTCGTGTTCATCAACCTCGTGCTGATGGTCTTCAACCTGTTCCCGATCCCGCCCCTCGATGGGTCCAAGGTGCTCTTCGCGTTCCTGCCGCCGCATCTCGCGTGGCGCTGGCGACCCATCCTGGAGCAGTACGGGTTCATCCTCCTGCTCATCGTCTTCTTCTTCCCACCGGGCGCCTCCATCGGCGGCCGCATCATCATCCCGATCCTTGAAGCCCTCTTCTCGCTCCTGGTGGGCGTCTAAGGTCCGCCAGTTCCGCGCGCACCTGCGGGCCCACGTCGGGTCCGTGGAGCGGGCGGCGCTGGCGAGCTGGGTGGATGCCGCGCAACTGGAGGTATTCGACCGGATGCATGCCGCCGACCGGCGCCACGGCCTGGACGTCGTCGCGACCCTGCGGGCGGACGGCGTGACGGATCGCGACGTCCTGCTTGCCGGGTTGCTGCACGACGCGGGCAAGGGCGACACGGGCGTCTGGCCCCGGGTCGCGTACTCACTGGGGCAGGCTCATGGTCCGTGGGTCTGGCGCCTCGCCGCCCTCGTCCCGGGATGGGGGTCGGCGCTGGAGCGCCTCCGCGATCACGCGGCATCCTCCGCCTTCCTCGCCGCACGGGCTGGATGCTCGCCGCGGACCGTGGAGCTGATCCGCCACCAGGATGCCCCGATCGATCCCGACGCGGGACGACTCCTGCAGCTCGCGGACGAGGCGAACTGATCGTGCAGGAACACCAGGGCGCGCCGGGCATCCCGGTCATGGCGCCGGCACCATCACCGACTCCGGGTCCGCCCGCCGTCCGCTTCGGCGAGGGTCGCCGGCCCGAGACCGCCACCCACGTCCAGGTGGCTGAATTCGACGGCCCCCTGGCCCTCCTCCTGTCCCTCATCGAGGCGCGCCAGCTGGACATCCTGACCGTGCCGCTGGGTGGCCTGGCCGACGCATACCTGGATGCCCTCGCGACGCTGGAGGCGGATCGCCTGGGGAACGTCAGCTCGTTCGTGGCCGTGGCATCGCAGCTGATCCTCATCAAGAGCCGGGCCATGCTGCCGCGTCGTCCGGTCGCCGGCCCGACCACCCTCGTGGACGAGGGCCCGGATCCGGAGGCAGAGCTGCGAGCCCGACTCATCCTGTACCGCGCCTACCGCGACGCCGGTGTCCGGATGGCGGACGAGGCCATGGCTCGGACGGGCCTCTTCCGCCGGGAGGCGGCGGCGGCCCGCGCCTCCGGACTGGCCGGCGCGCGACCAACGGAGGCACCGCCACTGGACCCGTTGCGCCTCGTCCGGTCGCTGGACCACCTTGCGGCCATCGCGCCGCCCCCGGAACTCCCGCCGGAGACCATCGCGCGGACGATCACCCTCACGGAACGTGCCGCCATCATCCGTTCGGCTCTGCGCGACGCCCCCAGCATCGTCCTCCAGGACATCCTGAGCGGTGTTCGCGACCGGGTCGTGATCGCCATCACCTTTCTGGCGATGTTGGAGCTCATGAAGCGCCGCGAGATCGTCGTGGAGCAGGCGGCGCCGTGGGGCCCCATCGTGGCCCGCGCCACGACCGCGGAAGAGCGCGCGGTCGCCGGCCTGGCGCCACTGGGCGACGTACCGGACACCCCGTTGGACGAGACCCTGGAGTCGTTCGCATGACCCGGCCGCAGGACGCCGCCAA
>JBBEBL010000152.1:39366-71515 GCA_040882345.1 Chloroflexota bacterium
CCGTTGGACGAGACCCTGGAGTCGTTCGCATGACCCGGCCGCAGGACGCCGCCAATGTCGATCACCCCGCGACGGAAGATCGCCAGCCGATCGAGCTGACGGAGGCGGCCCTTGAGGCGCTCCTGTTCGTCGCGGAACGGCCCCTTGGTCGCCGCGAGATCGCCCAGCTTGCGGGAACGGATCGGGAGACCGTTGATGCGCGGCTCGGGGACCTGGAGGTCGCGCTCCAGGCGCGCGGGTTGCGCCTGGTCACGGATGGTGACCGTGTCGAGCTTGCGACCGCGCCGGAAGGCGGTGCCCTCGTGGCGCGGTACGTCGGGGCGGACGCGGTTCGCCTGTCGCCGGCCAGCCTGGAGACGCTCGCGATCGTCGCCTACCGCCAACCGGTCACGAGGTCCGCGGTGGAGCGGATCCGCGGCGTGGACTCTGACTACACGATCCGGACGCTGTTGCACCGGCGACTCATCGTCGAGCTCGGGCGGTCCCACGCCGCGGGCCGGCCGTTCCTGTACGGCACCGGGTTCGAATTCCTGGAGCGATTCGGCCTGACGAGTCTGGACGAGCTGCCGCCGTTGGACGCGGACGTCGCCGATCGACTGGCCACGGAGGGTGGCGAGCCGCTGACGGCCCCGCTGTTCACCGACGGCGAGGACCGTGACGGCGAGCAGGGTGGCGCCTGATGGCCGTCGAGCGTCTCCAGAAGGTCCTGGCCTCCGCTGGCGTCGCGTCCCGGCGGGGTGCCGAGGCCCTCATCGCCGCCGGTCGGGTGACCGTGGACGGCAAGCCGGCGAAGCTGGGCGCACAGGTGGACCCGGAGCGGGCCATCGTTGCCGTGGACGGGCGGATCATCGGCGCGGCCGCCTCCACGGTCTACCTGCTCCTGCACAAGCCCATGGGCGTGACCTCCACGACCCGCGACCGGCATGCCAGCACCACCGTCCTGGATCTCGTCCCGACCGCGCTGGTCCCCGACGGCGCCCGTCTGTACCCGGTCGGGCGCCTGGACCAGGAATCGGAAGGGATGCTCCTCCTCACCAACGACGGTGCGTGGTCGGAGCGCGTCCTCCACCCCAGCCACGGGGTAGAGCGCGAATACGCCCTGGGCCTGGCCACAGCCCTCGACCACGAGCAGGTCGCCGCGCTCCAGGCGGGGATCGCGCTGGACGAGGGGCTCGCGACGCTTGGGCAGCTGCGGCTCATGACGCCCGTCGAGGTGGAGCGGCTGAGCGCGCTCATGCGCCCACCGCCGGGGGAGCTCACCTGGTACCGCGCCACGCTGGCCCAGGGTTGGAAGCGGCAGCTGCGCCGGATGTTCGGATCGGTCGGCGCCCCCGTGCGGCGGCTGGTCCGTGTCCGCATCGGCCCCGTTCGCATCGACGGACTGCGGAGCGGCGCGGTCCGCAACCTCAAGGCGCCGGAGGTCAGGGGCCTGGGATCCGGGGGCGGCCGATCGCGGTCGCCGAAGCCGTGAGCGTGATCGGGAGCGCGGCGAGGGTGCGGCCCTGGCTCGTGGTCGCCCTGGACGGACCGGGATCCTCGGGCAAAAGCAGCGTCGGGGCGGCGGCCGCCCAGGCCGTCGGCTATCGGTTCTGCGACACGGGCCTGCTGTACCGGGCGGTGACCTGGCTCGCGGAGGCGCGCGGCGTGCCCGTGGACGACCCGGACGGCCTGGTCGCGCTGGTCGCAGAGGTGGGCCTTGCGCCGGACGAGCGCGGGCGGATGGCCCGCGTCGTCGTCGAGGGCACGGACCACACGGACGACGTTCGTCGGCCGGCCGTGGACGCGGCCGTTTCCGCGGTGTCGGCCGTGCCGGAGGTCCGCACGGCGCTGTTGGCTCGCCAGCGCGACCTGGCCGCGGACGGCGGGATCGTGATGGCCGGTCGCGACATCGGCACGGTCGTCCTGCCGGACGCCGACCTCAAGATCTACCTGGACGCGTCCGTGGAGGAACGGGCCCGCCGCCGCGCCGACGAGCGCGGCCTCGACCCCGGCGACCCGCAGGCGACCCACATCCTGGAGGCGCTCCGTCGGCGCGACCATCTGGATGCCACGCGAGCCGTCGCGCCCCTGCGGATCGCGCCGGACGCCCGGATCATCACCACGGACGGCAATGCGTTCCAGGACACCGTGGCCCTCGTCGTGGGGGCGATACGTGATGCCGAGGCCCGACATCCGGCCGGGGAGGATGCATGAGCGGCGATCGTCCCGTGACGCCCATCGTCGATGAGATCAGCCCGTGGATGCAGGCCGTGGCGGCGGTCACGCGGGCGGGCCTCGCCGGCCTGACCCGCGTCCGCGTCGTCGGGGCCATCGACGAGATCCCCCGCGACGGGCCGGTCATCGTCGCCGCGAACCATGCCTCCAACCTGGACCCCGTGGTCATCGCCGCGAGCCTGCTGCCCAAGCTTGGGCGGCGCCTCCAGTGGCTGGGCAAGAAGGAGCTGTTCGCCTGGCCGGTCGTCGGGTGGATGGCACGCAATGGCGGCGTGCACGCCGTGGACCGCTCCACGGCGGACGTGGAGGCCTATCGCCTCGCCAAGCGGATCCTGGATGAGGGCCACGCCCTGTTCGTCTTCCCGGAGGGGACGCGCAGCCACGACGGCACGCTCCAGGCGGCCCGCGACGGGGCGTCCGCCCTGGCGCTGCGGACCGGGGCTCCGATCGTGCCGGTCGGGATCGAAGGGTCGTACGAGCGCTGGCCCCGTGGCCAGAAGCTCCCGCGTCCCGGCGGGCGGGTGACGGTCCGCGTCGGCTCCCCGTTCCGCCTCGCCGATGAGCTTCCCGCGGGCCTGGACCGCAAGGCCGCGACCCCTGCCGCCACGGACCTCATCATGCGGCGCATCGCCGCGCTGTTGCCGCCGGGACAGCGTGGCCCGTACGGCGACACGCCCGCGCGCATCCCGGAGCCCCCTTCGTCCGAACCGTAGTCGAGGGGGCCGGAACAGGCCCCGTGCGATAATCGGGGCGTGGGAATGGTCCAGGAAGTCCGGATCGCGCGGCGAACCGGGTTCTGCTACGGCGTGCGAGAGGCGATCGACAAGGCCAAGGAGGCCTCGGCCGCCGGTAAGGCCACGCATACGTTGGGCCAGGTCGTCCACAACGAGGGCGTGGTCAACGACCTCCAGCGCCTGGGCATCAAAACGGTCGATACCCTGGACGACGTGGACCATGGCGCGGCGGTCGTCATCCGCGCTCACGGGGTCCGGCCGGACGTCATGGAGCGCGCCAGCGACAAGGGTCTGGAGGTCATCGACGGTACGTGCACGTGGGTCATCCAGGAGCACCGCGAGCTGACCCGCCTCGTGGACGAGGGCTACACGATCGTGCTGCTGGGCACGCCCAGGCACGCCGAGGTCGTGGGCATGCTGGGCTTCGCGCCGGACGCCATCGTCGTGGACGAGGAGGAGGAGTGGGAGGCCGCCATCCCGCGCAAGAAGCGCATGGCCCTCATCAGCCAGTCCACCCAGCCACCCTGGAAGTTCGAGAAGCTCGCCGCGTTCATGGTCTCGCGAGCGCACGAGCTCAAGATCGTCAACACGGTCTGCCCGGTCACGATCCGTCGCCAGGAGGACACGATGGAGACGGCACGGGACGTGGACATGATGGTCGTCGTCGGCGGCCGTTCCAGCGCGAACACCAAGGAACTGACGCGCCTGTGCGAGATCGCCGGGACGCGGGCCGTCCAGATCGAGAGCGTCCGTGACCTCACCGATCCCGCCATCTTCGAGGACGCGCGCATCGTCGGCGTGACCGGCGGCACGTCCACCCCGATCGAGGATCTTCGCGACGTCGCCCAGCGCATCCTTGAGTTCGCGGGTACGGACGACGCCCGCACCCGTGCCTCCGAGCTCGCCGCCGCGGCCCTGGCCAGCGCCGCGACCCCCGCCGGGCGCACCACCTCCCTCCCGGACCTCGCCACCCCGTCCGTCGCCGGCGCGGCCTGAGCGTGCCCGCGAAGCCCACGGCCTCCCCGGGCACGACGCGTCTGGGCGGAGCCCTCCCGGTCGTCGCCGTGGTGGGCCGCCCCAACGTGGGCAAGAGCACGCTCTTCAACCGGATCGTCGGTGGCCGGACCGCCATCGTGGAGGACCGCGCGCACACGACGCGGGATCGGCTGTATGGCGACGCCGAGTGGAACGGACGGCGGTTCGTCGTCGTGGACACGGGCGGCCTTGACCTCGACCCGGACGGTCCCATCGAGGCCGGGGTGCAGGACCAGGCCCGACTCGCGATCGCGGAGGCGGATGTCATCGTCCTCGTGGTGGACGCCGTCGCCGGGCTGACCCCGCCGGACGCCGAGGCCGCCGCCATCCTGCGCCGCGCGCCGGCCCCCGTGATCGTCGCGGTCAACAAGGCGGACAACGAGAAGCGCGAGCTGGACGGGATGGAGTTCCACGCCCTGGGCTGGGAGGAGACGTACGCCATCTCCGCCACCCACGGGCGCGGGACCGGCGACCTGCTGGATGCCGTCGTCTGGTCCCTGCCGCCGGAGACGGAGCAGGAGATCGCCCGCAAGGCCCGGGAGGAAGCGGCCGATGCGTGGGCGGACGAGGTCGCCGCCGGACGGCTGGAGCCGTTCGTGGTGGACCAGCCCGAGGAGGGCGACCGCGCCGCCGGCGACGACGGCGAGGACGCCGACGATGCCTTGGACATGGACGCCGAGGCGGCCAAGTGGGACGCGGCCATCGCCGCCGAAGCGGACACCTCGCCCGCTTCCATCGCGTTCGTCGGTCGTCCCAACGTCGGCAAGTCCAGCCTGCTCAACGCGCTGCTCGGCGAGGATCGCGCCATCGTGTCCGAGGTGCCGGGGACCACCCGCGATGCCATCGACACGCGCCTGGCCTGGGGTCGCAGCGAGGTCATCCTCATCGACACCGCCGGGATCCGTCGGCGTGGCAAGGTCGCCTCGGGGCCGGCCGCGGAGCGGTATTCGACGATGCGCGCGCTGTCCGCGCTGTCGCGCGCCGACGTCGCCGTCCTGGTCATCGATGCCGTCGAGGGGCTCACCGCCCAGGACGCGCACGTCGCGGGATACGCGGTGGACGAGGGGAAGGGCCTCGTCGTGGCGGTCAACAAGTGGGACCTGGTCGCCGAGAAGACGGACCGCACCTTCGACCAGTACACGGAGTGGATCCGCAACGAGGTCCCGTTCCTGGACTTCGCGCCCATCGTGTCCATCTCGGCGAAGACCGGGCAGCGGGTCGGCCGCGTGCTGGAGCTCGCGGTCGATATCTGGGCGGAGCGCCGGCGGCGGATCACGACCGGGGAGCTGAACCGGCTGCTGCTGACCGCGACGGAGCGGACGCCGCCGCCGATGGTCCGCGGCAAGCGACCCAAGCTGTTCTACGCGACGCAGGCGTCCATCGCGCCGCCGACCTTCATCTTCTTTGCCTCGGATGCTTCCGCGGTGCACTTCTCGTACCGGCGCTACCTGGAGAATCGGTTGCGGGACACGTTCGGGTTCGATGGGACGCCCATCCGGCTCGTCTTCCGCGACCGGGCATCGGTCAAGCTGCCACGCCGCAAGAAGTCCAGGTCCGCGCCGGCCACCGGCGCGCGTCCCGTCCGACGCCCGAGCTCCGCGAAGACCCGCCGCTCCCGCTGATGGCCCAGGCGCGCATCGCGGTCGTCGGTGCCGGGGCGTGGGGAACGACGCTTGCCGCGCTGGTCGGGCGGGTGGAGCCGGTCCTCCTCGTGTGCCGCGACGTCGCGCTGGCCGACGACATCCAGCGGACTCGACGCAACGAGCGGCGACTGCCCGGGATGCAGCTGCCGGACGCGTTGACCGCGACGGCCGATGTTTCGGCGCTCGCTTCGGCGACGGATCTGGTCATCATCGCGGTCCCCTCCACCCACCTGCGCGCGGAAGTCGCCAGGGTCGCCGCGTCCATCCCGGGATCGGCGGACGTGCTGTCCGTCGTGAAGGGGATCGAGCCCGGCACCCTGATGCGCATGAGCGAGGTGATCGCGGAGGCTGGCTCGATCGCGCCGGCCAGGATCGCCGCCCTGTCCGGTCCGAACCTGGCTGCGGAGATCGCGCGCGGCCTGCCGGCGTCCGCGGTCATCGCGTCGCCGGACTCGGCACTCGCCGGACGGATCGCGGACCGGCTTGGCCGTCGTGAGTTCCGGCTGTACGTGAACCAGGACATCCTGGGCGTGGAGCTGTGCGGGGCGCTCAAGAACGTGATCGCGATCGCCGCGGGGGCGGCGGATGGGTTGGGGTTCGGGGACAACGGCAAAGCCGGGCTGCTTACCCGAGGACTCGCCGAGATGATCCGGCTGGGGACCGCGGCGGGAGCCAATCCGCCTACCTTCGCTGGCCTGGCGGGGATCGGTGACCTTATCGCCACGTGCGGATCGCGACTGTCCCGCAATCATCGACTCGGCGAGGAGCTGGCCAAGGGCCGGCCCTGGACGGAGCTGGAGCGGACGTTGCCGGGGACGGCGGAGGGCGCCTACACGGTGGACGCGGCGCTCGCCCTGGCGGATCGGCTGGGCGTCGAGATGCCCATCGCGCGCGAGGTGCACCGCGCCCTGTTCGAGGGCAAGAGCGTCCAGCGCTGCCTGGTCGACCTGCTGTCGCGCGAGTCGAAGGACGAGCTGGGCGGATTGGCGTAAGGGAAGGGGTCAGCGGCCCCGACGGCGCAGGTAGCGGTGCAGGATGGCGCCTGGGGCGATCGCCACCGCGGCGACCAGGAACCCGATCACGACCTGATCCAGACCGGCGGGGACCGGTTCCGGCGCGCAGCCGAGACAGTCGAGGATGAAGCCGGACACGGTGGCCATCCGCGCGAAGTCTGGGGCTGGCCCGTGGCGACGTCAACGGGGCTGCTCGAGCGCGTGGTGGCGCGCCTCCAAAGGCCGTCCACGCGGCGCAGTTGCGTTTAGAAGCCACACCTCTACCGGAGAGACAGATCCGGCCGAATCCACGGATTCGGGCGCCCAGCGTGCATGGCACACACGGTATCGACAGAAATGGGGGTCAACGGGACCATCCGGCGCGATCCGTAGAGCCATGGCTGCTAAACGCGATCGACGACATCCCCGGAAGTCCACGCGGACGGCGGCCGCCCGACCCCCGGACCTCGCGATGGCCCGTGCTAGACTCGCTGCCTTCGGGGCGTGGCGCAGTCTGGTAGCGCACCAGTCTGGGGGACTGGTGGTCGTGGGTTCGAATCCCGCCGCCCCGACCACATCTACCGCACGTACAAGACTCCGAGTTCGCTGGTGCCCGCGAGATCGGGGTGTCGGGATCTTTCGACTTCGCCTGCACCGGCCGGAGCGTCTGCCGCCCGTAGTCGCAGCTATCGCGACCGTCTCTGGCGGACTGCGTGGCGGGTCCGAGTGATCCGATCCGCGTCCGAAGACGTACCTGACGTTGACGCGCAGTCCAGGCGGCGCACGTCCCGCGCCGCCGCCGCTGCCGCGAAGTGGAGGAGCATCGTGATGCGCACGATCCGGATCCTGGTCGCCCTGATGATGGTGGCCATGCTCACCGTGGCCCTCACGGCGACGGCGTCGGCCGTTGGTGGTCGGCCCCTCTCGACGGACCTGAACGGTGCCGAGGAGGTGCCGGGACCGGGTGACCCGGACGGGTCCGGCTGGGCGTCGATGACGGTCAACCCGGGTCGCGGGGTCATCTGCTACTCGCTGGAGGTCGAGGGCATCGAGCCCGCCGCGGCCGCCCATATCCACATCGGGCCGGCCGGTGTGGCGGGTCCGGTCGTCGTCGGCCTGACGGCCCCCACGTCCGGCAACTCATCCGGGTGCACCGACGTCGAGCGGTCGCTGGCGATCGACATCATCCGGAACCCGTCCGACTACTACGTCAACGTCCATAACGCGTCGTTCCCGGCCGGGGCGCTCCGAGGTCAACTGGGCGACTGACCGCCGCGACCCAGCCATCGACAGCGCCGCGGGTCTGGGGCCCGCGGCGCTGTCCTTTCGTGGGCCTGACGGATGAGAGGGCGTCCGGCCGCGTCCCACCCGGCGGCCCTTACGTCGATCGATCGGGCGGACGGCGCCGTGGATGCCCCGTCCGTCGACGATCCTCCCGTGGGATGGGACGCTCGTCAGACGAGGGCGGCTGGAGGGTAGCGGGGGATCGCTCCGTCGACGTTAGGGCCCTCCGGTGGGACAGGACCGTGGAGCGGGCGCGCTGACGCGAGGCGAGGCCGTCAGCGGCCCCAGGCGTGGCGACGCCGCGTGTTGACGACCGGCGGACGTAGCGCCGCGAGCGCGTGGTCGCGTTCGTCGAGGACCGCCTGGATCTCGGCGCGCAGTGGTCGTCCCAGGGGGGTGCGGCTGAGCCAGACCAGGTAGTCGTCGTCCGCATTGGCGATGTCGGTGAGCGACCAGCCCTCGTAGCGCCCGAAGTCGAGCACGGTGCGAGGACCGTTCTGGATCGGCGGGCCGGGGCGCAGTGTCGGGCGTGCGGACGCCGCATCAAGGGCAGCGCGCCGAGCCGGATCGCCCAGGATGTGCCAGGCCTCGTTGAGCTGGATCATGGCGCGCTCATCGCCCCCGAAGTCCGGATGGCAGCGCCGGGCAAGGACCCGGTAGGCGGTTCGGATCGCATCGTGGTCCGCCCAGCGGGGGACGCCGAGGACCGTGTAGGGGTCACCCATGGGGCCACCGTACCGCGGAGCCGTGGGCGAGCGCACCACGCCAGCGGATGGGCGACGGAGCGGCGATGGTCCGAGACCGGGTTCGTCATCTGCGTGAGCCGCCGTCTGCGATGATGACGCCGCCGATCACCATCGCTGGAGGGACGACGTGGCGCTGCCACCGGACGACGACGAACCGCCGCCGACTCCGACGACTCCGACGATTCCGCCGAGTCCGCCGAGTCCGCCGAGTCCGCTCATCAGCTGGACGCCGTCTGGCGGGACCCAGGAGGCGCGCCCGGCCGGCGGGGAACCGGGCATGCCGACCGGGCCGTCCGATCCGACCACCGGGTGGCAGGTGCCCGCGGAGCACGTACCCGACCCGGAACGCCCATTCGTCATCGCCGGCGTCGGCACCCGGCTCGTGGCCTGGCTGGTGGACCTCCTGATCCTCGGCGCGATCAGCGCGCTGGCCTTGATCGCCATCGCGGTGGCGACGCAGTCGGCGTTCCCGGACGACCTCATGACCATCGACCTCACCTTCGCCGTCCTGGTCACCGGGCTCCAGTTCCTCTACTTCGTCGGCTTCTGGACAAGCAGCGGCGGCGCAACCCCCGGCATGCGGCTGGTCGCCCTGCGGGTCGTGGCCGTGTCCGGTGGCGACGGCGGACTGGCGATCGCACCGGCGATCATCCGCTGGGCAGCGTTCGGCTATCCCCTCACGCTCCTGACCGTGCTGGAGGACGTGTCGCAGATCGCGTCGTGGGGCCTGACCGCCTGGTCCGTCGTCCTTCTGCTCACGACCATCATCAGCGACACCAACCAGGGCATCCACGACCGGTTGGCTGGGTCGGCCGTCATGCAACGGTCGGGCGTGGCGGTCAAAGGGGCTCTGGTGGGCTGTATCGTCGCCGCCATGGTCCTGCTGGTCCTCTTCGTCCTCCTGCCGATCGCCGCGCTCGCCCTGTTGGGCGACCAGCTGGAACTGATCCTGTCCGAGGTTGGGCAGTCGATCTGAGCGATGGTGTGCGTCCCGACGAGGAACTCGATCCCGAGCAGCAGCATGGGCTGGCGGACATGGCCCCGGCGTCCTTCCGTGCCGCGGCGCATGCCGTCGTGGACCTCATGGCGGACTACCTCGACACGGTCGGATCGCGCGACGTCTTCCCGGCGGTCGAGCCCGGCTCGCTGGCACCCCTGTTCCCGACCAGCGCGCCGGAGGATCCCGAGGCCCTGGGCGCCATCCTGGCCGACTACCAGCGGCTGGTGGAGCCCAACGCGACGCACTGGCAGCACCCGGGCTTTCTCGCCTACTTCGCCACCACGGCCTCCGGGCCCGGGATCCTGGGCGAGATGCTCACCGCCGCCCTGGGCCAGAACCCGATGCTGTGGCGGACCTCGCCCATCGGCACGGAGCTGGAGGAGGTCGTGGTCGGCTGGCTGCGCCGGGCGCTCGGCCTGCCGGACGCCTTTGATGGCCTCCTGACGGACACCGCGTCGACCTCGTCGCTCATCGCGCTCGCCGGGGCGCGGCAGGCCGCCGGGATCGATGCCGCGGCTGCGGGGATCGGCGGTCGAGCGGACGTGCCCGCGCTGCGCGTGTACGCCTCCGCGGAAGCCCACAGTTCCATCGAGAAGGCGTGCATGACCCTGGGACTGGGCCGGTCGTCGCTCGTCCGCGTCGAGACCGACGGGGCCTACGCCATGCACGCCGATGCGCTCCAGACCGCCATCGACGCCGACCGGGCCGCCGGTCACCGACCGATCGCCATCGTGGCTACCATCGGAACGACATCATCGACCGCCATCGACCCCGTGGCCGCGATCGCGGACATCGCCGAGCGCGAGGGGCTGTGGCTGCACGTGGACTCGGCCTACGCCGGTCCGGTAGCGCTCCTCCCGGACCGGCGCGGGCCGTTCATCGGCTGGGAACGCGCCGATTCGATCGTGGTCAACCCGCACAAGTGGTTGTTCACGCCGCTGGACGCGTCCCTCCTGCTCACCCGACGGATGCCCGTCCTCCGCGATGCCTTCAGCCTGGTTCCGGAGTACCTGCGCACGCTGGACCGGGACATGCCCGTCCACGACTACAACGAGTACACGCCGCAATTGGGTCGCCGGTTCCGAGCGCTCAAGCTCTGGATCCAGCTGCGTTGGTTCGGCCTTGAAGGGTTGCGGCGCAGGATCGGACGCCACCTGGAGATGGCACAGACATTCGCCAGCTGGGTGGACGAGGATCCCGACTGGGAGCGCCTGGCGCCCGTTCCGTTCTCCACCGTGTGCTTCCGATGGCGCCCGACCGCAATCGATCTCACGGACGACGCGCTCGACCAGCGCAATGCGGCGATCATGGATGCCGTGAACCGGACCGGGGAGGTGTTCATGTCCCACACCAGGCTGGGCGGGCGATTCACGATCCGTATCGCGATCGGCAACCTGCGCACGGAGCCGCACCACGTGGAGCGCGCGTGGGCCCTCCTGCGCGAAGCCGCCGCGGAGGGTCCCGGGTGAGGCCGGAGATCGCGACCGCCTGCGACGGCGCGATCGACCGACTGTGCGGCCTCGACCTGCGAGACGCCTTCGAACCGGCGGCCGCGGCCGCGATCGTCGAGTCGGGCCTGCACCGACTGTGCGTGCCCGCGTCCGCGGGCGGGCTCGGCGCCACGATGGCGGAGGCCGCCGAGGTGCTGATGGCCGTCGGCGCGGTGGACGGCGCGACCGCCCTCGGGTTCGCGATGCAGGTGCACGTCACGGGTGCGATGCGCGACGCGGACGCGTTCCCGGACGACATCCGCGAGCGGATCTGGCGGCTCGTGGTGGACCGCGGTGCACTGGTCAACAACGCGGCCACGGAGGAGGGCGGAGGCTCGCCGGCCCGTGGCGCGATCCCGGGCACGCGCGCGGTCGCTGACCCAGCCGGCGACGCCACGTGGCGGCTCACCGGGGAGAAGACCTGGACCACCTGGCTCCCCAACCTGGCCCACGCCTTCGTGACGGCCCGGATCGGGGACGACGAGCCGCCGGAGGTCGGCTACTTCCTCGTGGACCTCTCGACCGGGGGCGTCGACCGCCGCGAGGGGTTCGAGGCCATGGGCATGCGCGGCTCCGCCTCCGGTCGGCTCGCCCTGGTCGGTGCCGTCGGCGAGCTCGTCCAGCGGCGTCGGGTCACGGACCCCGATCCGCGTGGCGCGGCGCCCGGGGCGTGGTTCGGGATGGCCATCGCGGCGACCTACCTCGGGGTGGGGGAGGGGGCGCGGTCCGAGGTGGCGCGATGGGCCCTGGCCCGGCGGCCCGGCGACGGATCCACGGCCGTCGCGGACATCCAAAGCGTCCAGCTCCGACTCGGACGGCTGGACGCGGACCTTCGGACGGCACGGATCGTCGTGCTGGAGGCCGCCCGCCGATGGGATGCCGACCGCGAGCCCGCGGACATCGCCCTCGCCAAGGTCGTCGCGACCCGGGCCGCGGTGACCGCCACGGACGAGGCCCTGCGCATCGCGGGCGGCCCGGGGTTCCTCAGCGGCCGGCTGGAGCGGGCGTTCCGGGACGCCCGCGCCGGTCTGATCAACCCGCCCCTGGAGGACGTGGCGCTCCTGGGGTTCGCCCGCACCGTCCTGGAACGCGCGCGAGCCTGACCTCAGGCGAGCGGCTGGAACCTGGCCGTGAAGTGCCGCAGGGCGGCGGGCTGTGACGCGATCCGGTAGCCGCGCAGCGTCGATGCCCGCCGGGCGACATCGGCGGCGACCTCGATGACGTAGTCGATATGACTCTGCGTGTAGGTGCGCCGTGGGATGGCGAGCCGGACGAGGTCCATCGCCGCCGGCTGCTCCGTGCCATCCGGGTGCATGCCGAACATCACCGTCCCGATCTCACAGCCGCGGATCCCGCCCGCCCGGTACAGCTCCACGGCCAGCGCCTGACCCGGGTACTGGAGTGGCGGGATGTGCGGCAGCAGGCCGCGCGCGTCGATGTACACGGCGTGACCGCCGAACGGCCGCACGCAGGGGATGCCGGCCGCCACGAGCGCGTCGCCGAGATACGCCGTGGATCGGATCCGATAGCGGAGGTAGTCCTCGTCCACGACCTCGCGCAGGCCCTGGGCGATCGCCTCCAGGTCGCGCCCGGCCAGGCCCCCATAGGTCACGAACCCCTCGGTCAGGATGAGCATGTTCCGGCAGCGCTCGGCGATCGCATCGTCGTTCATCGCCAGCCAGCCCCCGATGTTGGCGAGGCCGTCCTTCTTGGCTGACATGGTCATCCCGTCCGCCAGTGACCCGATCTCTCGGACGATGTCCACGACCGGGCGGTCGCCTTGCCCCGGCTCGCGGGTCTTGATGAACCACGCGTTCTCCGCGAACCGACAGCCGTCCAGGTAGAGCGGCTTGCCATACGAATCGCACACCTCGCGGATGGCGCGCAGGTTTGCCAGCGATACCGGCTGGCCCCCGCCGGAGTTGTTGGTGATGGTCACGAACACGACCGGGACGTCGTCGCCCCTGGCTGCCAGGAGCGCTTCGAGGGCCGCGACGTCCATGTTGCCCTTGAACGGGTGGATGGTGGACGGCTCGCGACCCTCGGCGATCACCAGGTCCACGGCCTCGGCGCCCGTGAACTCGACGTTGGCCCGCGTCGTGTCGAAGTGGGTGTTGTTGGGGATGACCTTGCCCGGCCCGCCGATGACACTGAACAGGATCTTCTCCGCCGCGCGGCCCTGGTGGGTGGGGATGACGTGGCGGAACGGGAACAGGGCCTGGACGCTCTCCAGAAAGGTGAACCACGAGGGGCTGCCGGCGTAACTCTCGTCGCCGTGCTGGATGGCCGCCCACTGGTCGCGGCTCATCGCCCCGGTGCCGGAATCGGTCAACAGGTCCACCACGACGTCGTCGGCGTGGAGATCGAAGAGGTTCCACCCGGCCGCCTCGAGGGCGCGCTCTCGATCCGCCTCCGTCGTCATCCGTATCGGCTCGACGGCGTGGATCCGGAACGGCTCGACGATCGTCTTCCAGCGGTCCATCCACGCGAGCATACGCCGCACGATGCCGTCCGCGATAATGCCCCCATGCCGCCGATCGACGAACTGACCCGCATAGAGCCCGTCCACCTTGCCCGCCTGGAGCACCAGGGGACGTTCACCACGGGGCTCCTCCTGGAGCGATCCGAGACGCCCACCCGTCGCCAGGTCCTGGCCGACCAGGTCGGCGCGGACACGAACGACGTCCTGATGTGGCGAGACGAGGCCCTGATGCTCAACCTCGCGAGCTTCGGACCGGTGGAGCACCAGCTCCTGATCCAGGCCGGGATCGACGGTCTGCGCGACATCCTGGCCCTGTCTCTCGACGACTTCCGGGACCGGATCCATCGGGCGGCCGTGGAGCTCAGTCAGGATCCGCCGACGGACCTCGCGATCGCCGGCTGGTGGGAGCAGGCGCGGACGCTCGAGGACGAGTAGGACCTCGTCGCTCGACGCCCCGGACGGGACGATCGCCAGCGACGGGCTAGGATGCGGTCGTGGAGACCTTTGCGGGCCGGCTCGGCTCGATCCTGATCAGCGTCGCGACGGCCGTGGCCATCGTCGCGCTGGCGATACCGCTCTTCCTGAACCCGGTCTGGGTCGCGTTCGAGCAGGGCCGCGCCCAGGCCGCGGCGTGGACCAGATTCAGCGAGCCCGATCTGCGCATGGCCACGGACAGCATCCTGGCCGATCTCGTGCTCGGACCGCCCGACTTCGACGTCGAGGTCGCCGGCGAACCGGTCCTCAACGAACGGGAGCGGTCGCATATGCGCGACGTTCGGGGCGTGTTCATCGGGTTCTTCGCCGTCGCGGCCGTCCTCACGGGAGGTGCCGCGCTCGTCGCTCTCCGGCGGCGAGACACCGCCGGGCTCACCGCGTCCGGGCGGGCGATCCGTAACGGCGCGCTCGGCCTGATCGCGACGCTCGTCCTCGCCGGGATCGCGTCGCTCGTCGCCTTCGATGCCCTGTTCGAGGTCTTCCACCAGCTCTTCTTCCCGGGCGGCACGTACACCTTCGATCCGGAAACCGAGCGCCTGGTCCAGCTCTTCCCGTTCCGCTTCTGGCAGGAGACCACGGTCGCGCTCGGCGTGGTCGCCGTCCTCGCCGCCGCCGCTGTCGCGGTCGCAGCCCATCGGCACGCGGACGACCGGCGATGAGTGCCCTCCCCATCGCCCGCCTGTTCGGCTTCGAGATCCGCGTGCACGTGACGTGGGCCGTGATCCTGGCCGTGATCGCGGTCACGGTCGTCGGCCAGGTGGAGGCCGCCGCCCCCACCTCCAGCCCGGAGCTGCGCTGGGTCCTGGGAGCCATCGTGGCCGGACTGTTCCTCCTGTCCGCCGTCGCGCATGAACTCGGGCACGCCATCGCGGCCCGTCGCGCCGGCGCGCCCGGCGGCGTGGTCGTCGTCTACTTCTTCGGCGGTGCGGCGCCGCCCATCCTCGAGACCCGAACGCCGCGCGACGAGATCGTGGCTGCCGCGGCCGGGCCGGCTGTCAGCATCGTCATCGGCTCGGCCCTGCTGGGGATCGCCGTCATGGGCACCACGATCGGCGGCGAGGCGTGGGCCATCATCGGGCAGGTCGCGCTGGTGGTCGGGATCCTCAACCTCGTGCTCGGCGGCGTGAATCTGCTGCCGGCGTTCCCGCTGGACGGCGGTCGCATCGCCCGGGGGGTGGCGTGGGCACGGACCGGCGACCCCGCGAAGGGCCTGCGCTTCGCCGCCCGGAGCGGGCGCGGCCTGGGTATCGCCGCCGCCGCGGCCGGGATCGTGCTCATCCTGACCCGGGACTCCATCGACGGCCTGATGCTCGCGCTGTCTGGCTGGTTCCTCGTCTCGAGCAGTCGAGCGGTGGAGCGCATGGCCGCGATGGACGCTCTGCTGGAGGGGCTGGTCGTTCGTGACGTGCTGGACCGGGACGCCAAGGGCGTGCCGGCCGGTCTGACTCTGGACACGTTCGCGGCGCAGGTACTGGACGTTCCGGGAGGGTCCGTCGCCATCGTGGACGGCCCCAGGCTGCTCGGCGTCCTCGGCGAACGGCAGGTCCGTCGCGTGCGTCGGTCACGCTGGCAGGACACGAGGGCCGGGGACCTGATGACGGCCGCGGACGATCTGCCGGCGATCGATCCGGAGACGACCCTGCGCGCGGCGCTGGACCACCTGCACCGCACGGGACTCGATGGGCTGCCCGTGCTCGAATCCGGCGTCCTGGCCGGGCTGGTGACACGACGGGCGGTCGCTGAGGCCATCCGCGGTCGTGTGGCGGCCAAGGGCGGGACGGCGTGACGGGAACGGCATGAGCGGCGACCGGTTGCTCAGCGTGGACGAGGCACGGGACGCGGTCTTCGCGGCCATCGCCGGCGCCACGCCCACTGAGGTCGTCCCCCTGGCCGACACCCTGGGTCGAGTCGCCGCCGAGGTGGTCCGGAGTCCCATGGACCTGCCGCCGTGGGACAACTCCGCGATGGATGGCTACGCGATCCGTGCCACCGACACCACGACGGCCATGGAGGACGCCCCGGTCCGTCTGGCCGTGACCGGCGAGGTCCGCGCCGGCCAGGCACCGGACGCGATCGTGGGTCGGGGCACGGCCGTCCGGATCGCGACGGGCGCCGCGGTCCCGTCGGGCGCGGACGCTGTCGTGCCCGTCGAGCAGACGACACCCCTGGCGGGGGACGGGTCCGCGAGTGGGCCGCGCGGCCGCGACGCGACCGGGCCCTTGCCGGCAGCGATCGCCGTCCACGTCGCGGTGGCGCCGGGCGGGAGCATCCGGACCCGCGGCAGCGACCTCGCTGCCGGCACGGCCATCATCGCCCCGGGCACGGTCATGACCCCGACCGTGCTGGGACTCGCGGCGGGCGTCGGCATGGATCGCATCGTCGTCCATCGCCGGCCCATCGTCGGGATCCTCGCGACCGGGGACGAGGTCCGCGCTCCGGGATCAGCCCTCGGGCCGGCCGGCATCCCGGACGCCAACGGCCCGGGCCTCGTGGCCATGGTGGAGGCCGCCGGCGGCGACCCGCGCGTCCTGGGCATCGCCGCGGATCGGTACGAGGACGTCCGCGATCGGATCTGCGCGGGCCTCGTGGAGGGAGCCGACGCGATCATCGTGTCAGGCGGGGTGTCCGTGGGTCCGTACGACGTCGTTCGGGCGGCGTTCGACGCGTTCGGCGCGATCCAGCTGTGGCGGGTCGCCGTCCAGCCGGGCAAGCCGTTCGCGTTCGGCACGGCCCGCGCGCCCGGCGATGACGGTTCGGATCCGGGTCGCCCGGCGACGCTGCTGTTCGGGCTGCCCGGCAACCCGGTCTCCACCTTCGTGACCTTCGAGCTGTTCGTGCGCCCGGCGCTGCGCCGGATGGCCGGCCACCGCGACGACGCCCTGCATCGCCCGACCGACCGGGCCGTCCTGGGGGACGAGGTGGCCAAGAGTTCCGGCCGCCGCGCCTTCATCAGGGTACGGGTGGAGCGCGACGCACGCGGGACGCCGACGCGGGACGAGCGCGGGCGCCTCCGGGTCCGCCTGGCCGGTGGGGCCGCGGGGCAGGGAAGTCACGTGCTGTCGGCGCTCGCGGCGGCAGATGCGCTGGCGGTCATCCCCGAGGACCAGGATCGGCTGGCGGCGGGGGCCGACGTCGAGATCTGGTGGCTGGAGCGCGCCTGACCGTCCGCCGAGCCGCTATCCTCGACGCGTGACCGACCCCACCAACTCCCGCGGCCCCGCCCCACGCGCCGAGCGGCGCCGGTTGACCCATGTCGATCGGAGCGGGCGACCGCGCATGGTGGACGTGTCCGCCAAGGCGGTCACGGCGCGCCGAGCCGTCGCCGAGGCGTGGGTGTCGATGTCGCAGGAGACCCTCAGCCTGGTCATCGATGGCGGCGGCACCAAGGGTGACGTGCTGGGCGTGGCGGAGCTCGCCGGCGTGATGGGCGCGAAGAGGACCAGCGACCTCATCCCGCTCTGCCATCCGCTGCCGCTGACGGATCTCCAGGTGCAGATCACGCCGGATCGTGCCGCGGGCGTGCTGCGCATCCGGGCGGAGGCGGCGACGACCGGCCAGACCGGCGTGGAGATGGAGGCGATGACCGCGGCGTCCGTCGCGGCCCTGACCGTCTACGACATGGTCAAGGGCGCCGAGCGTGGCGTCGAGATCGGTGGCGTCCGGCTCGTGAGCAAGACGGGCGGGAAGAGTGGCGAGTGGCATCGTTCCGGTGGCGACGCCCAGGCGGCGGGTGCGGCACCAGCGGAGCCGATTCGCCGGCCGGGGGATCGGGTCGCGGGCCGGATCGGCAAGGGAAAGCCCGGGCGGCCGACGGTCGGTCGCAAGCGCGGCTGATGCGACGGGCGGTCGTGCTCACCGCGAGCGATGGGGTCGCCGCCGGCGCTCGGGACGATGATTCGGGCACAGTCGTGGCCGCCCGCCTGACGGTCCTCGGATTCGCGGTCGACCGCATCCAACTCCCGGACGACGCGGACGAGATCGCGACGGCTCTGTCCGCGGGCGCCGCTGACCACGCGCTCATCGTCACGACCGGGGGCACGGGTCTGACGCCTCGGGACGTGACACCGCAGGCGACCCGCTCCGTCATCGACTACGAGGTCCCCGGGCTCGCGGAGGCGATGCGCGCGACCGGCCGGGCCAGCACGCCGTTCGCCGACCTGTCCCGTGGCGTCGTCGGCGTGGTCGGCCGGACGCTCGTCGTGAACCTGCCGGGCAGCCCCAGGGGCGCGCTGGAGTCGCTGGCCGCCATCGAGCCGGTCCTTGACCATGCCCTGGAGACGCTCTCCGGCCCATTCGACCACGGAGCGGGAGCCCCGCCATGACCCTGTTCGAGCCGTTCGTGCACGTGCCCGCCTACCCACTGGTCTTCCCGGTCTTCTGGGGCGCGTTCGCGATCTTCCTCGTGGTCCTCGCGCGGAGGATCCGGGTGTTCACGGCCGTCCACGTCGACGGCGGCCCCGTTGGCACCCAGCACCTCGGCCGCCGGGCGTGGGGGCTCGTCCGGTACGCCATCCTGCAGTCGAAGATGTTCCGCTGGACGCGCGCGGGCATCGTGCACTACGTCGTCTTCCTTGGATCCACGATCCTGCTGACGGCCAACATCAACATCGTCACCGGCGGCCTGCTCCAGGCGGTCGTCGGCTGGCCGTTCGATGGGGCGATCTGGACCTTCATGACCGCGCTCCAGAACGTCATCGCGGTCGGCGTCCTGCTGACGCTCGGGTACCTCTACTACCGGCGCCTCGTCCTGCGACCCTCGCGGCTCAGCCTGGGCCGGACCGGCGTGCTGGTCCTGACGATGATCTTCCTGGTGGTCTCGACCGAGTTCTTCGCGCAGGCCTTCGAGGCGGCCGCGTTCGGCGACGTGGACGGCGCGATCGTGGCCAACGCCCTGGCGGTACCACTCGGGGCGGTCGGCCACGATGTCGCCAGTGCCGCGTTCGTCCTGCTGTGGTGGGGTCACGTGGCGTCCCTCGCCGTGTTCCTCCTCTACATCCCGACCAACAAGCACTTCCACGTCTACACGAGCTTCGTGAATGTCTGGTTCCGCAAGCTCGCGCCACGCGGTGAGCTGCCGGCGATGGACCTGGAGGACGAGAACGCGACCTTCGGCCTCAAGACCCTGCAGGACCTGGGCTGGAAGGATCTGCTCGACGGGTTCACCTGCACCGAATGCGGTCGCTGCCAGGAGGCGTGTCCGGCCTACAACACCGGGAAGCCGCTCAACCCCAAGACGTTCATCATGGGCATCCGCGACATGTCCGAGTCGGCGGAGCGGACCATCGACCTCATCCCCAACTCGCCGATCGTGCGCGAGACATACGGCCTGGATGGCACCACGCTGGCGCCGACCGCCCTGGCCCAGCCCATCGTTGACACGGCGATCCCGTACGACGCGGTGTGGGACTGCGTCACCTGCGGGGCGTGCGTGGAAGCGTGTCCGGTGCTCATCGAGCACGTGGACAAGATCGTGGGCCTGCGCCGCAACCTGGTCCTGGAAGAGTCGCGCTTCCCCCAGGAGCTCACTTCGGCGTTCCGCGCCATGGAGGGCCAGGGCAATCCGTGGGGGCAGCCGGGGTCGGCGCGCCTGGACTGGACGAAGCCGCTGCCGTTCGAGGTCCGGACGGTGGCGTCCGTGAAGGCGGCCGGCGAGCTGGACGGCCTGGAGGTCCTGTACTGGGTCGGCTGCGCGGCGGCGTTCGATCCGCGGAACCAGAAGGTCGCCCGGGCCGTGGCGACCTGCCTCCATGCCGCCGGTGTCTCATTCGCGGTCCTGGGCCAGGAGGAATCGTGCACCGGGGATCCCGCCCGCCGGATGGGCAACGACTACGTCTACCAGATCCTGGCCGGCGGGGCGGTGGAGACGCTGGATCGCTACGGGATGGCGGAGCGAACCATCGTCACGGCCTGCCCGCACTGCTTCAACACGATCGGCAACGAGTATGGCCAGCTGGGCGGTGACTTCAGCGTCAAGCACCACAGCCAGTACCTCGCCGAGTTGGTCGAGTCCGGGCGCCTGGCGACCGTCCCGGAGGACGCCACGTCGGAGACCGGCGACCATCGACCGGGATCCGTGACCGTCCACGACTCGTGCTATCTCGCGCGCTACAACGGGGTCGTGGCGCCTCCCCGGTCCGTGCTTGGTGCCGCCGGCGTCTCCGTGGTGGAGATGGAGCGGTCCGGCAAGCAGACGTTCTGTTGCGGCGCCGGCGGCGGGCGGATGTGGATGGAGGAGACGCGCGGGACGCGCATCAACGCGGAGCGAACGAGGCAGGTCCTGGAGACCGGCGCGGCGACCGTGGCCACCTCCTGTCCGTTCTGCATGGTCATGATGAGCGACGGGTTGACCGCCGCCGCCCAGGAAGGGGCTCCGGCCGTCGCCGCGATGGACATCAGCGAGGTGCTGGCAGCCCGACTGGCGTCCGTTCCGGAGGAGCGCCGACTGCCGGTCGTCTAGGCGTGGTGCGCCTGGGTGGAGTGTCGTCGCGCGGCGGCGCGTCCGGAAGTCAACCTCGGTGTGTGATGCACGTCCGCTGCATCGCCGGGACCCGCGCGACGCTTCGTCGCTCACTCTTCCGCGCGCCCACCGCGCCCACCGCGCCCACCCGTGCCCGCGCGCCCACCGCGCCTGCGCCCGTGATGCAGCGGACGTGGATCACCGCGCGAGGATGCATCGCGGCGCCCGGCGCAGGGACGTCAGCCGGGCAGCCGACCCCCGCACGATGCGCACGTCGCATCGGACACGAGGTTGCCGAATCCGCACGAAGGGCAGCGCTTCATCCCCTCCGTGCTGACCGCATACGTGCTCTGGCGCGACGCCGCGTCCGCGTCCTGATCGCGGCGGCGCAGGATGGCCATGACGGCGACGATGCCCACGACCGCCGCCGCGAGCAGAGCCAGGAGCTGGGTCGTATCGTCCATGGGCGTACCCCTCAGGCGCAGGCGTGCGGCCCCCGTGGCGCACGCGCGGCGTGGTTGGTAGCGTACGACGGACCAGGCCGCGCGGCCAGCCGTCCGCGAGCGGTACGATGCGGAAGGTGAGCAGCGCAGATCGCACGACAGCGCCGTACGGCCTGACGGAGGAGCAGGCGATGCTCCGCGACGCTGTCCGAGTGCTGGCCGACGAACGCGTCGCGCCAAGGGCCGCGGAGGTGGACCGGACCGGCGAGTTCCCGGAGGACCTGCGCCGCCTCCTCGCCGACCACGACATCCTGGCCCTGCCGTTCCCGGAGGCCCACGGCGGCATCGGGGCGGACCTCCTGACGATCTGCCTCGCGGTGGAGCAGCTGAGCCGTGCCTGTGCAACGACCGGACTCATCCTCGCGGTCCAGGAGCTGGGCTCACTGCCGATCACCCTGGCCGGCACACCGGAGCAGCAGGCTCGCTGGTTCCCGAGGCTGGCCACCGGGGAGCAGCTCATCGCGTTCGCCCTCACCGAAGCCGACGCCGGCTCGGACGTCGCCGCGGCCCGGACCACCGCGCGACGTGACGGTGACGGCTACGTCATCGATGGCGGCAAGCGCTTCATCAGCCACGGCTCGGTCGCCGACCTCATCGTCGTGTTCACGGTGACGGACCCGGACGCCCCGCGCCATCGGCGGCTGTCGGCATTCGTCGTGGAGCTGCCCGCGCCCGGGTTCGCGGTCGCGCGCCTGGAGCACAAGATGGGTCTGCGCGGCAGTCCGACGGCGGAACTGACCTTCGACGCCGTGCGCGTCCCCATGGAGAACCGCCTCGGCGAGGAGGGCGACGGCTTCGACATCGCGATGCGCACGCTGGACCGCAGCCGACCGGGCATCGCCGCGCAGGCCGTTGGCATCGCCCAGGGCGCCCTGGACGTCGCGACCCAGTACGCGAAGGACCGCCGTCAATTCGGCCAGCGCATCGGGGACTTCCAGCAGATCGGCGCGATGCTCGCCGACATGGACGCGCAGACGGAGGCGGCGCGCCAGCTCCTGTACAAGGCCTGCACGGAGATCGAGGCCGGGGCGCCGGACACCGCCCGGTGGTCGGCCATGTGTAAACTCGTGGCCGGTGACACCGCGATGCGGGTCACGACCGACGCCGTCCAGGTGCTGGGCGGCTACGGGTACATCGACGAGTTCCCGGTCGAGCGGATGATGCGCGACGCGAAGATCACCCAGCTCTACGAGGGGACCCAGCAGATCCAACGACTCGTCATCGCGCGGGCGCTGCTCGGCAAGAGCGGCTGACCCGGCAGGGAGGTCCAGCAGCTCGTGCGCATCGTCGTCCTGACCAAACCTGTCCCGGATCCCGCGTCCGGGGGAGAGCGTCTCCTGCCGGATGGGCGACTGGACCGGGCCAACAGCCCGGCCATCGTCAACGGCAATGACGAGTACGTCCTGGAGAAGGCCCTCAAGCTCGTGGAGGCCGCCGGCGAGGGTGAGGTCATCCTCCTGTCCATGGCTCCCGCGAATGCGCCGGAGACGATGCGCAAGGCCCTGGCCATGGGCGCGACCCGTGGGGTCCTCGTGACCGACCCGGCGCTGGAGGGCTCGTGCACGGTCGCCACGACCCGGGTCCTGGCTGCCGCGCTCGCCACCCTGGACTCCGACCTCGTGGTCGCGGGCATCGACTCCTCGGATGGCGTCGCCGGTGTCGTGCCGGCCGGGATCGCGGCCGTGGCCGGGCTGCCGTATCTGTCCTACGCCGCGGAGATCGCACCGGACATGGCGGCGCGGACGGTCACCGTCCGGCGGATCACGCCGACCGGGTACGACGTCCTGCAGGCCCCGATGCCCGCGCTGATCAGCGGCACGCAGGCCCTCGGCGAGCCGCGCTATCCGTCGCTCAAGGGGATCATGGCCGCTCGTGGCAAGGAGATCGTGACCATGTCCCTCGCGGATCTCGGGATCGACCCGACCACGGTCGGTACGGCCGGGGCCACGACCCGCGTCCTTGACGCGACCGCCCCGCCTCCCCGCGCCGCGACCCGGGTCATCCGCGAGACCCCGGACGAGGCCGCGCGCCAGGTCGTGGACTTCCTCGCCGAGCGGAGGCTCATCTGATGCCCACCATCCTCGTCGTCGGGGAGCTCGCCCCGGACGGGACCCTGACCCGACTGTCCACGGAGGTGGCCACCCTCGCCCGCGCTCTCGCCGAGGCCGCCCGCGCCGATGCGGTCGGGTGCCTGCCGGTGGCCGGCGCTGACGGCCCCGCCGCGGAGCTGGCGCGGTTCCTGCCGTCCGTCGTCGTGGACGGCGGTGCCGGGACCGATGCGACGGCAACGCAGCGAGCGGCCGTCCTCGCCGCGGCCCTGGACGGCGTCAGTCACGTGCTGCTTCCGGCATCCCCGGACGGGCGCGACCTCGCCGGCGCCCTGTCCGCCCTGACCGGCTGGGGCGTCCTGGCCAACGCCACGGGCGCGACGTGGTCGGACGACGGCCCTGTCGTGGAACAGAGCGTGTTCGGCGGCAAGCTCACGACCCGCTCTGCCTTCACCGGGCCGACCGGTATCGTCACGGTCCGACCGAACGCCGTCGTCGCGGAGTCGGCGCCCTCCCAGGGGAGTGTCACGAGCCGGTCGACCCAGCCCACCGCGACCGTCCCCGTCGTCGCGACCGTGGATCGGATCGAGGCCGCGGGCGCCGCGGTGTCCATCGACGACGCACGGATCGTGGTGTCCGGGGGACGCGGCGTGGGTGGTCCGGATGGCTTCGCGCTCCTCGCCGACATCGCCGAGGCCCTTGGTGGGGCCGTCGGCGCATCACGCGCCGCCGTTGACAGCGGCTGGATCCCGTACGCGCAGCAGATCGGCCAGACCGGCAAGATCATCAAGCCGCAGCTGTATCTCGCGATGGGCATCAGTGGCGCCATCCAGCACAAGGTCGGGATGCAGACCGCGGAGACCATCATCGGCATCAACCGCGACCCGGACGCGCCGATGGCCGAATTCGCCGACATCTACGTCGTCGGTGACCTGTTCGAGGTGGGACAGTCCCTCCTCGGCCAGCTCCGGGCCAGGGCAGGCTAGGCCGCGGGCAGGGGGATCCACCGCGTGACGGAGCTCGCGATCCTGCTCCCGCTCGTCGGGTTCGTGGCGCTGGCGGCCCTCACCGTCATCGTCCTCCGCCGTGCCGGGTCCATCGTGGCCAAGACCCGTGAGGCCGAAGGGTTCCGGCTGGCCATCCGGGACCTCGCGGTCCGCGTTGAGACCTCGCTGGACGGCGCGACCGGTCGGATCGACGCCGTTCGGCGCGGCCAGGTCCCGGCCGACTCGATCGGGCCGACGGTCGAGGCGGCGACCGAAGCCGTCGCGCGATATGCGGACGAGGCCCGGGCCATCAGCGGTCCCGAGCGCGTGGTGGAGATTCGCGACGACATCGTCGCCGAACTGGAGCGGGCGGGCCGCGCCCTGGAGATGGTGGAGCACGGGGCGACCATCCTTGCCCAGGTCCGCCGTCGCGGCCGCGAGCTGGAAGCGCAGACCGCTCTCAAGCGCGGCTACCTCAACCTCCTGCATGCGCGGGAGGCGCTGGCCCGCCATGCAGCTCGCGTGGAGGAGCTCAAGGTGAGCGTGGAGCCGGGCGGCCGGAACGCCGTCGTGACCGTGCGCGAACCCCGGTCCGACCACACCATGTAGTGGTATCCTCGACCTACACCACTAGTGGTTGTGGTGCCCAGACCCACAAACTCCCACAGGAGTGCGATGCGCTGCCCCCAATGCGGCGAGCGGGACACCCGTGTCGTCGACTCGCGCGACCTCGATGAATCGGCGACGATCCGGCGCCGGCGCGAGTGCAACGCCTGCGCGACCCGGTTCACGACCTACGAGCGCATAGAAGCCGCGCGCCTCGTCATCGTCAAGCGCGACGGCGCGCGCCAGGAGTTCGATCGCGACAAGCTCGCCGCGGGGCTGCGCAAGGCCCTGACCCGGCGCCCGGTCGCGGACGACGCTGCGGAGGTCGCGGCCGACGCCATCGAGACGGAGCTCCGTGCGGCCGGCATCAGCGAGGTCCCGTCGTCCCGCGTCGGCGCGCTGGCGATGGACGCGCTGCGACGCATCGACCACATCGCCTACATCCGGTTCGCGAGTGTGTACCAGAGTTTCGAGGACCTGGAGGACCTCAAGCGCGAAGTGGATTCCCTGTACGCCGAGAAGGGCAACGGAGGTCTCGCCAAGTGAGCGTGCTGTCGGACCGGGACATCCGGGCGGCCCTGGAAGCCGGCGAGATCCGCATCGATCCGTACGACGGGGTGGATCTCCAGCCGTCGTCCGTGGACCTCCACCTGGATCGGTCGTTTCGGGTCTTTCGCAACAATCGCTATCCGTACATCGATGTTCGCGCACCGCAGCCGGATCTGACCGAGCTCCTGACCATCGCGGATGACGAGCCGTTCATCCTCCACCCGGGCGAATTCGTCCTTGGCCAGACCCTGGAGTGGGTAGAGCTGCCCGATGACCTCGTCGCGCGATTGGAGGGAAAGAGCTCCCTGGGGCGCCTGGGGTTGCTCATCCACTCGACCGCGGGATACGTGGACCCGGGCTGGAAGGGCAACCTGACCCTGGAGTTGAGCAACGTCGCGAACCTGCCCATCGCCCTGTATCACGGGATGCGGATCGGCCAGATCTCCTTCTTCGAGATGTCGTCCGCGGTCGATCGACCGTACGGGTCGCCGGAGCTGCGTTCGCGCTACCAGGGACAGCGGGAACCGACCGCGTCGGCCTTCCACCAGGACTTCACGAAGGACTGACACCGGGTGGGTATCAACGACGCCGTTCACTGGCGGTCCGACCTTGGTGGCGGGACGACGGTCGCGCTCTTCCAGGCCGGCACGTTCCGCACGGACGCGGGCGCCATCTTCGGGCCGGTGCCGCGGCTGCTGTGGGACCGGCTCGTCACGGACGAGATCGACCGCGACCACCGCATCCTCCAGGCCCTCAACTGCCTGCTGATCGAGACGCCGGCGGGCCGCGTGCTCGTAGAGACCGGGATCGGCGAGCGGCTGGACGAGAAGACCCGCGCCATGCGCGGCTACGATGGCCTGGCGGTCGTCCCCGCGATGCGTGCCGCGGGTTTCGCACCGGACAGCGTGGATGTCGTCGCGATGAGCCACCTCCACTTCGACCACGCTGGTGGCTTGCTGCAGGCCGATGGTGCCCGCGCCTTCCCCCGGGCGCGCATCGTCGCCCAGAAGGCCGAGTGGGAGGTCGCGATGGGCGACAACCCGCGGCTCGTGGCGTCGTACGTCCAGCCGGAGCTGCAGCTCGTGCGGGACTGGGGGACGGAGGGCTGGGCGGACGGGGAGGTGGAGGTGCTGCCGGGCGTGTCGGTCATCCCGACCGGCGGGCACAGCGCCGGGCACCAGGCGATCGTCGTCCGCGGGACGGGCGATGGGGCCCGGACGGTCGCGTTCCTGGGCGACCTGTTCATGCGGCCGTGGGGCGCCAATCCGCGCTGGGTCAGTGCGTTCGACGACTTCCCGCTGGACTCCGTCATCCAGAAGGCGGAGCTGTTCGCCCGGGCCGTGGCTGAGGACTGGCTCGTCGTCCTGTCGCACGAGCGCCAGCGGCCGGTGGGCCGCCTGGTCCCTGACCGGGATCGCTTCCGCTTCGAACCCGTGTGAGCGAGCGACGGCGCTGGCGGTACCGGTCGGTGGTGATGTCGACCCTCGTGGTCTGGGCCTGGATCCGTCCTTCGCGGCTCCGCGGTTCACCGACGACGAACATCTCCGTGCCAGGTGCGCCACCCGGCCCGCGTCTTCACCCAGGTCGAACATCGACAGCCTGAACGCGCCGCCTGAGCGGCCTGGACACCTGGGCACGCCCCAGTGCGCCCGAGATGATCACCGCTGGTGAAGGCGATGGTCCGGACGGCCTTCCGACCGGGGGCCGGGTCGTGCTCAGGCTGCCAACGTTCAGTACGGCTGAAGCCGGTTGGGTCCGGCACGCACCGATCGACGCCCCAGGTCCGGCCCCTCACCGACAGCGAACGCGGTGCCAGGACGGCCCGAGGGCCGATCGGTTCGGCCGCCGCGATCAGTCGGGCAGCAGCGATTCGATGAGCGCCGCGGCGCCGGGCTCATCCACCGGTCCGTTGACGACCTGGACGACCACGCCCTGCGTGTCGATGAAGAACTGCGTCGGCAGGGCGAACACCTTGTACGCGCGGAAGATGTGCCCGGACCCGTCGAAGCCGATCGTGTAGTCGAGCTGGTAGCGCTCCGCGTACGCGGCCACGTCGTCCGGCGACGTCTCCTGGACGCTGATGCCAACGACCTCCAGGCCGCGATCCCGGTAGCGCTGGGCGAGTTCGCGCAGGATCGGCGTCTCCTGCTGGCACGGCGGGCACCACGACGCCCAGAAGTTGATCCAGACGACCTTGCCGCGGAGCGCGTCCAGCCGGATGGGCTGTCCGTCGAGGTCGGTCAGCTGGAACGTGGAGCCGTCGTCCAGCGTGACGGCGAGCTCCGGTGCCGTGCTTCCGGGCCGCAGACCCTCCGCCGGTGGTGACGAGATGATGAACGGCGTCGCGCGCGGGTCGATGGGCCCGGGACCCACGCCGGTCTGGCCCAGCGGCGTCGTCACCGCGACCAGGATGATGGCCGCGATGACCAGCGTGCCCGCCGCGACGAGGAGCTGGCGGCCGCTGAACGGACCGACGACGCCGCGCTTGGGCGGCTTGTGCGTGAAGCCCGGTCGGGGGGTCGTCACGCCGGTCAGACGAAGGTCACGAAGTTGAAGTACCGCGGCAGGAGGCTCAGCCAGTCCAGGATCATCGCCACGCCGATGAACGCGACCAGCAGCCCGCCGACCAGCGACACCGCGCGCCCGTGCCGGACGAGAGGGCGAAGGAGCGATGGTGCCCGGTCGTAGATGAGCGCGATGGCGATGAACGGGATGCCGAGGCCAAGCGTGAAGGCCAGGAGCAGCAGGGTGCCCTGGAGGACCGTCCCGGAGGTGACGGCCATCGTCAGGATGCCGCTCAGGATGATGCCGATGCACGGGGTCCAGCCGACCGCGAAGATGGCCCCCAGGCCGAACGACGCGAGCCAGCCGCCGCGGGCGTTCACGGCGCGCGCGCCGAGTCGGTCGCCAAGGCTGGGTCCGGCACCGCCGGACGAGCCCAGCGCGACGGTCCCCGTCGCGGTCGCGAGACTCCCCGCCGCGCCCGCGTCCAATGGACGCCAGTTGCGTTCAAGGAACGGGACACGCAGGATCCCGGCAAGGCTGAGTCCCATCACGACGAGGATCGCCCCGCCGATGGTCCGCAGCGTCGGCAGGTAGTCCACGAACCCGCCGGCGGCGAAGGTCGCACTGGCCCCCAGTGCCGTGAACACCGCCCCGAAGCCAGCCACGTAGGCGAGAGCATGGCGGACCGCGAGCCAGCGCGAGGGCGCCTGGCCGGCGGCCGACCCCGCCACGGCGATCGCCGTGAGCTGGCCGAGATACGCGGGCACGAGCGGCAACACGCACGGCGACAGGAAGCTGATGACACCGGCGGCCAGGGCCACGAGGATCGTGAGATCCGTCCCGGTCGTCACGTCGGAACCCCGTCAAGCTGATCCGCCAGGAGGCGCCGGAGCCGAGCCGCGCTGGTCGCCGACTCCAGCCGCCGGTCACCTAGCTCCACGACCGGGATGGACGCGAAGAAGGCGCGATGCCAGGCGGGATCGCTGTCGATATCACGCTCGATGAGGGCCGGCGCCGGGAGACCCCGAGCCGCTCGGTCAGCGAGCATCGCAATGACCAGCTCGCGGGCCTCGGCGCACAGCGCACAGTCGGCGCGGCCGTACAGGATCAGGTCGGGGAGGGGAGGCGTCATCGGCTCTCGATTGTAGTCGGAGGACGGCGCGATGCCTCCCGCGGCGACTTGCACCATGAAGACAGGCCGCCGCAGGGAGGTGCGGCGGCCATGGCGGTCGGACGACGACGATGCTGGTCAGGTTCCGCGGCCGGACGTGTACGCTAGGTCTCCGCGCCCCCGTAGCTCAGTGGATAGAGCGCAGCCGTCCTAAGGCTGGCGTCGGCGGTTCGAATCCGTCCGGGGGCGCTCCTCCATGCCGAACCTCTCACCGTGGTCCGGCTGCGTGAAATGTCAAGCGGCGCACGCGCGCCGGCACACTCAGGGGGCGGAATCGACGTCGAGGTGCCCGCCAGCGTCGAGGGGGGTCCGCACCACGATAGCGGGCAGGTGATCCTGGAAGAACACCAGTGCCCGTAGCTCACGGCGGGACCGGGTGCCGGTCTTCTCGAAGATCGCCTTGCAGTGGTCCTGGACGGTCCACGGCGAGATGAACAGGCGCGCCGCGATCGCCGCCGTGTCGAGATCCTGGGCGATCAGGGTGGCGACTTCGCGCTCGCGCGGGCTGAGCGCGAACGCCTCCAGACGCAAGGGAGCGGCTTGGTCTTCGGGCGTCGTCTGGATGACGACGGCGACCCGGTCCCGAGTGCCGGAGGGCACTGACCCGTGCAGGGTGATCCAGCCGGCAGCCGTAGGGACATGCAGCGGTTCGGGCCTGCGGCCTTCGCGGCTGGCAGCACGCGTCTGGGCGGCGCTGAAAAGGATCGATGTCGGGACGCTCCGCGCGACCGGGTCGGCGTGGGCGAGCAGGTCGAGGAGCTCTTCAGTGCCAGGCGTCATGAGCTCGACCTCATCGGCGGCGTCGAGCACGACGAGGCCCGGGGCCTGCGGCCCTGCCCGACGCGCAGCGTCGAACCGCACGGAGTTGCGCAGAGCCTCCGCGATCGGGCGTGAGAGCTTGCCCATCAGATCGGCGTCCTCGGGCCGGAAGTCGCCGGTGGCCTCGGTCCGGTGGAAGATCACGCCACCCCACGCTCTGCCGCGGGTAACGAGGGCGGTGCGCATCTCGTGGGGCAGGCCGAACGGGGCAAGGAAGTCGTTGTAGCGGGGGCTCCGCTCGGGACTCCCGCGTGTCGTCTCGCTGAGGATCGCCGATGGCCGCCGCCGCCCGGCCAGGGAAGCGAAGGTGTTCACGTCGTCGCGCTGGTATTCGCTGGCCACCACGGCCCCGGCCGCGACCACCTCTGTCTCGGGGGTAAGGAAGCCGTTCGCGAGCAGCTCGACTGGATCGGCCGTCGTCAGGAGTACGTTGGACGGGTCGATGCCGTGCCAGCACGCGGCGTCGATCGGCATCGCCTGACGCACGCGGTCGGTGATCTCCCGGTGCAGGTCGGCGTACGGCAGGGCGAGCGTCCCGAGTCGCTCCACCTCCGTGGCCAGCCGCTGGACGTCCGCGTGTGGCACCGTCCGATGGTGGAGGCTGGCGGTGGCGCTGTCCACCCAGATGCACAGAAATCCCAGATTGGCGGGGATGGGCAGGGGGCCGCTGGCGCGAGATGCTCGCGGCCGTCAAGCCTACGGTGCGGCGAGCACCTACTTCCGAGAGGACCACGCCATGCGTCAGACGATCTGCTTCGCCCTTCCGCTCCTGCCCGAAACCACGGACCTCGATCGCGACGAGATGCTGGCCTGCTGGCGCGGCGAGCGCGCAGCCAGCCATCGCGCTTCGCGGGCCCGCCACGGCATCACCCGGGAGGCGACCTGGATCCAGCCTACGCCGGCTGGCGACGCCGCCATCGTGCTCCTGGAGTCCGATGACCTGGCGGCTTCGCTGCATGGCATCGCCACCTCGAACGACCCGTTCGACGCGTGGTTCCGCGGCCACGTGCAGCGCGTCCACGGCGTCGATCTCGCGGCAGGCATGAACCTCCCGGAGGTGATCCTTGACTACCGCGCCTGAGATTCGCCTGCTGGCGCGTGAGCCCAGGCAGACCCGCCATCACCACGCCGCGTACCAGGCGAGCGGGTCGCACGCTTTGCTTGTGCCCGGGCGTCCGTCCGGGGGCGCTTTCAGCAGATCGGCGTCGGCAAAGAACGGCGCGCTGGTATCAGTTCTTGACATCTGATGTCAACGATGTAGGGTGTCGTCATGACCGAACAGCGCAAGGCCCCAGCCACATTCCCACTTCGATTCGCCAACCAGGGAACCCGTGACTTGTTGCACCTTGTGGCGAACCGCCAGGGGCTGTCGATGAACCGACTGGTTCAGACGATGGTCGAGCGCGAACTCGAAGTCATGGCTCTTGGTCTTGAGATCAGCCTGACCCAGACCGTCGAACTGCTTCGTTCCTATCGAGGCGAGGGGCGTGCAGAGGCATGGGCGGCATTCGCCGAGGCCGAGGCGCTTCCGGAGCCACTGCGCGCGCAACGCGTCGCGGCCGATAGCGATCCGTTCGGTGTTGGCCGCGCCTTTGCCGCCAAGGCATGACCACCTGTCCCGCCTGGGACGATGACAGCCCCGCCGAGCTGCCGAGGATCGTCGCCAACATCAAGGGCCTCTGGCCGGCCATCGAGCGATCAGCCGGATCGCGAACGGTCCCTGATCTGGACCTGGCCCTGGAGTGGCACCGCGCGATCTACGCTGGCGTGGCCGTCCCCGAGCCGGACTACGTCGGCAACGTGCGCGACAGCGACCCCGCACTCCCGTGCCTTGTCGGCTACGAGGTCATCGTTGGAACCTCACCCGGAACGCCGGCGGCGAACGTTCCTGCGTCGCTCGATGCCTTCATCCGCGCCGCGCAGACCGCGACGTCGGCCTTGGACGCAGCCACCACGCCAGGCATCGCTCCGACCGATCCGGCCACGGCGTCAGCCGTGGTCCGCTTGTGCGCCCTGGGCCACGGGGAATGGATCCGCATCCATCCATTCGCGAACGGGAACGGGCGGACAGCCCGGATCTGGGCCAACTGGTTCGCCGTCCGCTACGGGTTGCCCCCGTTCGTCCGGATCAAGCCGCGGCCCGACGATGTCCTCTTCTCAGGGGCGGCCTACCTCTCGATGCGCGGAGATCACCGCCCGACAGAGGCCATGTTCGTGGCGATGCTGCGGGACGCGCTTCGACCCTGACCGACCAGCAGCGACGTCGTGCCCGAGCCTCCGACACGGAGGTCCGGAACGAAGTCCAGACACCCGCGGTTACAGGTCAGCCGGCGACGGGTCCCGTATCGAGCGGGAACGACGAGACGGTCCCCATCACGTCGAGCCGGATC
>JBBEBL010000152.1:71615-73823 GCA_040882345.1 Chloroflexota bacterium
GAGCCGGATCCACTGGTCGGCGGTTCGCCCGGCGAGATAGGCGGTTGGCGCTCGCACCCTGCCTCGCCCATGCTTGCGCCATGGATACGAGTAGCCAGGTCCGGATCCTCGTGGTCGACGACGAGCCGCCGATGGTGGAACTCGTCCGCGGCTACCTTGCCCGTGAGGGCTGGGCGGTCATGACCTCGGGCGACGGCAACCAGGCCCTTGAGGTCGCCCGGAACGAGCGCCCCGACGTGGTCATTCTCGACCTTATGCTCCCGGGTCTGGATGGCGTCGAGGTCTGCCGGCAACTGCGAACGTTCAGCGCTGCCTACGTGGTGATGTTGACCTCCAAGTCCGAAGAGGTCGACAAGTTGATCGGCCTCGCCGTCGGCGCTGACGACTACCTCACCAAGCCGTTCAGCCCGCGAGAACTGGTGGCGCGCATCAAGGCCATCCTCCGACGGGCACGGTTAGCGGCGCCGGCGGCCCCCGGTCTGGAGGTTGATCCAGCCACCCGTATCGCGCGGGTCGATGGGGTGACGCTCAACCTGACCCGCACCGAGTTCGACATCCTGGCGACGTTGGCCAGGGAGCCAGGCATCGTGCTCGATCGCCCGGCGCTCCTGGCGTCGGTCTGGGGCCCAGGCTACGACGACGACCACCTGGTCGATGTCCACGTCGCCAATCTCCGGCGCAAACTCGGTGACGACCCGGAGCAACCTCGCTTCGTGGAGACCGTACGCGGTGTCGGCTACCGCCTCGTGACGGCCTGATGCGTCTTCCCCGCCGCCTCCGGCCGCGGCTCGTCGTCTCCCATCTCGTGGTCGCATTGGCGGCCCTCGGCACCGTCCTGGTCGCCATCTCGCTGGTCGGTCCGGGCTATTTCGCCGATGCCATGGGCCATCGACCCGGCGACCCGGCCGGACAAGCCATGGATGAGGCCACCCTCGCCGCGTTTCAGGTCGCGGTCCGGGCCGCCCTTCTGGCGGGGCTGGGGATCGCCCTGGTCGCGGCCGTGATGATCGCCCTCGCCCTCTCCGCACGGATCGCCACGCCCGTGACTCGACTGGTTGCCGCCGCCCGCCGCATCGCAGCCGGTCACTACGCCGAGCGGGTCCCGACGGCCGGCGGCGGCGAGGTCGAAGAACTGGCCGAGACCTTCAACGCCATGGCCGGCTCGCTCGAGGCGACCGAGCGACGACGGCTGCAACTCGTCGGCGACGTGGCCCACGAGTTGCGGACGCCCCTCGCCACCCTCGACGGCTACCTCGAAGGTTTACAGGACGGCGTCGTCCAGGCGGCGCCCGAGACCTGGGCGCTGCTCAGACGCGAGACCGGTCGGCTGAACCGACTCGTGGATGACCTCGCGCAACTGTGGCGCGCCGAGGCCCGCCAACTGCCGCTGGCCATCGAAACGGTCGAGATCTCTACCCTGATCGCCGACGTGATCCAGCAGTTCCGCTCGCTGGCTGGATCGCGATCGCAGACCATCTCCGCCGATCTCCCGGCTGGACTGATGGTCCAGGCCGACCGCGACCGCCTGGCGCAGATCCTTGGAAACTACCTCTCCAACGCCATCCGCTACAGCCCCGGCGGCTCGGACATCGCGGTCACTGCCGGGCGCGGCGACCATGGGATCGTCGTCGCAGTGAGGGACCTGGGTCCCGGTCTCACCCCCGAGCAGCGTGACCAGGTGTTCGAGCGGTTCTACCGGATCGACCCGTCCCGGTCCCGCGCCCTCGGCGGCTCCGGGATCGGACTTGCCATCGCCAGGGCCCTCGCGGACGCCATGGGCGGACGAGCTTGGGCGGAGTCTGATGGCGCTGGTGCGGGCTCGACCTTCTTGGTGTCGCTTCCCGCGGCTTGACTGAATCTTGAGGCGGCCCAGAGCCGGCCTCCATGGACCTCGCGCCTGCCTGCGCCCAAGGTGGCGGTAGAGCCCGACGAAGGTCGTCGGACCGGACGCTGGAGGCCCGACATGATGGGACCTTGGGGCTGGATCTGGATGTTGGTCTGGATCGTCGCCCTTCTGTTCATGGTCTGGCTGATCGTCCGCAGCCCCTCCGAGCATTCGACCGCGGAGGACGCCATGGCGATCCTGCGCGCCCGCTTTGCGCGCGGCGAGATCAGCCAGGAAGAATTCGAGCGGGCCAAAGTCGTCCTGCTCTCCGACAAGCAGGAGTTCATTCGATGACCCCACGACTCGTCGGCGGCATACCCCCC
>JBBEBL010000152.1:73833-79599 GCA_040882345.1 Chloroflexota bacterium
CGGTGCCGCGGGCACGGTCGTCGCCCGCGACGCGACGACGACCGACCTGGCCGGCCACCTGGGCGACATGACCGCGTCGGCCGGCTCCATGGGGAGCATGGCCGGGATGGCGGGCATGATGTCGATGATGGGCGGAGGCTCGCCGATGGGCCCGAATGCCTTGATGACGCCGGGCGATCATGAGTCGCATCACGCGACGCCTAGCCCTGCGGCGACGCGATGAGCGTCGAGGAGACCCGACGAAACCGGCGCGCGGCGGCGCGCGAGTTGACTCGCCACGAGCACAAGCCGCACCACGACCAGGTCGCCGAGCGCCGCTCGCGACGGATCCGGCAGGGCGTCTTTGGCCTGGTGATCGCGGGTGTCTTGACGGTCGGTGGCTACTTGGCCTTCGGGGACCTGGCCGGCCAGCGCGGCGCCGCGACTAACGCGGACACGATCCCGGTCCGCCTTTCGATGGCCGGCTTCACGCCCTCGAACGTCCGCTTCCCTGCCGGACAGACCGTGTCCCTCGAGTTGTGGACCACCGATGCGGCTCCTCACCTGGAGAATGGTGTCCACACGATGATCAGCGATGAACTCGGGATCTACGAGGAACTGCCAGCTGCCGGTCCGACCGGTGAGAGCCGCAAGGTCGTGACGATCACGACCCCGACCGAGCCGGGCACCTACGACATCTACTGCGACACATGTTGTGGTGGCAAGGCCAGCCCGAGCATGCACGGCACCTTGACTGTCACGGCCTGATCCGATGAGTACCTGCCACGACCCCGCCCCCGAGGGGTCCCTCCGCGCGGTGCCGGCTTCCCCCGAGCCGGCGCCGCGCCTCGTCCTGGGTGCGCCATGGGCCGCAGCGGCCCTCGCGCTGGCGCTGGGCGTCGTGGCTGTGCTCTCGTTCGGATGGATCACGATCTCGCCGTTCGACGCCGCCGCCTTTGGCGGCCTGACCGTTCCCATCGTCCTTGGCGCGGGTGTCGCGGACGGGCTCAATCCCTGCTCCTTCGCGCTCCTGGTCCTGTTTGCGACCTACACCCTGACCCTCGTGAACTCGGTGACCAGCGACGGGTCGGCAACGAGCGAGGCTCGCCGTCGACTGCTCGGGGCCGGCTCCCTCTATGTCGGCGCCGTTTGGGTCACCTACTTCCTCATCGGCCTCGGTCTGTTCACGTTCCTCGGGTTCCTTGGCCAGGACCACCTGGTCACGCGGGTCGCAGCCGTGCTTGCCCTGCTGATGGCGCTGTGGATGCTCAAGGACGTCTTCCTGCCCGGCTGGGGGCCCTCGATGGTCGCGCCCGCGGGGACCCACGGCCGGATGCACAGGGCGATCGAGCGCGGTGGCCTCGCCGGCATGCTCGGTGCCGGTGTCCTTGTGGGCATCTGCACGGTGCCCTGCTCGGGCGCCATCTACCTCGGCATCGTCAACGTCCTGAACGCCTCGGGCGGTGGGCCGACGGGCCTCGCCCTCCTCGCGCTCTACAACCTCGCCTACATCGCGCCACTGGTCGGGCTGCTGCTGGTCGTCAGCGACCGACGGACCCTCGGCCGCCTCGGCCGCTGGAACGGCGCCAACTCCCCATGGGTCAAGGCCGGCCTGGCGCTCGCTGTCGTGGCCATGTCATTCGGCCTCCTGTACACCCTCTGAACTGAAGGGGTAGACCGTTTCTGGCTCCTCGTATACCATACTCCCTAGGAGTATCACGAAGGACACCATGATCGAGCCCACTCAGCCTATCGAGATCGTGTCGTTCCCCGTCGAGGGAATGACCTGCGCGTCGTGCGTGAACCGGATCACCCGCTTCCTCGGCAAGGTCGAGGGGGTGGAGGAAGCGCACGTCAATCTGGCGTCCGAGTCGGCGACGGTCCGATTCGACCCGGCCCGCGTGAACGTCACCGCCCTCGCGGAGGCCGTCGACGCCGCGGGCTACGTGGCCCGCGTCGAGCAGGCAGCGTCGGGCGACGACGAGCGCGAAGTCGCCGACATGGCCGAGGCTCGTACGGAACGCGACGAGGCGGGGGTCCGCCACGTCGCCGCTATCCGGATCCGCCTCGTCGTGGCGGGTCTCCTGACCATCCCGCTGCTGATAGGCCTCGCGCGCATGACCCTGCTTCCTGGGCTGCCCGCGATCTTCACCGATCCGCTGTTCCAACTGGCCTTTGCCACGCCCGTCCAGTTCTGGGCCGGCTGGCCGTTCTACGTCGGCGCCTGGAAGGCACTCCGGCATCGCGCCGCGGACATGAACACGCTCATCGCGGTCGGCACCTCCGCCGCCTATGCCTACTCGGTCGCCACCATCCTGTTCCCGTCCTTCTTCCATGCCGCGGGTATCGGCATGGGCGAGGAAGGCTTGCCGCTCTACTTCGACACCGCGGCCGCGATCATCACCCTGATCCTCCTCGGTCGGTTCCTCGAGGCCCGCGCCCGGGCGCACACGTCGGACGCGATCCGCCGCCTGATCAACCTCGCACCACGCACGGCGCGAGTCCTCCGGGATGGCGCGGAAGTCGACCTGGCGGTCGCTGACGTCGTGGTCGGTGACCTCGTGCGGGTTCGACCGGGCGAGACGATCGCGGTCGATGGCGTGGTCACTAACGGGGCCTCCGGCGTCGACGAGAGCATGATCACCGGCGAGAGCCTGCCGGTCTCCAAGCGCCCTGAGGACCTGGTCATCGGCGGAACCCTGAACACCACCGGCACCCTCACCTTCCGGGCCACCCGGGTCGGTGCCGGCACCGTGCTGGCCAGGATCATTCGGCTCGTGTCCGAGGCCCAAGGGTCCCGGGCGCCGATCCAGCGCCTCGCTGACCTTGTCACCGGTTACTTCGTCCCGGCGGTCCTTGGCCTCGCCGCACTGACCTTCGTGGTCTGGTTCCTGTTCGGCCCTGCACCGGCGTTCAACCTGGCCCTCCTCAACACTGTCGCCGTCCTGATCATCGCCTGCCCCTGCGCGCTGGGACTCGCCACGCCGACGTCGATCATGGTCGGGACCGGCAAAGGCGCCGAGGCGGGCGTCCTCTTCCGCAACGCCGAGGCCCTCGAGCGCCTCGGTTCGGTCAAGGCCGTGGTCCTGGACAAGACCGGCACCCTCACGGAAGGGAAGCCGCGGGTGACCGACATCGTCCGTGCGGCCGGCGCCCCGGCCGAGGATGACCTGCTTGCTCTGGTAGCGGCTGCCGAGCGCGCTTCCGAGCATCCACTCGCCGACGCCATCGTCCGCGAGGCGACCGAGACCCGCGCCATCAGTCTGCCGGACGCGACGGACTTCCTGGCGACGGTCGGCGGCGGGATCGTCGCCACGGTCTCAGGTCGCCGCGTCCTCGTCGGCAGGTCCGGCTTCCTCGAGGCCGAGGGCGTTGACGTCTCATCCCTTCTCGATGCCGCGGACGCCCTGGCGGCGGACGGCAAGACACCGGTCTTCGCGGCGATAGACGGCCAGCCCGCAGCGGTCATCGCGATCGCCGACACCCTCAAGAACGGGTCCGCGCAGGCGGTCGCAGAACTCCACCGGCTGGGCATCGTCGTGACCATGTTGACCGGTGACAACCAGCGCACCGCGGAGGCGATCGGCCGCTCGGTCGGCATCGACCGGGTCCTCGCCGATGTCCGCCCAGACGGCAAGGCCGGGGCGGTCAAGGCCATCCAGGCCGAGGGCAAGGCCGTGGCCATGGTCGGCGACGGGGTGAACGATGCGCCCGCCCTGGCCTCGGCCGATGTCGGAGTGGCCATGGGCACCGGCACGGACGTAGCCATGGAGTCGGCCGGCGTCACCCTGATGTCTGGCGACCTGCGCGGGCTCGTCACCGCCATCGCCTTGTCGCGGGCGACGATGCGGAACATCCGCCAGAACCTGTTCTGGGCGTTTGCCTACAATGTGGTCCTGATCCCGGTCGCCATGGGCGTGCTCTATCCCGTCACGGGGATGCTCCTCGACCCGATCCTGGCCGCCGCCGCCATGGCCCTCTCGTCGGTGACCGTCGTCTCCAACGCCCTCCGCCTCCGTCGGTTCCAGGCGCCCAGGATCACCTCCGACCCACCGGCGCCCGGTCGCGTCGTCACTACCCAGCCTGTCTAGAAGGAGTTACTCGCATGCGTCTGGCTCGTCTCGCCCTGATATCAGCCGCGGCCGTATTGGTCGCAGCCTGCTCCTCTGGTGGTGGCGCAACCAGCGGGCCATCGGCCTCCCCCGCGTCATCCGACCCGGCAGCCACCCGGATCGAGGTCAACCTGACCGACGCGCTGAAGATCGAGCCGGCCTCGATGACCGTTCCGGCCGGCGTGCCGGTCACGTTCGTGGTCACCAACAGCGGGCTGATCGAGCACGAGTTCTATCTGGGCGACGAGGCCGCGCAGGCGGAGCACGAGCAAGAGATGGCCGAGATGGGCGGGATGGCCCACGACGAGCCCGAGGGCATCGCCGTGATGCCCGGTGAGACCAAGGAACTGACCTACACGTTCACCGAAGCGGGCGAGACCCTCGCCGGCTGCCACGTCGCCGGGCATTACGGTGGCGGGATGAAGGCCGTGGTCACGGTCACCGAATAGCCGTGAACGTCTCCACTCCTCCTCCAGCGCGCTGAACTCGACCGCAGCCCACTAGCCCTCGGCAGGCTGGAGAGCGCCTCGCGCTGACACGGCGCTCGTCGAGGAAACGTTGCCCTGGTCGGCGACTACGACTCCGCGACCGCGGCGGCCTGGATCATTCGCAGCCGATCCTCCTCCTGGTTGGCCAGCGCGGCCGCCATGATGGCGTCCAGCCGGTCGTCACCCATGACCAGGCGCTGGATGGTGTGCACCGGTCGTTGCGCGCCGGCCGACGGACGGGCAGGGGTGACGGCATCCCAGGCCACGACCCGAAAGCCGTTCGCCTCCACGACGGTGCGCAACGCCTCTTCAGTGCGCACGTGATCGTGCTCCGGGCCTGACGCCCACATCAGCGGATAGACCCGGGGCTCGCAGGGTCCGGCCACCGGCTCCTGCATGGCGAGGGTCCCGGCCTGTCGCAGGACCCGACGAAACCCGGTATACATCGCCTCCTTGGCGGCGATGTTCATCCCACTGTTCTGGGTCCACACCACGTCGAACGCGGCGTCGTCGAATGGGAGCTCCAGGGCGTCACCGACCACATGAGTGACGCGATCCCTGAGCCCCGCGAGCACCGTGAGCATCCGGCCGGCTTCCACGTACGACGCGGCGAGATCGATGACGGTCACCTTGCAGCCAAGGTCCGCCGCGAGTGTTCGCGCCGGGCCACCCAGGCCGCCTCCGACGTCGAGCACCCGACTTCCCGGAGCGATCCGTGCGATCGACGCGAGACGACGGGTGAAGGTCATCCCTCCACTGTGGAACTGGTCGAGCGGCGCGAGCTCGTCGACGGTGAGCGAGGTTCGACCGGGGTACATCGCCAGGACCGCGGCACTGACCGCGGCTGCAAGCCCGCCGCGATCCCATCGGCTGCGGATGGCGTCACGGTCGCCGGCGGTGGTCACGCCCGGATCATCGCACCCTCCGGAGCCACGGCGCACCAGCAATGCGGGTCACGCGGCTCTCGCGCTCGCGGCGGCGAGCCCGGCCGATGGGTCGCTGAAGTCGTGCTCCACTGTGCGAATGTCGACGCGTCCGCATCTCCCGCGCAGCCCGCACTCGCGGACTGACCCGCAGCCGACTATCTTCGAACCGACCGCGAGAGGATCGACCCATGGACCACGGACAGCTGCCCGCTCAAGCGGGGCACGCCGACGAAGCACACGGCGTTGCAGGCGGGGCCGACC